>NZ_CALMGQ010000014.1 GCF_937863595.1 uncultured Cytophaga sp.
ATTGTCTAAATTATTCGCCTAAACCAGTTGCTCCCCAGAAAATGGATGTGACCCCCTACTTCAGGAGAATTACTTTTTTCTTCCACAGAATTGAATAAAATTATTGTGCAGCAGCAGCACGATTTTAGATATGCGTTTGAAACGAAGTCGTATTTCGGACAACGTTACGATCGCAATTACAGCGACAATTTTCCTACGGTAAGGGATATTCTAATAAAAGAAAACCCAAACAAATTAGAATTAGAAAAAATTGTTGTTCAATTAAATCTTGGAGTGAAGCTAGAGCAACCTGTTATTGAATTATCTAATGGAGAAGGCAAACGTTTGCAATTGGCATTGGCACTGCTTGCTAAGCCAGATGTATTGATACTCGACCAGCCTTTTATTGGTTTGGATACGGCAACACGGAACCAACTTCATGACATAGTAAAAGACGTAAAAGAACAAAACATAACCGTTTTAATTATTACTACATCCGATGAAATACCTGATTGTGTAGACCAGCTTTTTCGAATGGAAAATGGAACAATCCGTGTATTGGATGAAAACAAGGATGATGTCACTGTAACAGTAGAGGCGAAAGAGCATACGTTTGATTGGGATCGCTTAAAAGAAATAGCTCTCACGAACGTTCCATACTTCGATGTTGCTGTGCAGATGAATCATGCAAACATTGCCTTCGGAGATAAAAAAATATTAGATGATATTTCGTGGACGGTAAAACGCGGAGAGCATTGGGCTTTGCTAGGCGCAAACGGTTCAGGGAAATCGACCTTATTGAGTTTAATCAATGCAGATAATCCGCAGGTGTATTTGAATGATGTGTCTCTATTTGACCAGAAGCGGGGCAATGGAGAAAGCATTTGGGAGATTAAGAAAAAGATTGGCTACGTTTCGCCAGAGATGCACAATCATGTGCTTCGCGGAAGTTCGTATATACAATCGCAAGCCATGGCAAAAAACGATTTTTCTTTGGGCGGATTTTCACAAGACAAAACAACTTGTTTCGAAATTGTAAGTTCCGGCTTGCACGATCAAGTGGGTTCTTCAACACGCTTAAGTACGATGCAACAAAAAACAGTATTGTATTGGATGGAAGCACTGGATGTATTGCAATTAAAACAAAAAGCATTTTATAAAACATCTTTAGGTCAACAACGCGTATTGTTATTAGCACGGGCATTGGTTAAGAATCCGCCTGTATTAATTTTAGATGAACCGTGTCAAGGATTGGATAAGCAGCAAACAAATTTATTTACATCTATTGTTGATGGTATTTGCAAACACATTGAAAAGACATTAATTTATGTGTCCCATTACGATAGTGATATGCCACGTTGCATAGATCACAAATTGGTGTTGGAAAAGGGTAGGGTGGTGAATTAAATAACGTGTCTAAAAGAATTTATCTGGCTTCAATCATCAATATTTTTTCTTCTAATAGCTTAATGGTTTTGTCATATAATTCACGTTCTTTTTCGGAAATATTAATGTAGTTAACTGAAAAAGATTTATCATGTGCTGTTCCATAATTATTAAAGATTAATTTTTCATCAAAATTAATTAAATCGTCGATTTTTATTTCGAGCAATTGCGCAATTTTATTTAATTGAGAAACTGTTAAATCACCATCTTCTTTTTCATATCTGCTGTATGTAGATTGACTAACATTAAGCTGTTGCGCCATGTATTCCTGAGTTAGATTTCGCAGTTCTCTAACTTTTTTTATTTTAATGCCGATTTCCATAACTAAATTATCTATTTAGTGCATAATCTATTCAAATAAAATAATATAATCAACAATGTTTTAAATTAATTTTGCAGGTAATCAGCTATTTATAGTTTGTTAAATGACAAACATTATTTTCATCTAATAAAGGATTTCCTTCAATCAGTATCTTAATCTTTTTAGTAGACATTGAGTGTATGCCATTTTTAAAATCAAATATTTTATATCTAAAAAAGTTTTATGAAAAAAATTTTAATTCTATGCATGTTATTATTATGTGTAGGTTCAGCACAGGCCCTGGATGTTCAAATAACAAGAGTAAAAACATCAATACGAAAATCTTATTGGGGCGGCACTAAAGACACTACACTATATGACAACGCAAAAATTACTCAAAATCTTTTGCCTTTGTCATTTTTAACCTTTTATATAAAATGGCAAGGCCTTGATCGTGTCGGAGATTTGGGTGAATATGTCAAATTTCAGGTATATAGTATTAATACCGATGGGAGTGAGGTATATGTGGGCTCCCAATCGCATTCAATCTCTAGCACTGACAATGATGATTCCACATCCATAATTGTAGCGGGTGAAGATTTTGAAAAGCTGCAGAAAGGCAAAGCCTCTACTTCCTATACTTATATAGTTCGAATCGAGCAACTTGATCCACCACCTGCAATCTTAACGTATCACAAAATAGCAGAAACTAATAAATGGCACTTTAGCATAATTGCAGACCCAAATAAAATATTTTACAATATAATATGTTGCTCCAAATTTGTTGATTTACCATATCAACCAACACAACCTATTGCACAGGATTCAAGCACTGGAGTTGGAGCTGCTACAGCGACTAATTTAACTATCAAATATTATTGGTTCAAACGGAATGAGGGGAATAATTTTTCAATTATAAGTGGTGAAAATGGGAAATCATATATGCCAGAAAAGCAAACCCGTAATACATATTATCGTAGAGTAGCAATTGCTTACAAGGGGGGGATTGAAATTTGTTATGACGAAAGTAATGTTGTCTCTTTCACTTTACTACATTGCCCTAGACCAGACAGTACATATAATGCAATTTGCGGAGATCAAGGATTTTTCAACCTTGTTGATGGAGATGTAATTTACCCTACAAGTGTTTTTGGCTCATTCATCAACTGGCCAAATCAAGGCAGAGAAAGACACCAAGGATATCAGTATATAATATCTAATGATGGCTATACATGGTATGATGTAGGTGATAAAGAGGAGTTATGGGGACCAGCAGCAAAACCAAAAGACTTTACACTTGACCCAGTAATTTTTAAAATCAATAAAGGACTTGTTCAGCACATTTACATAATAAGAAGATATTATGAACTTTATGATTCATGGGACTGTGGTTGGCCTATACCCTTGTATCCTTGCGGACAAAAGTGGCATTTAAAAAGCATAAGTAATGTTGTTACTTTTACATTAACCTCATTGACCCCTCCTAAACCTGTAACTGATACTATTACTAATGAATCAGGAATAGATAAAGCAACTTGTGATTATAACAATCAAACCAAAACATTTAGCATACCCCGCATCAATAACAACGAAACATACAAGTGGGAGATACCTCAAGGTTGGATTCCATATTCTGATTTACAAGGCCCATATGCAAATTCAATAACCGTTGGCACAAATTCTGGCGGTGCTAATTATGCAAAAGGTGGCAATGTATGTTTAACGATTACTCAACTTGGCCAGGTAAACAGTATGTGCAAATACATAAAAGGATCAGAACCATATACTGTAAGTCTACCTAATGTGCTGAAAGGTTGTGAAGGTTCTAATATAGTTGTAAAGCCAGTAATACTTCAAAATAATACGGTTCAATCTTCTGCGAATTATAAATTTAACTGGGAAGCTTATCAATCATCGAATATATCCTGTAATACACCAAATGATTTAAATAATGGAGACTGTAAAGAATTGAAAATCACGATTGGTAATGTGTATCAAAATCCGAGTCAACCAATTAAAGTAACAGCCACAAATTTGAACGGATGTACCGCTAGCACAACAACGAACTTAACAACTTCGCCTGGATTATTAATGGGTATTTTAAATAGTTTCAATGATCCATTAGCGAATACTACATCAAATTTAGCATTGAATGAGAATAGTAATCATTTATATTTTACAGCAAATAGTGGAGTTATACAAAGGGTATATTTTGATAATAGTACGAATATTTGGAGATATGTATCCTTAAAAGATAAAAGCACAAATGCACCAATATCGTGCTCAGGTTCTGTTGCATTTTATAAAGGAGTTCAATCAGATAAATTATTTTATGTTCTTAAGGACAATTTATATTATGCTGAAACCAATGATAATGGATTGACTTGGACAAATTTTAATAGTATTAACTTAGCTCCAAATGTAGGCTCTCGAATTAAAATTAATGATGATAAAATTTATTATATCGATAATACATCAAACAAAGTATATTATAAATCACTTATTGGTTTAAATCCTGCAGTATTAGTAGGAAATATTCCAATCAATTATTCTAATGATATGTTTACAGTTGAAGAGGGTATCGTTGCATATGCGGACCAAAGCGGCATATTAGTAGCTTTTGATGCAATAACGGGTATAATGTTTCCTATAAATCTTACTCCTCAATTAAAAACTGTTTCATATAATTCGGCTATTTCTATATTTAATAAAAATATTTATTTTGTTAACTATGCACGTAGTTTATCTATCATACAAAAAAGCAGTACCTCTACATCATATACTTCAAGTCAAAATGTATCTAATCAATTAGCAGGTCCTTTTGTAATCAATAAACAGACAGGAACAGTTTATGCTAAAGCTTATGATATACCAGGTAAGCAAATCTATTATTTAAATGGCCAATGGATTAGTAATCCTATAAAAAATTACGATCAAGGGATTCAAATTCAATCTTCAATGGTATACGGAAATGGGCATGCATATTATATTGGAGTTGGTAATATTGTTTCTAATACGTTTTATATTGCACCATGTGTGCCAAATGTTTTGCGCACAAGCGGCAATATGAATACAACGGAGGGTGATCCCCAAAATGATCCGATTCCAATTACTAGGGAAGCAATAAATGTTTTAAATATTTATCCGAATCCCGCAAAAAATTTAGTTCACGTGAATTTCACAACAGAGCAAGCTTCTAATATACAGGTTAAGGTTGTAAATCTTACAGGTAGCGCAGACATCGTAGTAGAAGAATATATTGAACAAGGCATGCAGGATATAGAAATACCCATAACAGAATACGCAGCAGGAGTCTATCTAATTCAGTTATATGTTGAAGGTGAATTATCTGCTACTTCTAAACTCATCACATATTAAATTTCTTTTTGTATCTTCAAACATTCCATTGATAACATCAATGGAATGTTTTTATTTAACAGCTATATGAAAAAAATCCATCTATTATTTTTAATAAGTATCTCTTCAAGTATTTGCTTCGGTCAACTAAATGTTGGTTTGAAATTAAACATGAATGTTAATAAATTTGCATTTAAGACAAATAGTGAGGATGAATATATAAAAGGTCCGCTCGTTGATTTTGGTTTTTTTGGAATAAGTGGAGGTGCTCTAGCAAACTATAGACTGAATCACCGGCTTTCAATTCAATCAGAATTGAATTTTAATGCATTTAGAACAACTTTTGCAAAAATGGAATATTATACGAATTGGGAAGGTGATCGAACCGCTATTGGTAATGGGTTTAATGTTAACATGAATTATTTAGAAATTCCACTGATGGGAAAAGTATCCTTTGGGAATAAAGTCACCTTTGATATAACAGCAGGTGCTTTTGTTGGATATCTACTTTCTGCCAAACAATCAACAGATAATGGAAGATTAAATTTACCAGCAGATACCATTTATCGACCATGGCAAGACCCTGAACCCAAAAGGATAACTTATTATAAGCAAAATGTGCGTTCTGATTATTCATCCTTTAATGCTGGAATATTAGTAGGATTGGGATTAACTATGAAGGATAGGGTGGTTATTGAATTACGATTAAATCGTGGTTTAGTAAATATTAATAAAACGCGCTCCGCAACAATGAATACGGTTCAAGCCCAATTCAGCGTAGGATATTATATTTTCAAACAAAAAAGAAAAGCGTAAAACGTGCTAACAAAATTCGCTATATCTCGAACACATTCAATCATAATTAGTATATGCTTAACATCCGTATTCTTTTTTAGCTTATTGCATACCAATGCCCAAAGCAAACGAGCAAATGTGTGGTACGTATCCGAAGGTATTGGGTATGATTTTAATTGCAATCCACCTTGTACAAATCAATTGGGTGGTTTGGGCGATGCTAAATCTAGTGCAACCATTTGTGATAAAAATGGAGCTTTGCAATTTTATACAGACAATGAAACAATCTGGAATTGGAAGCATCAGGTAATGGCAAATGGTACAGGATTATATTCCTGCCGCTGGGCACAGCAAGGCTCTGTTATTGTACCCTTAAGTACCAATCCATTTCAATATTATTTAATTACGTGCGACGATTTGCGTTATCCTGTAATTGCCAATGCACAATTTATTTGTAGCGATATAAATCCGGTAAGCTATATTTTAAGTTTGAATTTGATTGACATGTCTGCAAATAATTTTAATGGGCAAGTACTCATTAAAAATAAAGTAATTTATGGTAGTGGACATGTGATGAGCACAATTGCCGCTGTTAAACATGCCAATACAAAAGATACATGGATTATGACGTATGATTTTAAAATCAATCGGTTTGTGTCCTTGTTATTAACCGATTGCGGCATACAAGAAACAGTAATTTCTCCAGACTTAGGTATTGTTGTATTTTTAGAAAAAAATACCATTACATTTTCACCGAAGGGGGACTTATTTCATATACGTACGGGTTATATGTTACCAGAAAGTGGTAGCATGATTGCCCATTTTGATAACAGTACTGGCTTAGCTTATAACCCTATATTTTTTAGAGGTGAAAATACACAATCGTGCTTTTCAGTTGATAATACATACCTGTATCAAGCAGGTGGCGAAATTCGATATAATATTTCTGACCTTTCGGATACGGCAGCTATTTATGCTTCAAGAGAAAAGTTCGATTTTGGTTATGGGGCTAATTTTGGTGTTCAGAATGGTCCAGATGGCAAAGTGTATTTTGCGACTAATAAACCTTACTACGTAACGATG
Source organism: uncultured Cytophaga sp. (assembly GCF_937863595.1). Lineage (GTDB taxonomy): Bacteria > Bacteroidota > Bacteroidia > Cytophagales > Cytophagaceae > Cytophaga. Next base: position 6,962 of record NZ_CALMGQ010000014.1, read on the forward strand.
AATAGTGTGGATCAGCCAAGTTCAGCCAAAACTACTTACAGCACCCAACTAAGTACACACATAACAAAACCAATTCAGTATGCGCAATTGGTTGCTATTGCACCCAATTTTGTACAAAGTTGGTTTGATCCAAATTTTAAAGAGTATGAATACGGTAGCCCTGTAATTCAATATACCCGAACATGTATTACTTCGTCTGCAAGGTTTATAGCAACAGGTATTCCGCCAGCTACGCATTATCATTGGGAAATAGAAGAAGTAGGCGAGGCTGTTAAAAAATATTTTGATACAGATACGATTACACATGCATTTGCACATTCAGGCAAACATAGAGCAAAGCTAATCATCGATTTTTCGTGTAAGCCAGATATCATAACACGAAATGATATTTTTGTGGATGATTTCCCCAAAAAGGATTTTATAAAAGATGTTGATGTTTGTATTGGTGATAATTATGTTTTGAATGCAGAACCAAATCAAGTGCAATATCTCTGGAATACTGGAAATACAAATCCTCACCAAATAGGCATAGCAGGTAATACGTATGCTGTTCAAGTAAGTAATACCTGTGGACAAAATACCGATTCAGTGTATTTAAAAAGAATAAATTATAAGCTTCCTAATTTAATCACTCCCAATAATGATTCGCATAACGACACATTTGAAGTGGAATCAGATGAAACTTTTGAAGGCAATCTTGAAATATATAATTCGTGGGGATCAATGATTTATCAAAATTCAAAATATAAAAACACTTGGCCAGAGCAAGAAATAGATGAAGGCGTTTATTACTATCGATTTTCCTATAGTACTTGTGGGCCTGTAAATAGTTGGTTGCAGGTGATTAAATAAAAGTATATTCTAAAAAATGCCTCGAAATAAAAATTATATCGAGGCATTTTTCAATTAAATAGTTTGAGCAACAATACTGTAAGAAAAAATTTTCAAATCACTAATTTCTTATTTAACATTCGTAGGCGTCGTTGTCAAATACCTTCTTTTCCATTTTGGATAGCGCAATTGTCTTATATCTTCCATTACATTGAAATAACTCCCTGCCCAATAATTTCGAAGACCATTACCAATTACCATTCCTTGAATACGCTCATGTAAAAGAATTTCTTTCGTACTCATATTAAAGAAAACCACATGATAGTATGCACCACCGTATGATTTGTTCAAGCATTCAGTTATAAAAATTAAGCCAATACCACTTTTATTTATTAAGGGATAATTTGCAACAATTGATTGAATATAATCTGGTGTATAATACGGAGTAGAAGGCACTTCCAAAGAATCTAATAATGCTGCTGCATTAAGTGTTTTTACCATTTGAATGTCATTCACCACAGTTTTGTGGTAAATCATTTTTGGAATGGAATATTTTTCGGGTTCGTCTAAAATCAATTGATTCCATTCTGGATAGTATTTATCTCGTAATTCTAGCGCAGTGATAGGTGTTACGCCCCCGAATTGACTCATTTTACCAACAATTTTTGTGTGAGAATAATCAATCCCCAGCCAAGTAATTTCAGTACTTGGATTAAAGATATCTTGAACTGTTTGCGAAAAACAAGGAGAAAATATAAAGAAGGAAAGTAAGGCGACAAGTATACGTTTCATAACAAATAATAGACAACGGGAATTCTGAATGTAATTAAGGGTAAATATATTTTCTGTGAAATAATATTGCAACAAAACCTTTCAACCTACCATGTTGGGGCAGTCTTGCTTTTTGTATTATTGACCTTGCCATTATATTTTTTCTGCCATTTATAATAGCCATCTTCACGGATGTAATCCATTACCTTACTAATGGAAGTAGCCCAATAATTGCGCAAACCAAAGCCGCCGGCCGCACCTTTTAATCGCTCTTGGAGTAAGACTGTTTTTGTTTCAATATTAAAAAAAACTACGTGGTAATAGGCTTCATCTGTTGCCTTATCCATACTCTCTGCAATAAATACCAAACCAATTCCCGTTTTACCATCAATTGGATAGTTTGAAATAAATTGTTGGATTTCTGTGGTGGTATAATTCGGTGTTGTAATCGCTTCCATAGAATCAAGTGAGACAGAAGCATTTAATTTTTTCACCATACTCACATCTTTTGCAACACTGCCTCTATGAATCATACTTTGAATATTATATTTTTCAGGCTCAGACAGTATCAATTGATTCCATGCTGGATAATAACTATCGCGCAATTCTTGGGGAGAAGTAGGACTTTTTCCACCGAAGGAGCCTATAGAACCTATAATTTTGCACTGTGAATAATCGATACCAAACCATGTTACGCGCATATCGTAATTTTTAAAAATATCTTCTACGGTTTGAGCTTGGGAGTGAAAACACAAAAGCAAACATAGGCACACAAGCGGTATACTTTTTTTAATCATAGCATTATGGACATTAAAATTGAAAATCAAACAAAGGTACTCAAAATACTTTAACGACAAATGGCAGCCAACCATTAATATGTATCAAAACCTTTATAATTCAATAGGTTGCGAAACTAAAAAGATATCTAATGAAGTAGTATAAAAAATGCTGTGGATTAATTGGCCCTTTCCTTTTTAACCTGCCCGAAAAGCATTAATTTTGGACCTTAAAATCACCATCGAAACATATGTTTACTGCACCCATTCGCACAACAGTAAGAGACACTCAAATTTTTGATTTAATCTCTAAAGAAGCTCACCGTCAAGAAGAAGGTATCGAGTTAATTGCTTCAGAAAATTTCACTTCAAAACAAGTGATGGAAGCAACGGGAAGTGTATTAACCAACAAATATGCGGAAGGCCTACCGGGCAAGCGCTATTATGGTGGTTGCCAAGTGGTGGATCAAGTAGAGCAAATTGCTATTGATCGTTTAAAAAAATTATTCGGCGCAGAGTGGGCAAACGTACAACCACACTCGGGTGCACAAGCAAATGCTGCCATCATGATTGCATGTTTAAATCCTGGGGATTCAATCTTAGGCTTTGACTTATCACATGGTGGTCACCTTTCGCACGGTTCTCCAGTGAATATGTCTGGTAAATATTTTCAAGCACATTTTTATGGTGTTGAAAAGGACAATGGCTTAATCAACATGGATATCGTTGAAGCGATTGCATTAAAAGTAAAGCCTAAAATGATTATTTGCGGTGCTTCAGCGTACTCTCGTGATTGGGACTATGTTCGTTTCCGCAAAATAGCTGACAGTGTTGGCGCATTATTATTAGCTGATATTTCTCACCCTGCAGGTTTAATAGCTAAGGGTTTATTAAATGATCCAATCCCTCATTGCCACATCGTTTCTACTACTACACACAAGACGCTAAGAGGCCCTCGTGGTGGTGTTATTATGATGGGTAAAGATTTTGAAAACCCATTTGGTTTAAAAACACCAAAAGGAGATGTACGCATGATGTCGAATGTATTGGACATGGGCGTTTTCCCTGGTACACAAGGTGGTCCGTTGGAACACGTAATTGCTGCAAAAGCAATTGCATTTGGCGAAGCATTATCAGATGATTATTTAAAGTATGCACAACAAATAAAAAAGAATGCTCAAATAATGGCTGAAGCATTCTTGAAAAAAGGATACGATATTATTTCTGGGGGTACAGACAACCACTTGATGCTAATCGACCTTAGAAGCAAAGGCTTGACAGGTAAAGAAGCTGAAAATGCATTGATTCGTGCAGATATTACCATCAATAAAAACATGGTGCCATTTGACGACAAATCACCATTCGTTACTTCAGGTATGCGTGTAGGTACTGCTGCTATTACAAGTCGTGGTATGAAAGACGATGACATGATCCGAATTGTAGAAATGATCGATAGCGTATTGATGAACCAAACAAAAGATTCTGTAATCGAAACGGTTCGTAAAGATATAAACAACTGGATGGCAGAGTATCCTTTGTATATCTAATTCAACATGTATTAATCCCCAATTAAGTGGACGATAAAATAGTAAAAAAAGAAATGTCCTTTTTTGATCACATAGATGAACTAAGGAAACATTTAATGAAATCAATGATTGCGGTGATAGTCTTGGCTATCATCGCTTTTATTTACATGGATTTTATCTTTCATGAAATTTTAATGGCACCTTCAAGGCCAGATTTTTTTACCTTCAGAATATTATGCCAATACTTTGATTTTTGTGTGGGTAACATGAATTTCACATTGATGAGCCGTACCATGACAGGGCAGTTCTCCATGCACATTATGACGGCGATAATTGCGGGCTTAATTGCGGCGTTTCCATTTATAGTATATCAAATATGGGCTTTTATAGCACCAGCGCTACACGAAAAAGAACGTAGAAATGTAAAGGGAGTTGTATTTGGTGTTTCCATCTTGTTTTTCATCGGTATTCTTTTCGGTTATTATATCATTGCACCATTAGCCATTAACTTTCTAGCAAATTATCAGTTAGATCCTTCTATTGAAAATAATTTTGATGTAAGCTCTTATATCTCTACGTTGAGTATGATGGCTTTGGGCGGAGGAATTATATTTCAACTTCCCGTTGTTGTCTACTTCTTATCCTTGATGGGTATAATGACTCCAATGGTGATGAGACATTACAGAAGACATGCGATACTAGTAATGGCAGTAATTGCTGCAATTGTAACACCTTCTCCAGATATGCTAAGTCAGATGTTGATGCTTATACCGATGCTTTTATTGTATGAAGGAAGTATATTTGTAAGTGCTATTGTTTATAAAAGGAAATTAAAAGAAGCGGAAGAAAATTAATTTATTATGTCATATACCATTGCATTAGGTGGCGATCACGCTGGCTATACCTATAAAAAAGAAGTGATTGCTTATTTAGAATCTCAAGGCCATAAGACGATAGACTGTGGTCCGTTTTCAGAGGCTTCTGTAGATTATCCAGACTTCTCTCACCCTGTTGCAGAAGCGGTTGAATCAGGTAAAGCAACCTTTGGCATTTTAATTTGCGGCAGTGGCAACGGTGTGTGTATGACGGCAAACAAACATCAAGATATTCGTGCGGGTCTTTGCTGGACACCTGAAATAGCAATGCTTACACGTCAACATAATAATGCAAATGTACTGTGTTTGCCAGCACGTTTTATTCCAATTGAAGAAGCTATTGCCTGTGTAAAAATGTTTGTAGAAACTCCGTTTGAAGGCGGCAGACATGAAGGCAGAGTAAATAAAATTGCTTGTTGTTAATTAATCCTACTTCGTCATTTTATACAACAGAATTAAATTTTAATTGCTGCGAAGCTTGCTGTGTGTCTTTTCGACCAACAACTACTTGCTAATAAATTGCGACAAAGTACAAACTTGAAAAAGTAAAATTAAGAATAGAACCCCGAATAAAAAATCCCTACACAACTGTGTAGGGATTTTTTATTTTCTCAAGCGATATGTTTTTTTATCGTAGGAAGGTTCATAATAATCAGCAAGCTCGGGTATCCGTTCAATAAGACTTGGCATAATACCAATTTGGTCCAAAATATACTCAGGCTTATTGTCCATTACGTTCGAGTAAATAAAAGAAATATTATTGTAATTGGTCAAATCTCCAAAATGTCTCAAAGATAGATTCCAAGATGTATATATCGTAGACTGCTTATTGTGAATAAGAGCTGCAGGGTTGGGACCTAATAGTAACACATTTTTGTTTTGGATAACATCTCCATTAAAACGTACTTCTGCATCTCTATAAATTAATATTTTAGAGGAATGGGCTTCTAATTTTTCGGTATCAAGGTTTTTGTGATAGATGTGAAGTCCCACAAATGTAAAAATTACTAGCCACAACAAACTTTCTTTCAACCACAATCGATCAATTTCTAAAAATAAAAATACTGTGAAGAACGTAAAAACTGGAATCAATATATAGATGTTGTAACAAACCCGTTCATTCATGATAAAATAAGCTACGAGTCCATTGACAAACCACATAACCATTATTTTCATGGATGAATATTGGTAATTTAAGAACGTGCTTTTAGAAACAGTAAAAAAGAAAGCTATAACGGAAAGAATCGTGGCGGGCAAAGCCACTTGAATGATGGAATATAAATCAACGTAATTTTGTGGTCGGCCATAGATTGTACTTTGTATTAAGTTACTTAATACTTCATTTAAGGAACCATTTAAATAGTAATAGGAGAACACCATCATCCATGGAAAAACAAAAGCAGAAATTAACTGGAAGAAACGTTTAACATCAAAAGAACTAAATACGGCAAAAGAATAAATAATAAAGACAATAAAAAAAGCGAATGGTAGGTAGAACAAAGAGGCAATACCAAGGCATGCACCAGCAAAAAAGTGATTTTTTGATTTTTCGCCCATACGCACATCTTTAAATAAGAAATACATAACAGGCAACATAAATGTTAACCCCAATTGCACAGGTGATAGAGAAAAGAAATCATAATTTAAAGAGCTAAACAACACATAAAAAAATGCGGGATAAGCTGTTTTTTGATCGTATATATTGGTATTGGAGACGTAGTAGTTAAACAAAAAGGCTTGCAAAATGCACAACAGCAAGGATAATATGCGGAGCGCTAGAATAGATTTTCCGAAAACCAACTCAATGACATAATATGTGCCAGCACTGAATGGCTCTAAAGACGTCCAGATATCTTTATAAAGAACTCTATGGTCGGCCATTATTTCACCAATACTCAACCATTGTAAGGTTGGAATGATAACAATTTCATCTGATAGCCAATAAAAACGCGCTAAGAATGCAAGTATAGCAATAACTATAAATCGTACCGGATCAATATTCTTTAAAAATTGTAACACAAGCTTTCTATTTTTTATGCCAAATTAAGCATTTTTTTGCTTTCCATATCAGTATACTAGACATAAGCCGACTCTTTTTTGTATTTTTGTAGTCCCTTCTAGAAGGTAGTATTAACAAAAGGACGAATATGGAAAGCGTAAGACAACAAAAAGTAGCAAGATTGATTCAGAAAGAGATGGCAGATATTTTTTTGAAAGAAAGTCGGATGCTATTTGGTAATGTGTTTATCTCCATAACTACGGTTCGAATGAGTCCAGATTTGAGTGTTGCTAAATTATATTTGAGCATCATGTTGGTTGAGGATAAAAAATCATTTTTAAAGCAAATTCAAACTGAGATTAAACCCTTGCGTAAATTATTGGGAGATCGCATTCGCAAACAAGTGCGTATTATACCCGAGATTATTTTCTATTTGGATGACAATGTTGACTATGCCAACCACATGGATGATGTTATCTCTAAAATCACAATCCCTAAAAAAGAAGACGAAAATTTTGACCCCAAACAATATCCTGGGTTGAAAGACTAATTATACAATCGGTTGAAATCCATTTTATTTATTGCGCGACACTATTATTTTTCTGGCAAGAATTTACTTCTTATCAATGTAATATCTATGTTGTCCATACTTGTTGTGGCTGTTATAACGATGTCGCTCGTTATAGGAATGTCGGTTTTTAACGGAATGGAAAATTTAATTCGCTCTTTGTACAATTCGTTTGATCCGGAATTAAAGATCTCGCCCGTCGAAGGAAAAACATTTTTAATGACAGATAGCCTGCACAAGCTCATTCAGCAAACAGATGGCGTATTTATCATTACGGAAGTGATTGAAGACAATGCAGTTTTAAGATATAAAAACGAATCGGATGTAATTAAAATCAAAGGCTTATCCGAAAATTTTTTGCAACAACATCGTATGGATTCCTTTATTGTAGCGGGTAACATGAAGTTGGAAAAACAAGGAAGAGAGTTTGCCATTATTGGCAGAGGTGTGCAATACAAATTATCTGTACCACTAAACAATCAATTCGCACCTGTACAAATTTATTATCCAGATAAAGACAAAATTAAAAACCCAAGCTCTTTTGATGCATTTAAAATTAAAAGCATACAAGTAGGCGGCGTTTTTGCTATTGAAAAACAATACGACGACAACTATATTTTTGTACCACTTTCGTTTACGAAAGAGTTAATGAATTTCGAAAATGAACGCACTTCCTTAGAAGTAAAAGTTTCGAAAGGATATGACATCAACTCCGTTCGAAATACATTACGCGAAGTATTGGGAGACAAATTCTCAGTATTAAATAGCGACGAGCAACACAAAGGTTTATTGAAAGCTATTAAAGTCGAAAAATTTGTCGTCAATATCATGCTCAGCTTTATTTTAGCAATTTCATCTGTAGGTATATTCTTTTGTCTTACCATGTTAACCTTGAATAAAAGAAAAGATATTGCTGTATTAAAGTCAATGGGTGCCACTAAAACATTTATCCGGAATATTTTTATGACCGAAGGAATGATGATTGCAATTACAGGCGCAACCATCGGAATGGCTGTTGGTGTGGGTATTTGTTATTTACAACAACATTACGGACTTGTTTCCATTGGCACAGAAACATCCGTGATTGATGAATATCCCGTAGAGTTAAGAATGGCCGATTTAATTTGGATAGCTTGTACTGTAATATGTATTTCATTTGCCGCTTCTATACGCCCCTCTATTATAGCATCTAAGCTTGAATTGAAGAAATATCTATAATATAGAGACATGCATTTTTGTGAATAAATAGTATACATTCTTGCCCAAAACAACATTCTAGTTTAGTATATTGTAAATTCCTTTTAGTGAAAATAAAGAGAAAACAGTGTCATCACGTTTCTTTTTCATGAATGGAATTAAACAAGCTAGGCGTGAAAGTATCAACTACCGAACCATTTCAAATCATATACTCATTGTTCGAACATGAATACTTGGGATATCTGTTTGAATCATTTGTTATTCAATTGGATCATCAACGTAGACTTACGCTGAAACATCAAAATATTTCCGCTAAAAACGCAGATGAGTTTGCACGTGAATTAGACGAGGTAGATTATAAATTGATAGATTTGATTGACTCCATTCAACAAGAAGCAGTCGTTAAAAAATTCTATAATAAAAAAATAACCCCGCCAGAATTTTTTCTTAAAATATACAATAAAGAAAAAGGCGACGAATTAATTCAGGATGCGATACGCTCTTACATTGAAATTCGAAAGAATGAAATTTTGTGTTTGCTCGAAACTAAAATCCTTTTTGAAATGGGGCACGATGGCGAGCCTACTTGGAAACGCTTGTCTATAGCTCCTAAAAAAGCAAATGTCTTATTTCACTTCATGCGCAATGAAGACAACACCCATTATTTCCCAAGTATAAAATACGACGGAGAAAAAGTAGATTTTCAATACAAGAACGCAATCATTGTGTGTAGTTTACCTGCATGGTTGTTGGTTGAAAATACAATTTTTCATTTTAATAAAGATGTGGATGGCAACAAGCTTAAACCATTTTTAAATAAAAAATTCATCTTAGTTCCACGTAAAATGGAAGAGATGTATTATGAGAAATTTGTTACCCAAATCATTTCATCCTTTGATGTACATGCAAAGGGTTTCACCATACATGCAGAGGAGTATGCTCCTAAGCCCGTATTGACTTTAACAGAATTGGCAACCACTAAAGCGCCAGCGTCTTTATTTGACACAGGAAATGCAGCAGTAGCAGTTAAAGAAGAAAATAAAATTTTATTGAGTCTAGATTTCCAATACGGAAGCTTTATATTTTCATCTGACAAACTGTCTCCATCATTTGTAAAAATGGAGAAGACGGAAGATTCGTATGTATTTCATAAAGTAAAACGAGATTCGGAAAAAGAAAAAAACTTTTTGAATGTACTTCGTAATTCAGATCTAGAATTTAAAAGCGGAAAAGTTACCTTAGAAAAATCAAAAATATTTTCTTGGTTGGCTACCAATCGTGAAAGCCTAGAAGCACAAGGCTTGGTAATCCGCCAGAATTTAAAAGATGGCAAACGCTATTTTGTTGGCAGTTCTTCCATTAGCCTAGAAGTAAAAGAAAATAATGATTGGTTCGATATTCATGCAGTTGTTCGGTTTGGAGAATTTGAAATTCCATTTTTAAAATTAAAACAGTACATACTGAAAAAGAAAAAAGAATTTATTTTACCTAATGGAGAAATTGCAGTAATTCCTGAAGCATGGTTTAGTCAGTACTCAGATTTATTTTCGTTTATGGAGCAAGATTCAGACGATTTTAAATTGCGTAAACACCACATGGCTTTAGTGAAAGAATTGCAATCGGATCGTTTGGCGAATGTATCCATGGATCAAAAATTGGAACGCTTACGTGACTTTCAAGAGATTGAAGACTATGATTTGCCTGTTGAATTTAAAGGAGAGTTACGTGCCTACCAAAAAGCTGGATATAATTGGATGCGCTTCTTGCATCAATATAATTTTGGAGGCTGCTTAGCTGATGACATGGGTTTGGGTAAAACGGTACAGACTCTTGCCTTATTGCAATCGTTGCAAAAACAAGCCGAAGGGAAAGCAAGTTTACTTATCATGCCTACATCCCTTGTATACAACTGGGAAATGGAGGCCAAAAAGTTTACACCTGAATTAAAAATTTTAAATTTTACAGGAATAGGTAGAGATAAAAATGTTGAACAGTTTAAAGACTACGACCTTATCATCACCTCTTACGGAACTGTCCGTGTAGATATTGATTTGTTCAAACAATATCAATTCTATTACACCATTTTGGATGAATCTCAGGTAATCAAAAACCCGGAATCCATTATCGCAAAATCAGTTAAAGAACTAAATACCAAATACCGACTTATACTTACAGGTACGCCTGTAGAAAATAGCACCATGGATCTATGGTCGCAAATGACTTTTGTTAATCCTGGCTTATTGGGTACACAACAGTTTTTCAAAAATGAGTTTTTAAATCCGATTGAAAAGAAAAACGATGAGTTGAAAACAAAACGCTTGTACAGTATTATCAAGCCGTTTATTCTTCGTAGGCATAAATTACAAGTTGCAAAAGACTTGCCTGAAAAAATTGAAAACGTGCATTATTGCATCATGACAACGGAGCAAGAGGAAGAATACGAAAAAACAAAATCGAATTATAGAAACTTAATCCTGGAATCCATTGATGAAAAAGGCTTAGGTGGAAGTCAAATATTATTGCTTCAGGGTTTAACAAAATTGCGACAAATTGCCAATCACCCAAGTTTGGTAGATGAAGCGTTTGAAGGAAGTTCAGGTAAAATGGATGATGTGAATCACATGCTTCATAACGCGTTGGATCTTGATCATAAAATTCTTGTATTCTCTCAATTTGTAAAGCACTTACAATTGTATGCAAAACAATTAGACAAGGCAGGTATTAAATATGCATACCTCGACGGACAAACTAAAAACAGGCAAGCAGAAGTAGATCGTTTTCAAAAGGAGGAAGGAATACGTGTATTCTTAATCTCATTGAAAGCAGGTGGTGTTGGATTAAACTTAACAGCTGCAGATTATGTGTTCTTATTAGACCCATGGTGGAACCCAGCAGTAGAAGCACAAGCCGTAGATAGAGCGCACCGAATCGGGCAAAAGAATACCGTATTCACCTATAAATTTATTACGAAGAATACGGTTGAAGAAAAAATACTGAACCTTCAGAAAAATAAATTGAAGTTGGCAAATGATTTAATTAGTTCTGAAGAAACATTCTTTAAAGCTTTAAGCAAAGATGATATTCAGTCCATCTTTGATTAATAAAGCTTAAGGACTAAAACAAAAATTCGAGCTATCAGATATTCTTTATTCAATAGTATTTTCACTAATAAAGAATAAATAAACCACTTATAAAATAAAACCCTTCTTATAAATACGTTTATAAGAAGGGTTTTATTTTATAAGAAACAAGAATTAGCTATTGTAGCTGTATTTGGAGTTCCCGACTGCACAGGCTTTCGGCATGTATTAAAGATTATGCGGGCATGGCCAACTATATAGTAGCCACGAATATTAAATTAAATATTAAATTGTCCTGCAGCTTCAGGTTGGAATACAATTTCCTCAATACGTATTTTTGTCATACCAGCTGGTACGCACCATTCAATTTCATCACCGACTTTATAACCGATCAATGCCGTAGCAATCGGAGAGAAGATGGATATTTTATTGTTTTTTAAATCTGCTTTATCTGGATAGACAAGTTGAAATTCAACTGTTCTTTTAGAATCTAAAAAAGCAATTTTTACAATGGAGTTCATCGTTACCACATCGCTAGGTATTTCTTCAGGCTCCAATTGTTGACCTAGTCGCAATTCTTTCATCAAATTTGTGGCTTCTACCACAGTGATTGAATTTGCTTGTTTTGCATCACTGATGCATTTTTGAATTCTTGAAAAGTCAAGTTTGTTTATTACCGTTTGCATGATGTATCGAGTTTAAGTGATTGCAGAAAATAGCATGCCAATAACCGTGACATACGGGTTTATTGGTAGCTACATGTATATAATTACGTATTTACAATAGGATATTCTGCTTCTATATAGTGTATATGAAGAAAAAGACCGAATTGTATGTATTCTAACAAGTTGTGCAAAAAGCGTACCGATAAAATAATTTATTGAGAAAGGCTTACAGAATTTTCAGCATCCATTTATGTACACAATTCTAGATTGAAAGGAATGCTTGTTAAGAATATAGTTTAAATACTATTAGAAATAAAATCGATTAAAAGCAATTATCTAATTACTATATAAAAAAGATGAAAAACAGAAAGAGCCAAGTTATTAAAGGGAATAATAAGTAGTAAAATTTTAAAAGACTCTTTTTTATAAATGCGTATCCTACAAAAAACACATCCAATAAAAATACAATTGAATATAATAATAAGGGAAGAATGAAAGTTGTTGTATGCGAACTACTGAAATTTAATATGAAAGCGATAATAGCAAAACAAAAAATATGTATAGTTAGTAGTGAAAAGAAAGTTTTTCTTCTATCAGTAAATGGCATGATTATTTTTTCTCGTAGTTTGAATAATGCATAAAAGCGCTCTTCCATTAACAATTTCAAGAGGGCATCAATCTGCTCATCTTGGGCTTCTTCAAAGCTAAATTTTACAGGTTTTGGCTTGATATCTATAGATACAAGTTAATTGATTTTACGGAATAGCTATGATGTAACGTGTAAGCAATTAACATAAGATAACAAAAACAAAATTCATCCACCTATAGTTTATTATTCAATAAACTATAGGTATTATTACATAGTTTTCGGAATGCTTTTTTAAAACGTAAAAAGGCAAATCAAGCCGTAACAAATAAGACAAATTCTATTTGCTGTTCATTTCACGATTCATTAGTACTAAAAGTTAATCATGGTTGTTTATACGTTTAGCACATAAATGAAAAGGCAGATATGAATTTCATAACAAATCAATGACTATGCAAGATCCAATAATAGAGTTAAAAAGTACCATTAAAGAACGTACGTTTCAATTTGAAACACAGTCTAAATTGAGGGTGCTAAATATGTATTTTGAAAACCATATCACATGCACGGTAAAGCAAACATTTTTAGAATGGCTTGATGAGTACACAGACGAAGATGGCCATACCACGCATGAAGGATATGTAATTCAAGTAGACATCTCTGATGTTAACCAATCCGCCACGGATGAACTCAATCTGCTTATTGCAGAAATCAATACCGTAACCAATAAAGTTATCATTCGAACCGATTGTTATGGCTCTATTGAAGAAGTATTAAACATAGATGAAATTCTTTCGAAGTGGAAAAAGCTTCGGCCAATATTATTTGAAAAACATAAAAGCAAACCCAACGCCAACGATTTTCTTGACGCCTTTGAAAAACAATTTACAGAGGTTGAAGAAATAGAAGCGGCATTAGAGAACAAGGGCGTCTATGGTATTTTATTTTCAGGCATTTATAATAGAGATTATGGGAAAATATATGGTTATACGTACGAATATTATAAAACCATTCACAATTATTTCAACCAAATTGATTTGCCCTTAAAATCTACCTATCAAATAAGTCCCAAAGAAAAACAAACGCTTAAATCAGGCACTCGGGACTGGGGCGTTTTCTCAGATTTCGAAACTAAAAAATACCTAGAAATAGAATGTACCAATACGGTGATTAATGAAGTTGAATTCAAACGTTCAGATTTTGATTCAACGATCAAAACGATGCAAGATTCTTTAAAAGCAAAAGTTGAGCTTGTGCTCACAAATCAAGAAGACTATTGTGTAGATGCTGAAAATGGTTGGTTTATAAATGCCAAGCAAGTATTGAAAGTAGAAGTTGCTGGGGTTTACATGAACGAACAACAACACACGCTTACATTTTTAAATAGCTAAGGCATGGCAGGCTAAAAATATATACCCAGTGGCGTATGGCTTACCTGTGATAAAGGAGCTATTCCGAGTCAATTTACTTCAACACCCAAAACGATTAAATTATACGGCAAATTTTTCGCCACAGAAGCAGATTTGATACCAATGTTAAACATACAACCTTTTGGAGTATGTTCTGTTGATGGGTATCCGTGTATGCCAATACCCGTGCAGTGGTTAGATGTGCTAGACGGCGGCTTAAAAGTTTCAGGATTTAAACCCTTATTGGACTGTAGTAAATGTCAATGTGCAAAATCTGGAAAGATGGAAATACATATGACAAAGGCCGATGCCGACAATCATTTAATGGCAAAAGGCATACAAGAAGGTGCAAGTCTAGCCAAAGAAGTTTCTATGTGGGCATTTGTAGGCGCCATTGCATTAGGGACTGCAGGTATCATTTGTGCTTGCACAGGCGTGGGTGCTGTAGCGACTCCATTTTTGTTTGCCGCGGCAGTCGAATGCATGGAAGTTGCTGCTGTAAGTTTTGAGCTAGCCATAGCGGCCGACGCTGCAGCCTTTGTAGTAGAACCAAACAAAGAAAATGGATGGGTAGTAGTTGCCGATGCTGGGATATTAATAGGCGGTAAAATTATTGGGAAAGGTTTAGGTATCTTAGCCGAAGATTTATTGGCAACAGGCATAGGCAGAAAAATTGCCATTGCAGTAGAAGATGCTGTAATTGCGAAACCTAGATTTAAAATAGAAGGCCAACGCGAGGGAGGACCTGGCAAGTGGACAAAGGGATATAATCGTAGAGGAAAAGGTATGAAGTACCAATTTGATAAATCAGGCACAAAGTCTGAATATCGGGTTGGTACGATACACATGAAAAGCGGAAAGAAAAATTTTGATGATTATGATCCCAACACAAAAGAATTTATTGATTATAAAGATTGGAACAATGGCTATCCACCAAAGAATACCCGAATGGAAGAATCTGCATTTAGAGATGCGACAAAGCAAGCAAAAATTGCGAAAGAACACAATACGGTAACGAGGTGGGAAGTATCAAATGAAGCCGGAAAAGCAAGACTAGAGGAACTAATTTTTGATGGCGTTGACAAAGAATTATGGCCATATATTAAAGTTGTAGTAAATTTAAAATAAGGATGAAAGAATTAAAAATTAGAGCACATTTTAAGCACGACCCACTTACGGTAAAAGTATTTACGGAGAAGGCAGAAGCATATTTGAAGTTGCTTCAAAGAATACAACCCAAATTTGCGGACTTTTTGATATTACAGACAGGTTTGGAAAAAACTCCCATTAAAGCAGACTACAGCAATTTTAAAGAGTTGTTTTATAAGGGATGTTTTGATAAAGATTGGGCTTATACAAATTTAGACAAACATGGAAATGGGACGGATGAAAGTACAGGAGATTTTATGGTTTGGATTTCAAACAGAAAAAGACAGACAGATGATCAATTTCTTATAAAATTTTCAATAAACAACGATGATTTGAAAAACAATCATAGTACCGTCCAAATTGATTTACCTGTAAATGAGGATGTATTTTTTGATTGGAAATTTTGTTCTGAACTATTAAAAGTAACTGCAGCGTTTTGGAATGCTGAATTTGCCAGCATTTATACCCTCGATTTTGCAAGGAAAGTAGTTGGGAAAAATACAAGTTTTGATATTGGTTGGATCAATTATTTCCCAAACCAAGATATTTTAGGTCTTATCACCATAAAAGATGTAGACAGTATTGTACAAACAAATCTGGGGCAATGTATTGTCACCATTACAGAGAGTATGCCCGATGATAACAATCCAGAATACGTAGATAAGGCAATAAAATTCAGGGATAAAATAACACCACACGGACTTTTAAATTGGAAACAAGAGTAAGGCAAGGAAGCATTTCTAATAATACCTTTATATTTAAGGGTTGATAATGGAGACAAGTACAAATAGGCCCCTTCCTATCAAAAATTTGAATTATCTCTCATTTAAATGTATTTTTATAGAAATACCTTTTAGAATTGATTTGGAATGAATATTCATTATTTTCAACATGTTCCTTTTGAGGGACTTGCTTGTATGGAAGATTGGGTTAGACGCCCTAGCAATAAAGTTACCGCAACGCGTTTTTATGAAGATGGGCGCATGCCTTTTGTAGAATTGTTTGATGTATTAATAGTTTTAGGTGGTCCTATGAGTGTGCACGATGAAAAAGCATATCCATGGTTGGAACAAGAAAAAATATTGATTCAAAAAGCAATTGAGCGTGGCAAGAAAGTAATTGGAATTTGTTTGGGAGCACAGCTCATAGCGGAAGCTTTAGGCGCGTCGGTTTATAAAAATACATTTAGAGAAATTGGCTGGTTACCTGTTAGCAAAACTCCTGCAGCTAAAAAAATCGAACTGTTTTCAGATTTGCCCGACACGATGGATGTGTTTCACTGGCATGGTGAAACCTTTGATTTACCAAAAGGTGCTACGCATTTATTATCGTCTGAAGCATGCGTCAATCAAGCATTTTCATATGGTGACAATGTGCTTGCCTTACAATTCCACATGGAGATGACCAGCGAAGCAATTAAAACGATTACGGAGTTTTGTCAAGACGAATTGGTTGAAGGCCCTTATATTCATAAAGAAGAAACGTTTTACAACGACGATAATATTGTTCGCACAAACCAATGGATGTATCAATTATTAAATAAATTTACACAATAATAATCGTTACCGTTTTATCATAAAAAAGCGAATTGAATATTTTCAGTCCGTTTTTTTATCGTTCCAGATTGTTTCCTGTTTTGATTTCTATGTTTGAATATAGATTTCAACAATATGAAAAAGGGACAAAAAAATATACTTTTATTTTCATTACTGCTGCTATATTATTTAGCTTTTACTACCTATTGTAAAGCTCAAATTAGTCCGCCAGGACTAGGAGCATCTAACACCGCATCTTGGATGGCATTGGGTATTCGACAATCGCTAGATTCATCAAATAAGATACAATCCTTTACCTATGTTGGCTTGGGAAGAACTAGTGGACCTGTTTCACAAAACCCGTATTATAGGCAAGCTATTTTTGTACTCAACCAAGAATTTTATCATAGCTTTCACAAACATTGGCGCTATTCTGCAGCAGTTAGCTATCGTAATCAAAACGAATATAACGACCATGAGCCTTACGAATCGGCTTCTCCAGCACATTCTCAAGAGTTCAGAGTATATGGAAGGTATATGTATCAATTAAAAGTAAAAAGATTTAAATTTGTTGCAACCTATAGGCAGGAGTTTAGATCTTTCTTTAAACCAGATTTTGATCCAAGTCAAAGCCCATATCAATTACGAAGTCGTTTTAGATTGCAAGCAGCCGTTACCTTAGACAACCATAAAGTACACCGATTGAGCGCAAGCTTTGAAACCTTATTTTCTGCGAGTCAAATTTCGAATACATCTACTGCTTGGTCTACTTTTGGATACAAAGAAGCACGATTTTGTTTTTATTATTCTGTAGACCCCAGAAATGCCTCGCTTATTTTTAATGTAGGCTATATGAATGATTTAATCGGTAGAGGTGCGGATGTTCAAAGTGTTAGTTACCTCGCTTTCGATGTAATTTGGGAAAATCCTTTTAAAGCATTTCAACGGGAAGATTTAAAACCAATTGAATAATTGGAAATAAGGAACAATGTTTTTTAAAATTTCTACATTTTAATGGCATTCAATACTATTTTGTAAAACCTTTTTTCATTTTCATTTATACTATTCGTACTTTGTATGTTCCTAATTACAAATGTATGGCTAAAGTTAAATCCTCGTATTTCTGTCAAAGTTGTGGCGCACAATCACCAAAGTGGGTGGGCCGTTGTCCTTCTTGCGGCGAATGGAATACCTACGTAGAAGAAATTATCCAGAAAGAAGATAAAACTTCTTGGAATAGCAGTTCTACAAAAGTAGCACAACGCCCACGTCACTTAAAGGAAATTACATACAGTCAAGAGCAACGCATTGTAACACCTGATGGCGAGTTGAATAGAGTATTGGGAGGTGGCATTGTGCCGGGTTCAATTGTATTAATTGGCGGCGAACCAGGTATAGGTAAATCTACGTTAATGTTGCAAGTGGCTTTAAAACTTTCTACAATAAAAGTATTGTATGTGTCAGGAGAAGAGAGTGAGCAACAAATTAAAATGCGTGCCGAACGAATTGAAGTACCTTCGGACGCGTGCTATATTTTAACAGAAACATCTACTCAAAATATTTTTAAACAAATTGAAATACTCCAGCCAGAAGTGTTGGTTATTGATTCCATACAAACCTTACATTCAGCGTTTATCGAGTCTGCAGCCGGTAGCATTTCACAAGTGCGTGAATGTACAGCCGAATTATTAAAGTATGCTAAAGAAAGTGGAACACCTGTTTTCTTGATTGGACATATTACAAAAGAAGGCACCTTGGCTGGTCCGAAAGTATTAGAGCACATGGTTGATACGGTATTGCAATTTGAAGGGGATCAACATTTATCATATCGTATTTTACGCACAACAAAAAATCGTTTTGGATCCACGTCCGAGTTGGGGATTTATCAAATGTCAGCAGAAGGTTTGCGTGAAGTAACCAACCCATCTGAAATATTATTATCGCAACGCGACGAGCCAATAAGTGGCATTGCAATAGGCGCAACGCTAGAAGGGAATAGACCTCTATTAATAGAAATACAATCACTCGTGAGTGCAGCAACATACGGTACGCCACAACGCAGCAGCACAGGCTTTGATTCTAAACGATTAAATATGTTATTGGCCGTTTTAGAAAAGAGGGGCGGCATGCGCTTTGGTGCGCAAGATGTATTTTTAAATATTGCCGGTGGGATTAAAGTAGAAGACCCTGCGCTTGACATGGCCGTATGCGTAAGTTTGGTTTCGTCGTTTAATGATGCAATAATCCCAGGGGACATGTGCTTTGCTGGAGAAGTAGGTTTGGGTGGAGAAATCAGAGCTGTAAACCGTGTGGAGCAACGCATTTCGGAAGCAGAAAAGTTAGGCTTCAAGCACATATTCATTTCTAAATACAATATGAAGAGCTTGGATCAAAAACGCTTTTCAATCCAACTACATGAAGTATCTCGTTTAGGAGAAGTATTTGATTCTCTTTTGAATAATTAATTTTAAAATGAATTTAAAAGATTCCTTGTTAGAAGCTCATAGCCTTTCGAATACAACGAAGATTCGAGATTGGGTGTTGGAATCAAAGAAGAATCTTAAAAAATTAATGGTTTTATTTTTAAGTCCAGATAAGAAATGCGCGCAACGCGCATCTTGGGTAGTAAGTAAGGTGTATGATATAAAACCTGAATGGCTTTATGTTTACGAAAGAGAGTTGATTGCAGCCTTAGAAAAACCTATACACGGAAGTATACGTAGAAATAGTTTAAGGATGTTGCAAACGATGTCCATTCAGGAAGAAAACCAAGGTAAATTGGTAGAGATTGTATTCGAAAGACTTATGGATGCAAAGGAAGAACTCGCTGTAAAAGCTTTTGCCATGACGGTTGCATATAATTTAGTGTTGCCTTATCCGGAATTACAATCAGAATTAAAAATAATTATTCAAGACCAATTACCTTTTGCCACACCGAGTTTTAAAAGTCGTGCCAATAAAATTTTAAGTAAAATATAACCTATGGATATTATTGCAGACATAGAATCACAATTAAAGCACATAGATTATCCGTTGATAAAACTTGGACTTTCTTTGTGCTTGGGCGCATTGATTGGCGCCGAGAGAGAGTATAAAAGTAAAGTTGCTGGGTTCAGAACAATCATATTAATTACCATCGGTTCTACTTTGTTTACACTTGTTTCTGTAGCATTGATGGGACAAGGAGATCCAACACGTATTGCATCAACGATTGTTACAGGCATTGGTTTCTTGGGCGCAGGGGTTATCTATAAAGAAACGGGTTCAGTTAGAGGCATTACAACAGCAGCAGTTATCTGGACAGCAGCAGCAATTGGTATGATGGTGGGCTTTGGCATGTTTGCGATTTCTATCATTTCAGTGGTATTGGTATTAATTATTTTACTTACTTTTTCTTGGGTACAACGATACATTGATCGCACAAGTAGAGAAAAAATCTATCGCTTGTATCTTGGCAATAATGTAGACAATATTCAATCGATTAAACAATTGATCAAATCGTTTAAATTAAGTCCAAAAATTGTTAATCAAGGGAAGCGCAAAGGCATGATATACTTGGTGATTGAGGTAGATGGACCTGTAAAATTCCATCACAATTTAATGAAATCACTATATCAATTGGATATAGTTGATTCATTTGATGTGTAAAGAATTAATAGTATCAAAAAAATGGGTGGCTTTATACAAAGCCACCCATTTTTTTGATACTATTAATTCTACAATCTTTATTTCAATTCCAATTTCCCAATTTTATATTCACTAGATAAATAACCTAATAGAAGAACTTGATTGTCGTCTACTTGAGCTGAAAACTTCGGTCGTGTCGCTATACCTTTTCCTTTATCTGGAGCAGGCATTAACACACGTTTTTTCAAATTTCCGTCACCATCAATTGATATTAAAGCCACTTGAGATTTCTGAGGATTTTTAGTTCTGTATTGTTTTGGAGAAAACTCTGTACCATTTACTGGGTTGTCATTATAAAAAATATACACAATGTCTTTATGTTCAAAAACGCCAATGGAAGAATAGAAGCCATAATCGTCTGTAGACACTTGAAATTTTGGAATGTTAGAACACCATGCTCGCTCGCCACTAGAGTTGAATTTAGTGACCATAACATTGTTGTAATAATAATAATAGGTAGTCCTTGTTGTGGTTCCGCCATTCGCATTCGTAGTTGTTGTTGTAACAACATTAACCCAATACTTCTCACTAATTACAACAACTTCTTCTTTATCGTTTACAAATAAATCAACGATGTCATAATTGTATAATTGATCTGTAGCTTTTGGTTTCTTTTTTTCAGGTTTATTCGGATCAGAGACTTCTTCATCTAAGGGTTTATTGTATACCACAGCTAAGAAGGCAGCATCAAATTCTTTTTGTTTCGCATAAACTACTTTTTTGTTTAGTAAATCAATCTTAGAAATAATGGTACCAGCTAACGCATTTAATTTCTTTTCAGAATAAAATCCAGGCACATACATAAACCGTGATTCTTTATCAATGATAATAGACAAGCCCGTTATTTTATTATCACCAACACGCAAGTCATATTCTTTGTATTCTTTTGTAGCCGTATAATAAGATAAAATATAATAATTGAAATCTATTTTATCGTCATTTGATTTATTATTAAGTTCTTCTCTTTTTAAATCTACACTATATACCAAATGGATGTTACTTGCATTATCAATGATATAATCAATGATTGTTGTATTAGATCCTTTATAGGGCAATTCAATAAATGACATACCCTTTTCTAAGAAATTTTCATCGATTATTTTATAGTGAAATTTTTCTTTTTCGTTGTTTTTTTCTTTAAAATTTGAAAATATTAAAATAGACTTTTCATCTTCAGACAACGTAACATCATAGGTTACAGATTTTTTTGAAGCTAAATTGTCAAATGAATTTACTTCATAAAGTTTTGGATCCAGCAAACCTTCCTTTGAAATGTAACTGGCAAAAAGTCTTTTTGTATCGGTTTTGCCATCATACAAACTTGAAAAAACAATAATTTTTGTTTTAGAAATAATGATATTTTCAAAAATCGTTTTGTCTTTTTTCGTCAAATAGACATCTAACTCTTTGGTCCAAAGCCAATTCATATTTAAATCGAACTTTTCTAAGGACGTATTAACACCAACGCCTTTTAAAATATAGAATCCAGATTCATCTTTACCTAACACATCTGATGGCAAAGACCCTCTGCTAACTTTATTCGGCGCACCCCAACGCACTTCAATATCTTGGGCATGCAATTGCTGAAAAGCAATTACAAAAAGGAATGAAAACGCAACGAAAATAATTTTCATATTAGTTTATATTTATAAGTAACTTTGACAAATATCTAAAAAATCCATTCAAATGAAACCTTTTAAATCGGTATTATTTTTTATTCTGTTCTGCTATGGCTCACATGCACAGACAGTACCAGATAATTCAGGTCAAATTAAGGTATATGATTCATATCAACCTTCAAAAAGTACTAAGAGCTTAAAAAGGAACAAGTTCTCAATAAACCCCTTAGGCGTTTTAATTGGCGATTATCCCTTGTATTATGAAAGAATGTTTGGTAATACATTTAGTATTGAACTAGCAGTTGGTGTAACCTATCAAAACTATATAGGAAATATAGTCGACATTGGAAGGGCCAATTCAAATTCGAATAGTGACGATGAAAAATTGTATAAATTAGGCCGCACGTTTAGCATTTCTCCAAAAGTATATCTTCAAGATGATGGTTTTGAAGGATCCTATTTGGCGCTGTGCTATCGTCACAGGTATTACGCAGATGATGCTATAACTTACCAAGGAAATCCTCTGCCAAGCGCTATGGGAGAATATAAAAAAATTAATAGCTTCACATTTAATTACGGGTATTTATTTTATTTAGGTAAAAATATCATTTTGGATTATTATGTAGGCATAGGCATCAACACCATTAGCGACTCATATGTAGTTTCCGAATACAACCAAAATTATTATAATGGCTGGCCTAACACCAGTCCCCAATATACTTATAAAAACGAAACCAAGAGTAGAACACTTCCTACTGGAATGATGGGGCTAAAATTTTCTTATGAATTTTAGCGAATTTTCAGATAATGGCATTTAATAAAAAAGACTACAATAGATGTAGTCTTTTTTCATTTAATTATCATCATAATCTTTATTCAATTTCAATCTAATATAGAACAGCAAGGAATGTTCTTCAACGGATACATATTTATCGCTTTTTGCAATTTTATTTAATTCTTGCACAATCAATTCGTATACATCAAAAGGGATGTCGATTTTTTTAGCGAGGGTCTCTACAAGTTCCATTTTTTGTGTTTCAGTTAGTGTATGCGTATATGCATTCACTTCTTTAATGATGGCGTCTTTTTGTTCTTCCGTTTGAAAAAATACACGTACTAATGTATTGTGCAAACTATCGTTTAATGCGATTGCTTCTTCTTTATTAATAACAAAATCAGATTCTGCTAAAAAGATATACAGAAACGAAACCAAATAATTAATATCCCAATGTTCTAATAGTCTGTCTTTCATAGTTGTTTTATAAGGTATAAAGGTATGGTATTTACAAGAATGTTTTAATAGAAAATTGAATTATTATATTTTATAAGTATCTAAATAACAAGGAATAAAAATTTTTTGCCAATATGTTTAAAATACTTAAACAAGTCTTCGTTTATATTTTCTGTAAAATGCGCAATCCTGTTGTATCTTGCAGTATAATTAACGAGCTCTAATGAAAGGCTTTTTTAAAAAGTATCTAGGTTTTATTTACCCTTCAAAAACATCTGCTGATAAAGCAGATGCTGATATAACACACGGTGAAAGAGATCAACTACATCCGCTAACTACAACAAGACCTGCTGAAGAACCCTATGTATTCAAATCTGCTGTGGAGGAAGAAGAGGGGTACGAGGCATTTGCTCGTTATTTATCTTTACGAATCATTCGAAAAGTAGATTTAGAGACTTTTCCAGAAGATGCATTTTATGTGCGTGAAATGTTGGACGACACGAAGACTATTTTAGTATTAGATTATCCCTCATCTATTGAGCACGTATTAAGAACAAATGCAGCTGATTGGAAAATATCAGAAGAAGAATTATTTGATCGAGCACTAAAGAATATTCAAGAAACATATCATCGTGTTGTCATTCCGTATGAAGGGCATCCAAATGCAGGCATGCTAACTCTTTCTGGTGAGGACGCTTTTAAAACCTCTGCAGTTTTATATTTAGAAGAATATCCAGCCTTGCAAGGTACGCATGGGGCACTTGTGGCATTACCAGACAAAGATACCTTTTTATGCAAGCCTATTGAAGATGACTTATCCTTAGAAGTAGGAATGGAATTTCTGGTTCATTTTACAGATGAAACCTATTACAAGTCTGAACATCCTATTTCAAGACAAATCTATTGGTATATCAATGGCGAGTTTACCGTCATTCCGTATAGTATCGGTATTGAACGAATGAATTATGTCTTACCTTTTGATTTAGAAGATCGCTTGTTTTGATAGAATCCTTGGGTTAATTTATATTTTTTAAAACAACGACTATCTGAATAGAAAAGCCGTATGTATGATTAAAATCAAGCGCTTATTAACGCTTGGTTTTTTAAAAACAGAACTTTACCTTCGTAGGATATGTGTGGAATAACCGGATTTATTTCTAGTAACTGGGTATTGAATGATCTTCAAAAAATGACCCGAAAACTCAAACATCGAGGGCCAGATGCAGAAGGTTTTTATTCCAATACAGAACAAGATATATTTTTAGGACATAGAAGGCTAAGTATATTAGACTTATCAGATGCTGCAAACCAGCCATTTTATTCGAATGATAATCGGTATGTGATGGTGTATAACGGCGAGGTATTTAATTATCAGGAAATTGCTGCTAAATATGCCATTCAAACCAAGACGACAAGTGACACAGAAGTAATTATTGAACTCTTTGCAAAAATAGGAGTTGATGCATTTCAAGAATTCAACGGCATGTTTGCCATCGCAATTTGGGATACCTTAGAAGAAAAGTTGACTTTAGTACGAGATCGTTTCGGCATCAAACCACTTTGTTACTATGATGGTCCAAATGGATTTGCATTTGCTTCTGAGCTAAAAGCAATCATAGAACTTCCGATCCCTAGATTGATTAATACGGAAGCTTTGGCAGATTATTTATTTTTAGAATACATACCAAAACCGAATACCATTTTTCAAAATATAAAAAAATTGACGAATGGATGTTACCTAGAAGTTACGAATAAAGTGAACGTAAAAATCAAATCGTTTTATGATATTCGCGACAAGTACAATCCAACACCAATTAAGGAAGAAAATGCAATAGAGGAATTTCATTCATTACTTTCAAAAGCGGTAAAATCAAGAATGATTAGCGATGTACCCATAGGTGCATTTTTAAGTGGAGGTGTGGACTCATCTTTAATTGTAGCAAAGTTTCAAGAACAAAGCGCCTTGCCTGTCGAAACATTTACGATTTCATTTGATGAAAAAAAATTCGATGAAAGTTCATATGCACGTAGAGTTGCAGATATATTAAAAACAAACCATCACGAATACAAATTACCAAAGGAAGATATATTTAATGTATTGAAAGATGCAGTAGAGTTTTACGATGAACCATTTTCTGTATCTTCGGTTTTACCGAGTTTATTGATTTCGAAGGTTACGAAGCAACATACATCTGTAGCATTATCAGGTGATGGCGGAGACGAGTTATTCATGGGATACAATACCTATTATTGGTATAACCGAATTGACACATTAAAAAAAATAGGTGGCAATGCCTCCTTAAAGTTGGCTGGCAGTATATTGAAAATGTTAGGAGGAAAACCTGCATTGAAAGCACGATATTTTGAAGGAGCGAATGATGCGGACCCATATTTAAATTTATGGTCACAAGAGCAACATATGTTTACGCAAAAAGAAATTGGCTCATTGTTGAATTACAAGTATAAACATGCTACTACAATTCCGTATTGGGAATCTCTAGAAAAAATTTCTCTATCCAACGAACAAGCCATTTCATTTTTTGATATCAATCATTATTTAGCAGATGATTTAATGTACAAAATGGATATTGCTTCAATGCGTCATAGTTTAGAAGTACGTTGTCCATTTTTGGATTATAATTTAGCTGAATTTGCAATTAATTTGCCACTTGATTTAAAAATTAAAAATGGCACACAAAAGTATATTTTAAAAAAGGCATTAGAGCGCTATATTCCCAAAGATATTATTTATAGAACCAAATGGGGCTTTTCTGCACCTACAGAAGGTTGGCTTAAGGGATCTCATAATTATTTAATTGAGCATTATTTGAATAAAAAATATATTGACGCTCAAGGTATTTTTAATTCAAATGAAATTGAAAAATTAACATTTGAGTTTAAATCCGGAAATCTCTTTCATAACAAACGTATATGGACCTTATTAATTTTCCAATTATGGTTTGAGCAATTTATGGATTAAGAATACTAGTTGCGATGCAAATTACATTCATTAATATGTAAAATGACGACAACGAGTGTATCAATAAAAATTATTTCTTTTTTCGTATACAGAACCTTTAGTGCCAAACCAAATGAGTACAGAATAGGCTAGCAATAAAACAGGGAAGGCAGAAATGATGGAATAATCTGTTAACAAATACACAAATAACAAGGGCACTACAGCACCGCCAAATACAGACATTACCAAGACACCACTTGCTTTAACAGCATATTTACCCATCCCATCAATGCCCATGGTAAATACCGTTGGCCATACAATTGAATTGCACAAACCAATTAAAACCAATAGATACAAAGCAGGATCCACTGTCTGTGTTACAATATGTTTTTCATTGTTATTTACAATGAGATAAACCAACAATAAGAAGACTGCTGTACTACCAGAAAGCTTCATTAATTTACGCGGACTTGTTGCCACAAACAACAAACCTGCACCAACAAATCTACCTAGAAGTGCTAAGCCCCAATAGTAGGGGATTAATGAAACCCCTTTTTCTGAAATATAATAAGCCAAGGAAACTTCTGCACCAACATACAAAAATAAGGTTATTGCTCCATTTACAACTTGAGGATATTGGAATATATATTTGCGCGGCTCTTTTTCATTTGGTCGAATAAGAGGTGTCTGATCTTCAATATGTACTTTCGGCAATTCTGAAAGTACGACTATTAGCATGAGTAAAAACCAAATAGATCCAAATACAAGATAAGGGACTTGAACCATTAAAATTTTATGTTCCATAATTTGCTCAGGTGTCATGGCAACAATCGTTGCTGGATCTAATCCTGAAATCGAAAGAAATAAACCTCCAGCAAGCAAGGGCGCTAAAAATGTCCCAAACGAGTTAAATGCTTGAATAAAAGATAATTTTGCAGCACCTTTCCCCCGCATACCCAATAAAGCAACATAAGGATTACTTGCTACTTGTAAAAACGTAAAACCGGCACCCAATACAAAAAGTGCCATTAATAGTTTTACAAATGAATTGGATTCGGCTGCTGGGTAAAATAAGAAACAACCAAAGCTTGCCAATCCCGCCCCAATGATTATTCCTTTTCTAAAACCAACGATATTGATTAAATAACCAGCAGGCAGTGCAATTACAAAGTAGGTGGCATAAAGCGCAAGGTTAATACTCAAAGATTCGTAAAAACTTAATTTAAAAACGTCGCGCAACTCTTCAATCAAAGAGAAATTTAATACAGTTATAAACCCCCACATTAAAAAAAGGGTTGAAAGTACTAAAAAAACTTTTGTGTAATTGATGGAACTTTGCGTGTTTGGATACATCGAATTCATTATGGTTTGTTCAACAAAAAAAGATTCAAGTGTTTTACGAAAATAAGAAACTTATGTTCGACCATTAATTTACTATTTTAATGTATTGAATAAAATGTATGTTCATTTATTTTTTATTTTCATTCTAAAGTATTAATTCGCATACATGATTTTATTTAATACAACATTTAATTTAGATCCTGCTGTTGAAACAGACTGGATTAATTGGGCGAAAGACGTTTACTTCACAAATGCCTTAGATTCAGGCTATGTGCTTCGACATAATTTAATGAAATTGCGCTTCGAGCAAGAAGGAAGCGGCAGTACGTACAGTCTTCAGTTGTTTTTTGACAAAGACAATCATCTAGAAAAATTCTTGCAAGATTGGGAACAGAAAGCAATGAATGAACTTGCACAACGATTTGGCTCAAATGCTGTGTATTTCCAAACTATGCTAGACGTTGTAATATAAGGGAGTAAGCTTTTTAAGCAAAGGCAGTTTTGATTAGAGCGCATTGAAAAATTGTAATAAACCTGTCTAATAAATTGTATAGCAATCAAAGCTACGTTGCTCATTACATAGGCTAATACAGTTTCTCTGCCTTGGCGTATTATTTAACAAGGGTTTTGGGAATAATAGATTATACTGCAGAATTTCTACACTAAACTACGTTGTTGCAAAAGACTACGTTGTTGCAAAAGTATAAAAAAATATAAGTGGTTGAGGGATTCAGGTCGAATCAATCAACCACTTATATTTTAATTAATGGTATCAAATCCTGTATACGATTGCAATACTTTTGGAATACGAATACCTTCAGGTGTTTGATTGTTCTCTAAAATTGAAGCCACAATGCGTGGCAAAGCTAAAGCACTACCATTTAGCGTATGCAATAACTGCATTTTACCATCTGTTTTATAACGTAGCTTAAGTCTATTCGCTTGATAGGATTCGAAGTTACTTACCGAACTTACTTCCAACCAACGTTTTTGTGCAGCAGAAAATACTTCAAAATCAAACGTAAGTGCAGATGTAAAACTCATATCGCCTGCACATAGATGCAAAATGCGGTACGGCAATTCAAGTTTTTCTAATATACCTTGTACATGTTTTTTCATTTCTTCTAAAACAGCATAGGAATTTTCTGGCTTGGTAATTTGTACTATTTCAACTTTATCGAATTGATGCAATCTATTTAAGCCTCTAACATCCGCACCCCAAGACCCCGCTTCTCTTCTGAAGCATGGCGTATAACCCGCATTTTTAATTGGAAGATCTTCTTCTTTAAGAATCACATCACGATACATATTGGTAATAGGCACTTCAGCCGTAGGGATCAAATAATATTTATCTTCATTTGCATAATACATTTGACCGTCTTTGTCGGGCAATTGGCCTGTAGCATAAGCCGAAGCTTCATTTACTAGAATAGGAGGTTGCACCTCTATGTAGCCACTTTTAACAGCTTCATCCAAGAAAAAATTGATTAAGGCACGCTGCAAACGAGCACCTTTATTTTTGTATACAGGAAAACCTGCTCCCGTAATTTTATTCCCTAATTCAAAATCAATAATATCATACTTCTTAATCAGCTCCCAATGCGGCTGCGCATCAA
Source organism: uncultured Cytophaga sp. (assembly GCF_937863595.1). GTDB lineage: Bacteria > Bacteroidota > Bacteroidia > Cytophagales > Cytophagaceae > Cytophaga. Next base: position 36,382 of record NZ_CALMGQ010000014.1, read on the forward strand.
CATGTAAAACGGGTATTTCACCGTGAGAATGAATGGTAATATTTTCCTCTGGAGTTTTACCAGCGGGAACACTTGCATGGGGAAGGTTGGGTAATGTTACAAGGAGATTTATTAGCTCGTCTTCCGACTTGGTTAAAGATTCTTGCAATTCTTTTGTTTTCGTACGCAATTCAGTTGCAGCTACCTTTTCAAGTTCCGCCTCTTCTTTTTTGCCTGACTTCATTAAATCACCTACGAGCTTGGCTTTATTATTTGCTTCTGCTAGAAGTACATCCAAATTATGTTGTGTTTCTCTTCTAAATTGGTCTTTATCAATGACTTCATTTACTAAAACTTCAGCGTTAGCAACATATTTCTTTGTAAGTCCCTCAATAACGACAGACTTATTTTCACGGATATAATTGATTTGCAACATGTTTATATTAAATTTGGGTGCTGAATATAGGTATGCAAGTTACAAGAAATACGGCTTATTGAAATTAAAAATTTCATAATGTTTTATGTTTTTCCTTACTTGCCCTTGACAATAACACATTGTTCTAGTATACTTGTATCATCAATTCGTTATCAGCCACAATTTTCTGCTGCTCACCAAGATTTCAATAATCAAATACGTTGTATTATTATTCTTTGAACCAGGCGTTGCGCGAGCAAACTGTGCAAAAATACGAATGAATTAAACCCACCTACCCTTAGATTTCAATTACATCAGCACACATTTATGTACAACATTGAAGAATTAGATTTAAAGCTATTATCTGAATTAAGAGTAATAGCCGAAAAAATGGACGTTTCGAATTACAAAAAATTACAAAAAAAAGAATTGGTTTATAAAATTTTAGACCAACAAGCATTAAACCCAACAATCGCAACAGCCGTGCGAAAAGAAGTAGCAAGCGAATCCACTTTTTCAGATAACGCAGAAAGAATCACCGAAACAGAAAGCAACACCACAAGCGGAAGTCGTGCGAAACGATCGAACGTTAAAGCTGCAGAAACGGCAGAAGACGATAATTATATAACTGCTGAAGCATCTGCTCCAGAACCTACACCATCAACTGCTAAAGCTGCACCTTCAGTAAAAGCAGATTCAACACCAGGCAGAAGAGTTAGACAGTCTATTGTTCCTACAGAGGAAGTGCCTTTGGAAAGAGAAAGACCTGTTCGCACTTCGTATTCTGAAGAAAGACCAGCACGCAATAACTTTGAAGAACGCCAACCGCGCAGTTCTAATACTGAAGAGCGTCAACCGCGTTCATATAATGAAGAGCGTATCTCTCCAAGATCTATGGAAGAACGTACAGATGTTCCAGAACGCCCAATGAGACAAACGACATCATCACAATATTCCGTAAAAGAATTTGATGGTGTAATTGTAAACTCAGGTGTATTGGAAATTATCTCTGAAGGATACGGCTTCTTGCGTTCTCCAGATTACAACTTCATGGCTAGCCCAGATGATATCTACGTTTCTCCTTCTCAAATAAAACTATTTGGGTTGAAAACTGGAGATACTATCGTTGGACAAATTCGCCCTCCAAAAGAAGGAGAAAAATATTTTGCTTTATTAAAAGTTGAAACAGTAAACGGAAAAACAACGGAACAAATTCGCGACCGTATTCCGTTTGAATACTTAACACCGATATTTCCTCAAGACCGTTTAAATCTTTCTACTACGCACAACCAATTGTCAACACGTATCTTGGATATGTTTGCACCGATTGGTAAAGGTCAACGTGGTATGATTGTAGCACAACCTAAAACAGGTAAAACGGTTTTATTAAAAGAAATCGCAAACGCAATCGCAGCAAATCACCCAGAGGTATACTTAATCATTTTATTGATTGACGAGCGTCCGGAAGAAGTTACAGACATTGCACGTAGCGTTAAAGCAGAAGTGATCTCTTCTACGTTTGATGAACAAGCAGATCGTCACGTGAAGGTTGCAAGCATGGTGCTTGAAAAAGCCAAACGTATGGTAGAATGTGGTCACGATGTTGTAATCCTATTAGATTCAATCACTCGTTTGGCTAGAGCATACAATACGGTTGTTCCTTCCTCAGGTAAAATACTTTCAGGAGGTGTGGATGCAAATGCATTGCATAAGCCTAAAAAATTCTTTGGTGCAGCACGTAACGTAGAAAACGGAGGCTCATTAACAATCATCGCTACCGCATTGATTGAAACAGGTTCTAAAATGGACGAAGTTATCTTTGAAGAATTTAAAGGTACTGGTAACATGGAACTTCAATTGGATCGTAAGCTTGCAAACAAACGTATTTATCCTGCAATCGATGTACCTGCATCTGGCACACGTCGCGAAGATTTATTGATCGATAAAGAAGCACTTTCTCGTATCTGGATCTTACGTAAATACATGTCTGATATGAACTCAATTGAAGCAATGGACTTCTTGATTGACAGAATGGCGAAAACAAAAAATAACGATGAGTTTTTGATTTCCATGAATGGGTAATCAATGCATCTAATCCATATAATTAAAAATGCCCCTGTAAATTTACAGGGGCATTTTTAATTATATGGATTATGAAATTTTAGAAGCCTAGGGGTGAGTTATTGAAAAAGTGGTAATAAGTATATAATTGCAGGCAAAATAAACAACCTAAAATAAGAAATTTATATTTCGTTTTATATAGATGGTATGCAAGGATGATAAAGAGTGGAAACAACGTTGAAATATAACGAGGCATTGAAATTACAGAACCAGCAGTTAATGGCAAAATGATTGCGAGCCAAATAAGTATATTAAAACTTAAGGGAAGTTTTCTCCATGCAAAAAGAGCAAAAATCATTGCAATTACCGTATATGTTGAATTGAACATATCCATCAAATTACTTGCTTGATCATGATATTGATATAATGCATTGTAAGGCATCATTGTTGTTTTTCCCCAGCCTCCCTGAGCAACTGCAAAAGCGAAATAATATCCGGTTTTAGAGTATTGATATAAGCAGTAAATACCTAATGCAATTGGTGCAGCCAGAAAGTACAAAGAATTTAAAATTGTAGATCGGCTAAAAAGTTTTTTCCAGTCAAAACTCCAATTTTGAAAAACATCAGTTTGTTCCAAATAGTAAAAATAAAGCGGTGCAACGAGAACAATTCCATTTGGCCTGATTAACGTCAAAGGAATTAGAAAAAGAGAAAGTAGCAGGTATTGTTTTTTATATATACAGATAAAACTAAAGATCATGAAGGTAAAAAACAATGCTTCCGTGTAAAACATAGAATAATAGTAATGGAAAGGGAATACCATAACGAGTATCGTAATATAAAACGCTTGCAAATTATTTTTACAGTACAAACAACAAAAAGTAAAGAGTCCTACAAAAGTAGTAATTGAAAAGATATAGGATAACAATAAAGCACTTTCAAAAACGCTCCATCCAGCTATATTGGTTATAGCTCTGCAAAGGGAAGGATATACAGGAAAGAAGGCCCATTCACTTTGAATAAGTCTTCCATCATACCAACCTCCAGCTAAGTCTCTTTTTTGAGTGATAGTAGAATAGCCATTTGTTGCAATTCTACTATACCATCCAAAGTCATTTCTACTAAGTGAATATTTATAGGAATCATAATTTATTTCGTTGATATTGCCAGAAAAATAGGCAAATAATAAATAACCAACTTTGAGTAAAAATAAAACAGCTATTATTCGTACAACACCATTAATGTATGTCATTTTCCAAAATTTCAATAATTTGTAATAAAATTCAACGTTAATGTTACAAATTAATAGTTTAAAAACCAATTGACTGGATCCTATAGTTTTTGAGTATACGTATTAAAAATTTAAGCAAGGTGAAATGTTTGTACTATTTTAACGAATATATCACCATAGTAAACAATAAAATAAATAATGAAACTTTGTATTGCCGAAAAACCGAGTGTTGCCAAAGACATAGCAGAAGTGCTGGGTGCAAAAGCACGTAAAGACGGATATTGGGAAGGCAATGGATATCAAGTTACCTGGACGTTTGGCCATTTTTGTACACTGAAAGAACCACACGATTATTTAGACCGTTGGAAAATGTGGCGCTTGGAAGATCTTCCAATGATACCACCAAGTTTTGGCATTAAGCTCATCGATAATTCTGGTGTTAAAAAGCAGTTCAAAGTTATAGAACGATTGGTCCATTCCTGCGAAGAAGTTATAAACTGCGGGGATGCGGGCCAAGAAGGGGAGTTGATACAACGCTGGGTATTGTTGAAAGCAAAATGCGCCGTACCTGTAAAACGTTTGTGGATTTCGTCTTTAACGACACAAGCTATAAAAGATGGATTCTTAAAGTTAAAAGAAGCCGATCAATACAACAACCTATATGCAGCAGGCAGCGCACGTGCTATTGGAGATTGGTTGCTGGGCATGAATGCTACACGTTTGTTTACGAAAAAATTCGGACAAGGTAAAATTGTATTGTCCATTGGTCGTGTGCAAACGCCAACATTGGCAATGATTGTAGCGCGACAAAAAGAAATTGATGCATTCGTTTCCGAAGAGTATTGGGAACTAAAAACACTCTACCGTGAAACGGAGTTTACCGCTACGATAGAACGCTTAAAATCCGTAGAGAAAGCAAACAAAGGCTTAGAATATTTAAAAGGACATCCCTTTGTAGTTACCTCTTTCGAAATCAAAGAAGGTAAAGAAGGCAATCCCAAATTATACGATCTAACATCGTTGCAAGTAGACGCCAATAAAAGGTTTGGATACACGGCAGAAGATACATTAAAACATATACAAACCTTATACGAAAAAAAGGTGGTCTCCTATCCAAGAGTGGACACAACATATCTTTCTGAGGACATATACCCCAAGGTTAAAGGTATTTTAGAAGACCTGACGATGTATAAAAATTTTACTGCCCCTGTATTAGCAAAACCCATCCCAAAATCGAAGGCAGTTTTTGATGATAAAAAAGTAACAGATCACCACGCTATTATTCCAACAGGTGTATTACCTTCTTCTAATCTGCAAATGGAAGAGAAACGCATTTATGATTTAATTGCACGCAGATTTATATCCGTATTTTATCCAGAATGTAAAGTATCAAATACAACGGTGTTGGGTACCGTGGGGCAAGTAGAATTTAAAGCAACGGGAAAACAAATCATCGAGCCGGGCTGGAAAGAAGTCTATGCGAACGATAAAACGGAGAAAAAAGAAGGGGAAGACGAAGAAAAAGTAATGCCCAACTTTGTGGTTGGTGAAACGGGTCCGCACGAACCAAAAGTGCATCAAGGCAAAACCTCTCCGCCCAAAGCTTATACAGAAGCGACCTTATTGCGTGCCATGGAAACAGCTGGCAAGCAAGTGGAAGACGAGGAGATGCGCGAATTGCTAAAGGACAATGGAATCGGACGACCATCCACAAGAGCCAATATTATTGAAACCTTATTCAGACGTAAATACATTGAGCGTAAGAAGAAAAATATTTTTGCTACCCAAACAGGTATGGATTTGATCGACTGCATCCATTCTGAATTATTGAAAAGTGCAGAGCTGACAGGTACTTGGGAACGCAAACTTCGCTTGATGGAGAAAGGAGAATATCAACTTGAGACCTTCAAACAAGAGTTGATTGATATGGTGACCGATATTACCAAAGAGGTAAAAAGTAATTCGTATAAGGCAATCTACATAGCACCTGAAAAATCAAAAACATTTTCAAAAACGGAGAAAGGTGGCACTGCTAAAGAAGCTAGCACGAAAGAAGTCAAAACCAAAGAACTAAAGGAAGCAAAAGAAAAAAAACCGAAAGAAGACGTTGCTATTGACACCTTGAAATGCCCTAAGTGCAAAGAACATTTATTAAAGAAGGGAAACACAGCATATGGCTGCGCAAATTATCAGCAGTGTGGATTTAAAATACCATTTGAGATGTTAGGTAAAAAGCTAAGCGATAAAAATATTTTTGATTTGTTAAGCAAAGGCAAAACAGCTAAACTGAAAGGGTTGAAAATGCCAGGCAACCCAGCAGAGGTGGAAGGCACATTAGTGATGGAAACTGGATTTGTAATTGGATTGAAAAAATAAACATTAAAATAGAGCCTGGTGTAATGCAATCAATGGTATTTAATTAATGGAATGAAGTTACAATTTTGGAAGGTTTTAAAGCTGAAAGCCTTTCATATTAGAGCTAGCGGTATCGCCCCTATAAATTGAGATTATGCACGTACTATGGCTTAATGACATTTTAATAAAAAATTATATTCATTATTTACTTTTTAATACGCATGAAAATACCTGGTTGGTGGAGAGTCTCTTACTTTTATGATAGAAGAGTTGAAGATTTGATTGAATTTGATAAGAACTTTCAGAATTTTAAAATAGGAATATCATTTCGCTATACTAAATGGAAGCTCGATAGAAGCAAACTATTAAATGGTGTTAATATTATTGGTTTTGCAAAAGGAGACTTTGGCATTGCCCAATCCATGCGTCTTGTAACCGATGCCATGAAAACGACGAATATATCGTTTAGTGTTAATAATTCTGGAGATACAGGCGAGCATTCTACAACAAATGAAGAGCTTACTCCTTACCTCACAAAAGATGCACCTTATTTGATCAATCTTTTCACCTATAATGCTGATTTAACTATAAGCTATTGTGAGGGCGCATTTTTTACAAGAGATGGATCTATCCCTTCAAAAAAACAATACAACATTGGTTACGGCTATTGGGAACTTTCTATATTTCCTGTTAAATGGCAGGCACAGGACAAATATCTCAATGAGATCTGGGCTCCTTCAAAATTTATTCAAGGGTTAATAGAAAAATATTCAACACTACCAATACGTTACATACCCCTTCCTGTAGATTTTAAAATCCCGGAGGGCTATACAAGATCACAATTCAACTTGTCGGAAGATAGCATGTTGTATTTGTTTACGTTTGACATGTCTTCTTCTGTTGAAAGGAAAAATCCTCAAGCCGTAATTACGGCATTTTGTAGCGCATTTCCGGTAGAACGTAATGAACAGGTAAGCCTTGTTATTAAAGTAAACAGGGTACAAAATAGGGAAGATCAAGCGTTGAAAGTAGAAGCGTTGAGGCAACAAATTGCCTTCGATCCAAGAATACAAATTATAGATAAAATTCTAGATCGAAGTTCTATATTGGGATTGATATATGTTTGTGATTGTTATGTGTCGCTTCATAGAGCAGAAGGCTTTGGACTTGGTATTGCTGAGGCTATGAAAATGAGCAAAGTGGTGATTGCAACAAACTATTCGGGAAATACAGATTTTATGAATGAAGAAAATTCATGCTTGGTAAATTACACGTTGATACCTGTTCATAAAAATGAATATGTACATGTAGAAGACGGCGCTGTTTGGGCAGATCCAGATGTTGACCAAGCTGCATCTTATATGAAAAAAGTTTACGAAGATAAAGGATACGTAAAAAAGAAAGCAGAGGCGGCTAAATTATATATAGATACACATCATAGTTTTGAAGCGATCGGTAAAGCATACCAACAAAGGCTGCTTGAAATTCTGCATACTGCTGAGTAATCGCGAAGTAAAATAAAAATTTATTTATCTATAGAATCTCTCTTACAACAATTCTTTAATAAATTTTAAATTAGATATCTCTTACTTATAAATCCACAGCAGCGTAGGCTTTGTTTTCTTTTTCAGCAACGCATCTAAATTGGTCATCATGCCATCGGACACTACTGGGCAACCGAGGCTATAGCCCATGGATAAATGAAACGGGTAAATTTCTTTTTCCGATACTGCATAATACGAATGCAAGACAACAATTCTGTTAAAGGCATTTGAGTTGGTAGTTTCTAAGCCATGCATTTTGTAATGTACATGTATACCATACTGACTGTAGGAACGAATGCCAATTTTATATTTTCCTAAAGAGGTACAATAGCTTCCGTTTTCGTTACTAAATACGGGCGTAGACCCAGTGCTTCCTTTGCCCATTCCATGACAACAAAGCCCTTCATGTAAAATTTTTTTGGCTGCAAAATCCCATACAAAAAATCTGTTTTCACCAGAGTGTATGGCCATGTCCACAAAAAACGCAGTTGTGGTATCGAAGCCATTTTTCTTACAATAGTTAAAAGCCTCTGCAATTTTTGTGCTATCAATTTTTGCGTAGACAGCATTTTTCTTTCCAGCGTTTGAACAAGTGCAAAGCAATAAAAAACAAAAAGGAATAAGTAGTCGCAGCATAAATATATGGTTTATATGTAACACAGCTTTTTTAGTGCAGAATAGGTGTGTATATATATTCATAATGCGAAGGATGAGAAAAGATACAGGTGTTTATTATTATTTTTCAACTATTTCTTTTGTAACAAAAATCTTAACAGATTGATCATAATTAAAATCAATTAATTCAAAGGTCCAATCTTTCCAAGCAACAGGGTCACAATATTCAATTTCAGTTTTTCCATCTTTGCCATGTACAGAAAGTAAAAAGTCTTTGGTCTCATTTCCGTCTAAAAGTGTTACATAAGCCGTTGCTTTCGTTGGTCCGCCTGTCATTGCATGTTTATGAGAAAAGGACGTTAAAACAATCTCTAACGAATCGTTTGTGATTTGCTTTTCATTTATGAGCAGCGTTAATGTATCAGAATGTTTCATGGTTGAGTTAAAAGTTTGTGCACATGCTGGTTGCAGAGTTAGACAACAATTGTAAAGTGACAAGATGAATATTATGAGTAGAATACGACTGGAATTACTTTTATTCATACGATTTTGTTTAAGAGGTTCAATAATATATAATACCTACTCCTTCGAATGCATTATAATATCTTATTAGACGTAATTATACCTAATAAGTTGGTTTTTACCTTATTCCTCATTTCGCGATTTGCGAAATAAGGAATAAGGTAAAAATTTGTATTATGAGAAAGCATAATGGCATGCGCCCCCAAGATGTAGTTATTTTATTGAAAATTATTTCAATAGGTGATCAACATTGGCAGCTAACAAGTCTTTCGACAGAGCTTGGAATAAGTATTTCAGAAATCTCAGAATCGTTGAATAGAAGTCAATTAGCAGGCTTAATTGATTATAACAAGAAAAGGGTAAATCGACAAAATTTAGTTGAATTTTTAGAACATGGCATCCGTTATGTATTTCCTCAAATGCCAGGATCAATGGTTCGGGGAATAGCTACGGCACATTCACATGATTTTATGAAGGAAAAATTTATCAGTGAAATGAATTATGTGTGGCCAGATACAAATGGAGACATTATGGGTTTAGCTATATAACCATTTTACCCCAAACAAGTTGAGGCAAGTAAAAAGAGCCAAGCGTTTTATAAATTATTAGTGCTTGTAGATGTCATACGTGTGGGTAAAGTAAGAGAAGTAAATTATGCCGTGAATGAACTGAAAAAAACAATTTTTGAATGAGTCATAAAATTAATATAACACGAATTAAAGCTGTAGCCAATTCGTTGAAAGTATTGAACATTAGGCTATCTAACACTAACCTTGCTGTTATGCCTTTTCTGCCCAAGAGCGTGGTAAGGAGAAATGCTGTTTAATTGATACTTGACATATGTACTTAATAATATAAGATAAATGCAGCATTATTCTAAAGCCATTACAAAGGGAATTGCCAAACCGAAAAGGCCATTTACAAACATCGATATGCCTATTAAGAGATCGGCATAGCCAATGTTCTTTTTGTCTATATGGTTAATTTTTCGAGAAAGATGTAAGCCCAAGATATTTGAAATCAGGCCTGCAATTGAAAGCGGAAGGATAGACAATAAAAAAAATACAAAGGTCAATAGGTCTGACACATGAAACAGATTGGAGTCAATTACAAGCCATACAATGTATAAGAAGGGGAAAAAATAAAAGAACAATGCGATTTGGTATAGCTTCTTAATTTTTTTTAAGGCTAATTCTTTGTCGGACTTTGTGATTTTGCTCTTTGTGATTTCTTTAGATATTATCATTATTTCATTTTATTTCAACAGTCCATTTTTGCAGCATTCATATGCTCCATCAATTTCTAATCGATTAAGCATATAACCAGTACCACAAGAATAATATTGAATGTATTTTTTGTCAGCCAGTTCAACGTAGCTTAATGCCGTTTGAAATTGTTCTTTTTCAATATATATTTTTGCCAAATACAAGCTAGCAGTATGTTTATAATGAGAAGTATAACTTCCGTAGCCGTATGAGTTGGTTATGGTGTCTCCAGGAATATCAGAGGAATGTCTATAGCTAATATTATACGCTGGTAAATCAGAGTCCATTATTTTTAAAAAAAGGCTTTCGGACTCAGCTGTTTTATAAATTTCCCAAAGTGCACAAGCAAGCATAAAGTAGTCAGTACAATTTTTTTCTGTCGGTTCAGCTGAAATTAGTTTCTGATGCTTTTTATATAAACGGTAATTTTCTTTTGTCGAATCGTGCAAGAGAAAAAAATTGCAACTTGACGAAACTATTAAAGTAGTGGTGGTGTCCCAATGGAATATTGGAATGGAATCCACATATAATGTCAAAAACTTCGAACTATCTTGTGCAAAAGACGCCTGCGTTGCGAACATCAATAAAAGCGAACATAGACCTGTTAGTGTATGTTTAAGTTTTTTCATATTCCCCCTATTTATTTTTAGTAAATCAATCGGAGACCCAAAACAATCTTTTCAAAAAAGAACGGCCCTGACTCCCCATCAAAACCGTTCTTTCTTTCGTCTTAGTACTAAGTACTCCGTACTCTTTACTTCTCGTCTCGGGACTCCGTACTCTATACTTCTCTCGTCTAGCAACTGGAAACTATTACCTCGCGTACATTTTCTCAATCTTCTCTATGCAATTCTGCATTACAATCTTACGTTTCAATTTCAAGGTTGGGGTCATTTCTCCACTCTCTATTGTAAAAGGCCTTGGCATTAAAATGAATTTCTTCACACGTTCGTACTGTGCAAAACCTTCATTCAACTCATCAAACTCTTTTTGAAATTTTGCAATTACCTGTGTATTGCAAACCATTTCTTCATTGGTTGTATAGGAAACCCCTTTTAGTTCACACCAGCTTTTAACATCTGGGAAAGAAGGAACAACAATTGCGGAAGGGAATTTTTCACCTTCTCCAATGACCATGATTTGCTCAATATAACGCGACTCTTTAAATTTATTTTCAACCAATTGAGGCGCTATGTATTTACCGCCTGATGTTTTAAACATCTCTTTTTTACGATCGGTAATTTTTAGGAATTTATTTTCTACAAATTGTCCAATGTCTCCTGTGTGAAACCAGCCTTCACTATCAATGGCTTCGGCAGTTAAGTCTGGGCGTTTGTAATACCCCTTCATAATATGCGGTCCACGAGTCAATATTTCTCCATCCTCAGCAATCTTCACTTCAACACCAGGTAGCAATGGCCCAACGGTACTGATTCGAGTTTCATCCGGATTAAATCGGTTCACTGCAATTACGGGAGAGGTTTCTGTTAAGCCGTATCCTTCCATAATCGGAATCCTTGCAGCCCAAAAGATGCGAGCCAAGCGGGGTTGCAATGCCGCACCACCCGAAACAATGTTTATGACGTTGCGACCGAGCGCTTCGCGCCATTTATTAAAAATAATTTTGTTCGCAAGCGCTAGTTGAATGTTATATAAGAACCCTTGATTTGTTTGCATATCGTATTTCAAGCCCAAATCAAGTGCCCAATAGAAAAGAGATTTTTTTATTCCAGAAAGTTCCGACCCTTTTGCTACAATTTTATCATACACTTTTTCAAGCAAACGTGGTACGGTAACAAACATGTGCGGTTTTACCTCTTTTAAATTCTCCCCAACGGCATCTGTACTTTCAGCATAATATATCGATACACCTTGTGATAAGTATAAGTAGCACAGCATGCGCTCATACACGTGACACAAGGGCAAGAAACTAAGCGCGCGGTGATTGTGATCAACCGGCATAAGTGGAATCGATGCTAGTACATTGCTCAATATATTATTATGTGTAAGCATTACACCTTTTGGTTTTCCTGTAGTACCAGATGTATATATAAGTGTTAGTAAATCATGGTTGAATACATTCGCCTTATATGGATCAAGCATGGAAGCTGATTCACCTTCTGCTAATGCGGTGATTTCTTTCCAACTTTTTGCACCTGGAACTTCTTTTAAGGAATAAATAATCGGATTGGTTGTTGAGCCTTGTGCTGCTTCTGTTGCTTTGTGATATAGCGCTTCGTCATAAGCGAAAACCATTTTCACTTCCGCGTCATTAAAAATATATCTGAAATCTTCAACGGTAAGTGTGGGATAAATCGGCACACTTACAGCACCAATTTGCTGAAGCCCTAAATCAATAAAATTCCATTCAGGCCTATTGGGTGAAATGATTGCAACTTTATCGTCCTTCTTCAAGCCCAATTTCACAAACCCTATACTAACTGTATCAATAATTTCTTGTATGCGTTCAGAAGAATAGGTAATCCAAGTACCGTTTTCTTTGGTTGCCAAAGCATCCGTTTTGGGATATTTCGCAATCTGCTGCGGAATTAAATCGAATAAACGCGTAACAGTCATGTAAGTTTTTGATTAGTTTATTTTGCCACTTAAGTTATATACGATTATCTGTATTAAAAAGATATAAGTCAATAATTTCCATTAAGACGTTCAATATCCTATTTTTGAACAAAATTAGATCATTTCGTATGCCAACACTCACTATTTTCGGAATAAAAAGTTGCGACACCATGAAGAAAGCATTTCAATGGTTGGATGGCAAAAAGGTTGCCTATACATTTCACGACTATAAAAAAGGGAATTTGACGAAAGAGGACATTGAAGTCTGGATGAAAGATTTGCCAATTGAAGAAATTATCAATAAGAAAGGAACAACGTGGAAGAAATCTACGGATGAAGAAAAAGCGTCCATTTCTGACTCGAATAAAGCAATTGAATTAATTTTGAAAAATCCATCCATTGTAAAACGACCTTTGGTACAAATGGGCAAAAAGCATCTTGTTGGCTTCAATCCAGAACAATGGGATATTTTCTTTTCCTAAAATGAACGCACATATAATTTCACTACAATTGTAACTAAATGAGAGCCGGTGCGTTTATGTAAGAAATTGCATAAAAAACGATGGAATCAAATCTTACAGCAGACAATATTTATTGCATCTTTCAAACACTTAAGAAAGATGGCAGAAGTGATGCCGAAATCAAAAAGAACTTAGTTCAGATTTTTATGAATGAGAAAAATGCATTTAAAGATTTTTGTATTGAAAGTGTAATGACTCCACAAAAACGCCAATCCTTTTTCTCTCAAAAAAACATTTTGTATTCTATAGGACTCATTGCTAGCTCTTATTTGCTGTATTTATTTTTACAAGCAGAGAACATCCTATAACAGAATCATCGATTGTATTGAAGCCATTTTTTAGGCCCTTGCTTCAATAAAAACCCATTTTGCATATTTTTTTATCTTTTTCATAAATATTACTATGAATGCATAACATTTTTTTGAATTATTCCGTTAGATTATTGTATGAAACCTAACGAAACAGTTTGTTTTAACATTAAATATTCTTGGCATTCCATTTCAAGGATGTATAATGAGCGTGCTTCAAAATATGGCACCACTGCAGCAATAGGTTTTGTTTTATTAAATATTGATCCCGAACAAGGCACTGCAGCTACTCAAATTGGCCCTGCTTTGGGGATGGAGGCCACAAGCCTTTCTCGTGTTTTTAATAATATGGAGCAAGAGGGCTTGATTGAACGCAAAAACGACCATACAGATAAAAGAAAAGTGACTATTTTTCTAACCAAGCTAGGTAAGGAGAAAAGACAAATTGCCAAAGATTTTGTAGTAGATTTCAATGATAAGGTGAAAGATCAGATTCCAGCTTCTAAACTGGAAGTGTTTTTTGAAGTATTAAATGAAATTCAAACCATTATCGAGAATAAAAATACATCGTTAACCTAATAACCTTCAGTTTAAAATGAGCCATAGAAAAATTCGCAAAGTTGCAGTATTGGGTTCCGGCGTAATGGGTTCTCGCATTGCATGTCATTTTGCAAACATTGGTCTAGAAGTACTCCTTCTAGACATTGTTCCTAAAGAACCCAATGATGCTGAAAAAGCTAAAGGTTTAACCCTAGAAAGCAAAGCCGTTCGCAATAGAATTGTAAACGATGCACTACTCGCTTGTTTAAAATCAAATCCTGCTGCTTTATACGATACTGCAAATGCGTCGCGCATCACGACAGGGAATTTTGAAGACAACATGAAAGACATTGCTTCTTTCGACTGGGTCTTAGAGGCGGTTGTAGAAAATTTAGATATTAAGAAGAAGGTATACGAGCAAGTAGAAACGTTTCGTAAACCAGGCACATTAGTAACATCCAATACTTCGGGTATTCCCATGCACATGATGTCTGAAGGAAGAAGTGAAGACTTCCAAAAGCATTTCTGTGGCGTGCATTTTTTCAACCCACCACGCTACATGCGTTTGTTAGAAATTATACCTGGACCGAAAACAAGTCCAGAGGTAATTGATTTCTTAATGTTGTACGGCGATTTATATTTAGGGAAAACGACGGTACTTTGTAAAGATACTCCTGGTTTTATTGCCAATCGCATAGGTATATACGGAATCATGGAAGCCTTACATACAATTATAGAACTTGGCTTAACCGTTGAAGAAGTTGATAAATTAACAGGGCCCGTTATTGGTCGTCCAAAATCTGCAACCTTCCGTACGCTTGATGTAGTTGGTATTGACACCGTAATAAAAGTTGCAAATGGTTTATTAGCTGGTGCGCCAAATGACGAATCAAAAGACATGTTTGTTCTTCCAGACATTTTGAAAAAAATTGATGAGAATAAATGGTATGGTGATAAATCACAACAAGGTTTTTATAAGAAAACAAAAAACGATACCGGACAAACAGAAATTCTTTCGTTAAATCTGAATTCCTTATTGTATGGCCAGCAACAAAAAGTAAAATTTGGAGCACTAGAGCAAACAAAAGTTATTGAAGATTTAAAACCACGTTTTTCTGTATTGATAAAATCAACAGACAAAGCAGGACAGTTTTATAGAAGAACATTTTTAGGCTTGTTCAAATATGCTTCATGGCGTATTCCTGAAATTTCAGACGAATTGTACCGCATAGATGATGCGATGCGTACTGGTTTCGGTTGGGAACTTGGTCCCTTCGAAACGTGGGATGCTGTTGGTGTAGCCAAAGGCGTAAAGTTAATGGAAGAAGACAATCGCAAACCAGCTCAATGGGTATATGATATGCTTGAAGCTGGCAATGCAAGTTTCTATAAAGTTGAAAATGGAAAGCGTTTGTATTATGACATTCCAAGCAAGTCATATAAAGTAATTCCGGGTACAGAATCATTCATTATTTTAGATACACTTCGTGGAAACAAACCTGTATTCAAAAATGCAGGTGCAACCTTACACGATATTGGAGATGGAATTGTAAACTTAGAGTTCCATACAAAAATGAATACGCTGGGCGGAGAAGTAGTCGATGCAATAAATCGTTCAATAGGTATTGCAGAAAATGATTTCCGTGGAATTGTAATTGGGAACGATGGCGCTAATTTCTCTGCAGGAGCAAACCTTGCATTGGTCTTGATGTATGCGATCGAACAAGAATACGATGAAATCGATTTCATGATTCGAGCGTTCCAAAATACGATGATGCGTGCCCGATACTCTTCTATACCAGTTGTTGTAGCACCACATAACTTAACATTGGGCGGCGGTTGCGAGATGACACTTCACGCCGATCACGTTCAAGCATTTTCTGAAACGTATATTGGTTTGGTTGAATTTGGTGTGGGATTAATTCCTGCAGGCGGTGGTACCAAAGAGTTTACCTTACGTGTAAGCGACTCGTTTGAAGAAGGAGATATTCTAGTAAACAATCTTAAAAATGCGTACATGAATATTGCAACGGCAAAGGTTGCAACTTCTGCAGAAGAAGCACGCAAGATGGGCATTCTTCGTAAAAGCGATGGCATTACATTAAATAGAAGTCGCTTGATTTCTGATGCAAAAGCAGCTGCTATTAGCTTAGCTGAAGCAGGGTACACGCAACCAAAACAACGCAAAGACATTAAAGTACTTGGGCAGTCTGCATTGGGCATGTTCTATGCGGGAGCCAACTCTATGGTTTCTGGGAAATACATGTCAGAGCACGATCGTAAAATTTCTGAGAAGCTAGCCTACATTATGTGTGGTGGAGATTTGTCTGCACACACCTTGGTATCCGAGCAATACTTGTTGGATTTGGAACGTGAAGCATTCTTGTCTTTAACGGGCGAAAAGAAAACACTTGAGCGTATCCAGAGTATCCTTACTTCAGGCAAGCCACTAAGAAACTAGTAAAAAGTACAGAGTACTTAGTATAGAGTACTTAGTACAAAAATAAAATAAAAAGCATTTGAATTGTCGGGGGATAAAACTCAAGTGTAGTAAAACAGAAATCAATTCTTATCAATCCGTACTTTGTACTTTGTACTTTGTACTCCGTACTTAATACTTTCGATCAGTTATGTATAAATACAAACAGTTAAAACTGTGGCAGAAATCTATGAATGTAACAGCTGATATATATAAGATAACAGAAAAGCTTCCCGATAAGGAAAGGTATAATCTGATTTCTCAAATATGTAGATCAGCCGTCTCTATTCCTTCTAATATTGCTGAAGGGGCTGGGAGAAATTCAAAGAAAGACTTTTCACACTTCTTAAGCATTGCTCTTGGTTCTTCATTTGAATTAGAAACTCAGGTGATACTAACAGAAAAATTAAATTATTTATCTAAAACTCAAATTGACGACATACTAGCACAGCTTATTGAAATACAAAGTATGATTTTAGGATTAAAAAAATCGTTAGAATAAATACTCTGTACTCTGTACTCCGTACTTAGTACTTAATACTACAATTATGAAGACACAAGAAGTATATATAGTAGCCGCATACAGAACAGCAGTAGGCAAAGCACCTCGCGGACTCTTCCGTTTTTATCGTGCAGATGATTTAGGTGCAGATGTTGTAAGACATTTAGTTGCATCTGTTCCGGCATTGGATAAAAATCGTATTGATGATGTAATCGTTGGTAACGCTACGCCAGAAGCAGAACAAGGATTGAACATCGGCAGAATGATTTCATTGATGGGCTTGGATACGGTTAAAGTTCCAGGTATGACCGTGAATAGATATTGTTCATCCGGCTTAGAAACGATTGCTATTGCAGATGCAAAAATTCGAGCGGGCTACGCCGATTGTATTATTGCGGGTGGAGTGGAAACGATGAGTCCAATACCTTTTGGTGGTTGGAAAACTGTTCCAAATTACGAGTTGACAAAATCGCATGCGGATTACTACTGGGGAATGGGATTAACTGCAGAAGCGGTAGCTGCACAATACAATGTATCTAGAGAAGATCAAGATTTGTTCTCATACAATTCACATCAAAAAGCAATCGCTGCAATTAAAAATGGTCACTTGCAAGATGGTATTGTTCCGATAACAATTAAGGAAACGTATTTGGATGCAAATGAAAAAAAGAAAACAAAAGAATATATAGTTGACGTAGATGAAGGTCCGCGGGCTGACACAAGTGTTGCAGCATTAGCAAAACTTCGTCCCGTATTTGCAAATGGAGGATCCGTAACGGCTGGTAACTCTTCCCAAACATCAGACGGCGCAGCATTTGTGATGTTGATGTCTGAAAAGATGGTGAAAGAATTAAATTTAAAACCAATCGCACGTATGGTATCCTACGCCGTTGCTGGTGTTGAACCGCGCATTATGGGTATTGGTCCGGTAGATGCCATTCCAAAAGCATTGAAATTAGCAGGCATGAAACAAGACGACATCAATTTGATCGAATTGAATGAAGCATTTGCTGCGCAATCCCTAGCAGTTATTCGTACACTTGGCTTAGACGATTCTAAAGTGAATGTAAACGGTGGCGCTATTGCATTGGGTCACCCACTTGGTTGCACCGGAGCAAAATTGTCTGTACAAATCTTCAACGAACTGAAGCGCACCAATCAGAAATACGGCATGGTAACCATGTGCGTAGGCTCTGGACAAGGCGCGGCAGGGATATTTGAGATGCTTTAAGAAGTACTAAGTATAGAGTACTAAGTATAGAGTACAAAAAGTAAATAAATAACTTTAGTACCTAATTCAATCTTAATACTCTTTACAGAAAAACATAAATTAAAATCATCACATACTTTGTACTCAGTACTCTGTACTCCGTACTTATCACAACAAGTCCAAGACTAACCATTAACACCAAACCATATGTCCACACCATCCACAAACACTGAAAAACGCTTTAAAGGAGGCGAGTATATCGTTCGCGAACAAGAAGCATCAAGCATCTTCATACCTGAAGAGTTTGACGAAGAACAACGCATGATTGCCGATATGGCGCGTGATTTTTTAGCTACAGAGGTACTTCCAATCTTGGATCGCATCGATGCGCAGGAGCCAGGTTTGATGGAAAAACTACTTGAAAAAGCAGGAGAGTTGGGCTTACTTGCTACGTCTATTCCAGAGAAGTACGATGGATTTGGAAAAGATTTCAATACTTCTTTGTTGTTAACGGAAGTTGTTGGAGCAGGGCATTCATTTGCGGTTGCTTTAGCAGCGCACACAGGGATTGGTACATTGCCAATTTTATACTTTGGCACAGATGAACAGAAGAAAAAATATTTACCGAAGCTTGCAAGCGGTGAGTGGAAAGCAAGTTATTGCTTAACTGAACCAGGATCTGGTTCAGATGCGTTGGCTGCAAAAACAAAAGCAGTACTTTCAGAAGATGGAAAACACTACATCTTGAACGGACAAAAGATGTGGATTACAAACGCAGGTTTTGCAGACACCTTTATTGTATTTGCACAAATTGATGGCGATAAGTTCACAGGCTTTATTGTTGAAAAAGGCGAAGGCGTTACGCTTGGTAACGAAGAACATAAAATGGGTATCAAAGGATCTTCAACCCGTCAGGTCTTCTTTAACGACTGCAAAGTACCGAAAGAAAATGTGTTGGGAGAAATTGGCAAAGGACATTTAATTGCGTTCAATATTTTAAATATTGGTCGCATTAAATTGGCTGCAGCAGCATTGGGTGGATCTACACGTGTATCAACACTTTCTATTCAATATGCAAAAGAACGGATACAATTCAAACAACCGATTGCAAACTTTGGCGCAATTCAATATAAATTAGCCGAGCAAGCAATTCGAATATATACCGTACAATCTGCGATGTATCGTGCTGGACAAGGCATTCAAGATGCAGAAGAGGAATTGGTAAAACAAGGTAAAACATACGAAGAAGCATTATTAGCTGCTGCGCAAGAATACGCCATTGAATGTGCCATGTTAAAAGTTGCAGGTTCTGAAACATTGGATTATGTAAGTGATGAAGGTGTTCAAATTTTAGGAGGTTATGGTTTCTCTGCCGATTATCCAATGGATCGTTCATACAGAGATTCGCGTATCAATCGCATCTTTGAAGGTACGAATGAAATCAATCGTATGCTTACGATGGATATGTTCTTGAAGAAAGCAATGAAAGGCGAACTTGATTTAATGGGCCCAGCAATGGCCGTTCAAAAAGAATTGATGGCTATTCCTGATTTTGGTGCAGAAGATGAAGGCTTGTTTGCAGAAGAAAAGAAAGCAATCAAAAACATGAAGAAAGCATTGTTGATGATTGCAGGTGCTGCAGCTCAAAAATATATGGATAAGCTTGCCAGCGAACAAGAAATATTGATGAACATGGCAGATATTGCAATTGATATTTATGTTGCGGAATCTACGTTGATGCGCACGGAAAAATTAATTGCAATGAAAGGTGAAGCAGCGGTTAAAGGTCAGATTGACATGACCAAAGTTAATGTGTTTGATGCTGCAGATAGAATTAATGTTGCTGGTAAAAATGCAATCAACTCTATGACGGATGGCGACATGCAACGTATGATGTTGATGGGCTTAAAACGTTTCACAAAAGTTGCTCCATTAAATACCAAAGATGCACGAAGAAGAATCGCTGCAATATTGATTGAAGCAAATCAATATTGCTTCTAGAATAATAAATAAAATTTTAAAAAACGCCATGCAGTAGTGTGGCGTTTTTTGTTTTTAAAAGAATAAATTATTCAGTTTCACTTCAGTTTCACTTCAGTTTCCCTTCAGTTTCCCTTCAGTTTCCCTTCAGTTTTCCTACCAATTCACTACAGAATTATTTTGTTCATTATAATAAACAAAATAGAAAATGGTATGAAAACGATACGATTTATTAAGAGAGCATCAACTGCTTTAGTAGCTTTAAGCATGGTATTTATAGTTTTCGGTTCAAGTGCAAGCAACTTAAATGTGGTGTTGCACAAGAGGGATCGTACCGAAGAATTTCACAAAACGTTAGAAAGTAAAGGATATACACACATTACAGAATTTAGTGTTATTAAAAGTGATATACATTCATCTAAATACTTTGTAAATTTTGTCGATTCGGGCAAAGTATATGATGCCTATTTTTCAAAAAAGGGAGAGTTGATTGAAGTATACGAAGTAGCAAAAATGTAAAGAAAGGGGCTTTAAGCCCCTTTCTTATTGTTAAATTAACAATAATAGGATTAAGGTGCATAGAATCGCTCCAACAAGAGCAAACCCTAAACCTCTGAGTCTACCCCTTCTTGAAGAAATTTTTATAATACTTATAATTCCTAATACAAGACCAGCAAGTACGAGTGGTAAAAATACGACACCCAAAAGGAAAACCATTGCAACAGAACCTAGACCAAAATAAAAGGATAACTTTGCCAAGGGGTCTTTTCGCGGTCTAGCATACGGGTTCATTTTTGGCTTTTCAACTTCATCCGCCGGGGTATCAACCTCTTCATCCGTAGTGACATTATCTGATGGCTTAATAACTTCTACAGATGTAATAACTTCTTCTCTACCATTTGCATATCTGATTTTTTGAATGCTTGATTTATTGGTTACAATATTTGGGCCTTCTAGATAATCACACATTTTATAGGTAATTGTTTCTGGAGTCACTTCAGTAATTTTACAGTAATCTATTTTTCCAGATTTAAAAAAAATGATATCGCAAGGTGGGAGAATCGTGTCTTGTACGATTTCTTTATTTTCATAAAGAGACGAAGCTCTACCAATTTTCAATGGAGAAAAAGCAAAAGTACTTGTATCTCCGAACTGAATATCAATTGGGGCGGACTTTGCAATTTTTGAATCGGAAGCATTTGAATAAATACTAACAAAGAAAAATAAGAAAAGAGTTAGAAAACGTTTCAATGAAATCATATATAATGTCATATTCTAATTAAAGATACTCAAAAATCGTGTCAATTTATTAAAAGTAAAAAGGAAGCATTTTGTCTACTTTATACATCAATCGAAAGACGGATTTCCCTAACCTTCCTGATTGATCTGCATAAGAGATGCGTTCGTAATAAGCATAACGCGAAGTGTTACCTACATATGCAAAGCTGATGGAATGATTTGTTACATAATAGGTAGATAGAGAAATACCCATAATATACATAAAGGCTGCTGCTTTGATTAAATCGCTTTTGATAAATTTATCTTCCAGCAATATAAATAGAGATAATGCACTTGTTGTAGTTAATAGAGTCAAAAACACATCATAATTATTCCACCACCAAGTAGTACCATAGCCACCAACATATATTTCAAAAGGGAAAAATAAACGAATGCCACCCCATACTGCACCAGGAGTAGGGAGGTCACCAATTAAATGGGATAGATATGAGAAGAAAGAAATAGCAAGAATGAACATACATTCTCTTGAATGGAAGTAAGTACTCCAAATTTCTTTTTTAAAGAGAAGCTTATATAATGAAACAAGACCTAAAGAAAAGATTGCTGCTGCGAGAATAGAGTGGAAATAACCATGGTGCGAATACCAAAATTTCCCAAAATAAATTTGGCTTCCAGTATGTGAAAGATGCAACCACGAGCCAATTGTTTGATCAAATTTTGACCACAAACTAATGGCATCAATATCGGGAAAGGCTCCAGCAAATGCCCCTAAAAGTATGAGAGCAAATTTCCCTTTTTTGCTAAAACTGCTCATTGTGGAAATAAAAGCTGCAGTTGTAGTCCCTGACAAGGTGTGTATAAGAATATCCATTGGCTAAACTTTAATCAAGCAGGTAATTTATGTATATTTATGCATTAAATTTAATATAATGGAAATTAGCGGAAAAATAGTATCCTTGTTGCCAGAGCAAAGCGGACAAGGCAAAAACGGAATTTGGAAGAAACAAGAATACATTCTTGAAACTACAGGTCAATATCCCAAAAAAGTATGTTTTTCAATTTGGGGTGATAAAATTGATCAATTCAAAGTCAATTCTGGCGATGATGTAGAAGTATCATTTGATGTAGAAAGCAGAGAATACAACCAACGTTGGTATACAGAATTACGCGCTTGGAAAGTAGCGAAACAAGGTAGTGGTGGTGCAGCCGGAAATGACGGACCGCCAAATTTCCCACCTCCATCATCAGATGACTTCTTGGAGAAAGCAGACGATGGCGACTTGCCATTTTAATTGAATAAAATTGAATATATAAAAAGCGGCTCAACAGTATATGTTGAGCCGCTTTTGTATTGTAAGTGGTTTTATAAAATTCAGGGCCTCTTTGTTTTTCAAGTAGCTAATTAATCAAATAACTCGGCAGTCAGATTGAAGGCAAGCCTGATCTCTAGTTATTTCGAATGCGAGTTTATTCTACTGACTTGTAATAAACTTCTTGAAGTTGAAGATTAATCTTTTGTATTGAATAATTATATTTTCTTAATAACGAATCCCTTCTAAAAACTCTTTCAAGACCGAAAACGTTTTTTCTTTTTGCTCATACATCCCCATATGTCCACATTCATCAATACTCGACAAATTTATTAAAGGGGATAATTGAGCTAAGGTTTGTAAACTTGAAATGGGAACCGTCGCATCATTCTTTCCACCAATAAGCAATACCGGAATCGTTGTCTGTGCTAATACATGAGATCTGTCTGCCCGATCGCGCATGGCCTTAGTCGTTGCAATAACACTTTGTTGAGAAGCTTGTTTTGCAATGCGTTTTAATTCTAAAATGTCATTTTTTAAGCGATCTCGATTTTTTAATAAAAACAAAGGCTCAATAAACGATTGCGTAAACATGTCTGCACCATATTTCTCAATGAATGCAATCGTTTTATTCCGATTTTCTTTTCGTTCCTCAGAATCTGCATAAGCTGTTGAATGAAACAAACACAAACCAGTTAGGTTTTGCATATATCGTTCTGCATATGCCAAACCAACATAGCCTCCTAAAGAATGGCCTATCAATGTAAATGCATGTACTTCTAACTGCACCAATAATAAATGAATTTGCTCCGCAAACCATTCCATACTTATGTCGTCACGATCTAGAATAGATTCTCCAAAGCCAGGCAGATCAATGCAAATAACCCGGTGGCTCGTTGCTAATTGTTCTGAAAAGGAAATCCATATATCTTTGCTTTCACAAAAGCCATGAAGCAAAACAACGATTGATCCAGTTCCTTTATCGGTATATATAATGGGTTTAGGCATAATGATGCAAAATACGAAGAATAGCCAAACGTAACAAATGTTTGAAAACTGAGAGAATTGTGTTCAATCGCAATGATGTGTGTTAGAAATACTACCGAGAGCGTTTGAATCGGAGTATTAAAAAAAAGTCGGAACATTGAGATCCGAATCTAATAAATAGTTATGTTTTGGTTGCGTCTTTTCAGCTCACCATTCTCATTTAAACGCCTATTAGAGCGGACATTTTGCGTACTGCTTGAGCAATGCCCTGCGGATCAAATCCGCATTCTTTATGCAATTCCATTTGCTCGCCGTGTTCAACTATTCTGTCTGGTATTCCCAAGCGTACAACTTGAGCAACATAATTATGATCGGCCATAAATTCCAATACTGCCGAGCCGAAGCCACCCATCAAACACCCATCTTCAACAGTAATAATTTTCTTGAACGTTTTAAAAACTTCATGAAGCATAGCCTCATCAATTGGTTTTACAAAACGCATATCATAATGCGCAGGTGTTAATTCTTCTTCAAGCAATAATTTTTTAGCGTCAACCACGTAGTTACCTATATGGCCAATACTTAAAATAGCTACATCTTGTCCGTCATTTATTTTTCGTCCTTTCCCAATTTCAATTTCCTCAAAAGGTGTTTTCCAATTTGGCATCACACCTTGACCGCGTGGGTAGCGAATAGAGAACGGACCCTTATTTTTTTCTAATTGAGCGGTGTACATCAAGTTCCGAAGTTCCTGCTCATTCATTGGTGCAGATACAACTAAGTTTGGTATACAACGGAAGAATGCTAAATCATAAGCACCGTGGTGTGTTGGTCCATCTACGCCAGCAAAGCCAGCTCTGTCCAAACAAAAAATTACATGCAAATTCTGAATACATACATCGTGAATTACTTGATCGTATGCACGCTGCATGAATGTCGAATAAATATTACAGAAAGTAATAAGCCCTTGCGTAGCCATCCCAGCAGAGAAGGTTACTGCATGTTGTTCTGCAATCCCAACATCAAATGCTCTGTCGGGCATTTTTTCCATCATCAAATTTAACGAGCTACCAGAAGGCATTGCAGGCGTAACGCCCATAATTTTTTCATTTTTCTCAGCTAATTCAATGATTGTATGTCCAAAAACATCTTGATATTTAGGCGCTTGTGGCGTGTCGTAGGTTTTAACATGAATCTGACCAGTAACTTTATCAAATTTTCCTGGCGCGTGCCATTTCACTTGATCTTTTTCAGCCAGAGAATAGCCTTTACCTTTAGTTGTAAGTACGTGTAATATTTTTGGGCCGGGTATGTCTCTTAAATCCTTCATTACTTGAACCATGTGGTTCAAATCGTGACCGTCGACGGGTCCAAAATAACGAATATGTAGCGATTCAAATAAATTGCTTTGCTTTAACAAAGAAGCTTTTAAGCCACTTTCAACTTTTGATGCAATAGCTTGTGCATTTGGTCCAAACTTGCTGATTTTGCCAAGTATATTCCAAATTTCATCCCGAACGCGATTGTATGTTTTTGAAGTGGTTATATCAACCAAATAATCTTTAAGTGCACCAACATTTGGATCGATTGCCATGCAGTTGTCGTTAAGCACAATCAACAGATTGGAATTAGTAACACCTGCATGATTCATAGCCTCGAAGGCCATGCCACCCGTTAAGGCGCCATCACCAATAACGGCTATATGCTGACGATCGTCTTTTTGATATTGATTGGCAACAGCCATTCCCAAGGCTGCAGATATGGATGTAGAAGAGTGGCCTACACCGAAGGTATCATAGGGACTTTCAGAGCGTTTCGGAAAGCCAGACAAACCCTTATAGGTACGGTTGGTATGAAAATTTTCCATACGCCCCGTGAGTATTTTATGTCCGTATGCTTGATGGCCTACATCCCAAACGATTTGATCGGTTGGCGTATTAAATGCATAATGCAAGGCGATGGTCAATTCCACAACACCCAAACTAGCAGCAAAATGCCCGCCATAAACAGAGACATTATCCACGATAAACTGCCTCAATTCATCCGCAAGTTGGATTAACTGAGTTACATCCAGGTGCTTAAGGTCGTCTGGTGAGTTTATCGTACGTAAAATATCTCCGGCTTGAATCACGGGTTAATAGGTTTATTTATATCAAAACAAAGATAAACAATAATTGTTTAATCAGAATCAAACAAAGGGATTTATGGGCACCAGTGCGGAATAATTATTTTGGGAAAATATATTTTTATAACAACATCAAAGCCATTTTAATTATTGATTTTTAATATTTTATAGATGTAAAATCCCTTTGCTAGAGCCGAACAGCCCATCGTTCCATTTATTTGTGCCTCATAACATTCGCAGAAATTAGATCTTATAAAGAGTTATTTTATACTTTACGATAGATAGCCTTCTTGAAGAGAATGCATAGAAATACGTTGGCCATAGCTATAAACGGACGAACAAATGTTTTTATATGGACTAGAAGCTGAAGCAGCTTAAAAATAACCTGCCATTGGTTCAGAATTGCTCCGAGTCAGATTTATGAACACATTATACACTCTAATTCACACACATATACACTTAAAACGTGTAAAAGATCAACATGTAGTAAATGGTGTTCATTCAGCGAATCGGTATATTTGATGTCTCGAATACATTTTATATTAAGGAATGATTATGAATAAAGAAGAAGGTTTTGAAATACAGTTGCCACTATTTGCTGGCCCCTTTGACTTACTTTTGTTCTTTATTGAACGGGACGAGTTGGATATTTATGATATTCCAATTTCCAAAATAACCAACGACTTTTTAAGCTATATCCATAGTCTTGAAAAAATGAATGTAGATATTGCGAGCGAATTTATTTTGGTTGCCGCAACGTTGATGAGAATTAAAGCAAAAACCTTATTACCAAGACCAGACATTGATCCACAAGGAAATGAAATAGATCCGAGAGAGGAATTGGTTTCGCATTTGTTGGAATACAAAAAATACAAATCGGTTATTGCAGAATTCTCAGAATTAGAAGAAACATCTTTGAAAAGAGAGAAGCGTGGCAACATTGCTAAAGAGCTAAAATTATTATCCGAAGTAAGTAATGTTGAAACAGAACTTCAGGATATTGACTTATATAAATTATTAAAAGTATTTGAAAAGGTAGTTGCGCGTTGGAAAGAAGAAAAAACCAAACCCGTGCATCATGTTGTGCAATATCCCTATTCAATGGAGATGCAGAAAGATTACATCATTAGTAAAGTGAGTAGAGGACAGCGTATATCCTTTTTAGATATTATCAAAGAAGTACCCATAAAAATGGCAGTAATTTATAATTTCTTATCCATTTTAGAATTATTAGCAATGCAAAAGATCCAATTACATTTGGGCGAAGGGTTCAATAACTTTTGGATA
>NZ_CALMGQ010000015.1 GCF_937863595.1 uncultured Cytophaga sp.
GTAAACCATTCGTTATTGAAGGGATCACTGGAAGTTATAGAAAAATAACTGGGGGGGAATATCAACTTTCATTTAGTAATGACCGCTTTGTGAAATTCACTTTTATGAATCCCATACAACAATCTAAAATTGATTTGACACAACAAAGCAGAGCTGCATTTATTCGTTACGAAGATCCATCAACAAGCTTAATTGGAAAACCTGCAGGCGGTTTTGTTCAAATAGATAAAATCGATGAAAACAACAAAGTAGTTTCGGGTAGTTTTGAAATGAATTTGAGAGTAATTTTAGCTGATGGTTCAATAAAAAATATCGCAATTTCAGAGGGTAGATTGAATGAAATTCCGATTGTTTACAAACAATAAATATTAAAAAAAAGATATGTAAAAATAAAGCCTCTCGTTAATAACGAGAGGCTTTATTTTTACATATCACCAGCAGAAAACAATAAATCAATAGGTGTGTCAACATCATACAACCATTGATATCCCTTGGATTCTTTATTACAGAACGGTTCAATCAATTGTATCATTTTTTTGTAACTTTCAAGTGTTAAGTCACAATAAAAATGTTTGCCTTCTACGTCTACAATCCCAAGATCTTCATAGTCGATGCGCATCGTAAATGAGCAATTTATCGATTCAATAAAATCCAACTCGTGCACATATAAGGGGTTCTTATTTTCAATAATTACAGTTTGTATCGCTTTTTGAAATGCTTTTGCTTGCCTAGAGTCAAAGTTTGATAAGCGAACTGCATGTTCATTAAATTCATTTATTTCATATAGAAACTCTAACTTCATCGCTGGGGTATTCGTTTTATGTAACTGATAAAATAAAGTAGAAGTTATGGGGTGAATGAAAGTATTCACCCCATAACTTCTACCAATACTTTTCAGCTATTAGATAATTCTTTACATAATCTTCAATGCCTTCTTCAAGCGTATGAAATTTTTCTGTATATCCAATGTCTTTTAATTTATTCATATTGGCTTCAGTGAAATATTGATATTTATCTCTGATGTCAATAGGAGTGTCTATAAAGGAAATATCTTCTGCTACCCCCATGTTTTTGAACGTGTTTTTAACTAAATCTAAGAATGTGCGCGCCTTACCACTTCCAAGGTTATAGATACCACTATCTTTTCTATTACGCATTAAGAAAATGATCACGTTGCATACATCTTTTACATAGACAAAGTCACGCATTTGTCCACCGTCTGTATATTCTGCTTTATGTGAACGGAACAATTTCATTTTTCCAGATTCTTTAATTTGATGGTAAGCATGGAAAATAACAGAAGCCATGCGGCTTTTATGAAATTCATTGGGTCCGTATACATTGAAGAATTTCAAACCTGCCCAAAACATGGGTTTCTTTTCTTGTTGTAAAGCCCAAATATCAAAATCGTTTTTAGAATCACCGTAAGGGTTTAATGGCTTTAATTGAGGGATGATTGTTTCATTGTCATCGTACCCAAACTCTCCGTTACCATATGTTGCTGCGGAAGATGCATAGATTAAGGGTATTTGATAATCGATGCATGCTTTCCATATTTTTTTTGAATAATCTACATTCAATCGATCAAATATAGCTTTATCAAATTCAGTCGTATCAGTTCTTGCGCCAATATGAAAAATGAAATCAATGTGTTTGTTGTTTTTCTCCAACCAATCAAAGAATTGATCGCGATCCACATATTCTTGTATTTTTTTATTTGCAAGATTCTTTTTCTTCTCTGGATTATCAAAATGATCTACTGCAACTATATAGTTAAAGTTGAGTTCATTTAAGCGTTGAATTAAACAACTTCCAATAAATCCTGCAGCACCTGTAACAACCATCATAAGACTTCGTGATTTTTATTCGAATATTTGGTTTAAATTTACTAATAATTTTCGACCTATGAGGAATTCTATCTACTTGTTTTTATTAATAACTGGAATGCTATTGGGATGTACCCAATCTAATACAGAAAATAAAATTAAACATACCCACATTGTAGTGGATGATATGGGGCGTAAGATAGATTTGCCAATCTCTCCAACCCGGATAATAAGTTTAACACCATCTATTTCCGAATTACTATACACGTTTATTGACTCTTCTAGAATTGTTGGTAGATCCGCTTGGTGTGATTATCCGGAAGGAATCAAAACCAAGCCTGTAATCAATAGTTATCCAGTAGATATTGAAGCGTTGGTTCGTTTAAAGCCAGATTTGATTTTGGTTAAAAAAGGGATGATTTCAATACAAGATTTAGAAAAACTTGAACAATTACATCAAACCGTATTTGTTCAAGAATATGATTTAATGAAAGATATTCGTAAAAGTGCTACAACCTTAGTACAACTTACAAAAGGGGACACCTTGCAATTAAATCAATGGCTTGTTCGATTAAAAAATAATTCCTCAGCAATAAAAAATACAAAAAAGTTTTTAGCCATAACCTCAGTAAATCCAGTGTATGTGTATGGAAAGAAAACTTTTTTATCTGAATTGGCAGAATTTGCTGGTGGAGAAAATTGTGTTCAATTGATCGATAATCCTTACCCAACAATAGATGTAGAATATATGTTGCGCTCAAATCCTGAAGTCTATATTTTTGATTCGGAAGCGCAGAAAGCTTTATTTTTTGAAACCTATCCAATATTGAAAAAAACTATCGGATTTCAAGAGTCAAAATTATACGTGATTGATGCATCCGTTATGAGTCGCCCTGGTATACGATTACCTATTCTAAAGGATTCTATCACAGCAATAATGAATCGATGAAACAGTTATCTATAACACTCAGTGCTTTCGTTGTTTTATTCCTGTTACTGATTTTAGGAACTTGTCAAGATGTTTTTAAAATCAAACTTCTTTTCGAAGCACTCTTTCATTTTAATCCGCAATCTATAGATGACCTTATTTGGATTGAGATTCGGTTACCCCGATTGATATTGGCTTTCTTTACAGGGGCAGCTTTAGGCCTGTCAGGGTATTTAATGCAGGTCTTAGTTCGCAATCCGTTGGCTGATCCTTATGTACTGGGAAGTTCCTCTGGAGCGTCTTTATTTGCGGCTATTTTTTATGTTTGGTTAGCTCCGAACAATTCAAGCATAGCTTTACTACTAATGTTGACATTTGTAGGTGCACTATCTACAAATCTAATTTCTCTAGCATTGTCAACAGTTAAAGGTAAAATAATATCCTATCGAATGATTTTAGTAGGTATTTCTATTTCTAGTTTAGCTATTGCTGTCTTGTCACTATTGATGTATACTACTGGAGAAGATCAATCTTGGAAGAGTATTATTTTTTGGACGTTTGGCTCCTTCCAAACTGCTTCGTGGTTTAAAGTGCTACTTATGACTTTTTTTATTTTTATATTGGGAGGTATTTCATTTTTCTTTTTTGCACCCTTTCAAATAATGGAGCTAGGAGAAGAAAATGCCAATCGATTGGGTGTTTCTGTACATAAATTTCGCATAGTTATTTTATTGATTTCTTCGCTTTTAACTGCAATGGCTGTAAGTATGGTAGGTCCAATAGGTTTTATAGGGTTAATTATGCCTCATATTACACGAATGTTATTCCGAAATCAACTTACTAAATCGTTTATTCCTTGGTTATGTTATTTTTCGGGCATTTTCCTACTGATTTGTGAAATGATATCAAGTCAATTATTTCCACCTCAAGGAGTGCCTGCAGGCATATTAATGTCTTTGGTTGGTGTTCCTTTTTTTCTATATTTATTATTAAAGAGCTCAGATATAAATTAGTATTCACACGCGCTCAATTCGTATCTTTACAAGAATGAAATCTCTAATACTATGATTGTATACGTTTCTAGACAAGAACATTTTAATGCGGCTCATAAATTATATAACCCGAAATGGTCTGAAGAGAAAAATATTGAATTATTCGGACCTTGTGCAAATAAAAATTGGCATGGACATAATTTTGATTTAATTGTTACCGTAAAAGGAGAACCCAATCCCGATACTGGTTTTGTAATTGATTTGAAAAAATTAAGCACATTGATTCGGGTTGAAATAACAGATAAGGTAGATCATAAAAATTTGAACCTGGATGTCGATTTTATGCTAGGTAAAATGGCGAGTACAGAAATATTAGCAATTGAGTTTTGGAGAATTCTTCAGCCTCAAATTTTGCAATTATCAAATGGGAGAGGTGTATTACATAGTATTAAATTGTATGAAACACCTAGGAATTATGTGGAATATTTTGGTGAGTAAGTTTTGTTTTAATCCATTACAATGAAGTATTATTTGATTTGCGGAGAGCGTTCAGGGGACTTACATGCTTCTAATTTAATAAAAGCAATTAAGGCACAGGATCCAGAGATTAAAATGCGTGGTATCGGAGGCGACTTATCTAAAGCTGCTGGTTTGAAATTACATGCCCATTATAAAGACATTGCATTCATGGGTATTATGGAAGTATTATTTAATATACTTACAATTGCAAAAGTTTTAAACGCAACTAAAAAGGATATTCAAGAATACAAACCAGATGCAATGATACTTGTTGATTTCTCCGGATTTAATATGAAAATTGCTGCTTTTTGTAAAGAGCAAAACATAAAAGTCTTTTACTATATTTCTCCAAAAGTTTGGGCCTGGAATACAAAACGTGCACACAAAATAAAACGCTTGGTTGACCATATGTTTGTCATATTGCCTTTTGAAAAAGAGTTCTATGAGAAATTTAATTATAAAGTAGATTATGTTGGAAATCCTCTGCGTGATGCAATAGCACAGTTTAAACCAGATGGTAATTTTTTACAAAAACACCAATTAAATTTAGAAAAGAAATTGGTTGCTATATTGCCTGGAAGTCGATATCAGGAAGTAACAATGCTTTTAGATCGAATGGTTGAAGTTGCTTTTGATTTCCCACAGGTACAATTTGTTATTGCAGCCGTTTCTAATTTGGATTCAGCTATTTATGAGCCTTATAAGCGGAATAATGTGCGGATTGTAACAGATGAAACGTATGATTTGTTATTGCATTCAAGGGCTGCTGTAGTAGCTTCTGGAACTGCTACATTAGAAACATGTTTGTTTAATGTTCCCCAAGTAGTTTGTTATCGTTTAAATTCAATATCCTATTCCATTGCTAAAATGGTATTGAGCGTTAAGTATATTTCATTGGTAAATTTAATCGTAGATAAGCCCGTTGTTAAAGAGCTTATCCAAGGAGAGTGTACCATTAAAAATATACGAAAAGAATTAGAACATTTGATTCATGACTCTAACGCTAGAAATATAATGCTTGCTGGTTATCAAGAAGTGTCAGACAGGATTGGTGAAACAGGTGTTTCTCAAAAAACGGCTTCTTTGATTGCGTCTTACATGAAGCCAGAGGAAGTATAACTACTACTATTCGTTTTAATTAAGCATTTTAATTATTGTTATATTGATGTGTCACAAATGTCTGTTATTACAGAGGTTTGAAATAAAAAAAAGGATAGAAACTAAATCTCTATCCTTTTTTTATTTTTTTACTGCTTGCACAATACTTTATTATAGTAGGTTGTACCTAGCAACTGAAAACTAACTCTTAATTCCCATAGCATCCAAGCGCTTTGTAACAGGTGGATGCGAGTAATGTAAGAATACATATGCTGGATGCGGCGTAAGATTGCTTAAATTCTTTTTACTTAGATTTTTTAATGCTATGCCCAAATCTGAAGCACTTGAGGTCTGGGAGGCAAACGCATCCGCTTCATATTCATTTTTTCTAGAAAGGATATTTACGAATATACCTGTGATCGTAGATAATGGAGAGAATAATAATCCAAACCCAATTAAATTCAAAGCGATGCTATTTGAACTCG
>NZ_CALMGQ010000016.1 GCF_937863595.1 uncultured Cytophaga sp.
TTCCATTGAAAATGAATATTTAAAAAACCTAATTAAAGACATCAGCCAACTGTCAGATTTGATCTCTTCTTTATTACTACTTTCAAAAATTGACAGCATCAATAAAGTAGAAAATGAAATATGCAGAATTGACGAATTAATATTCCAATCTGCAGAAAATGTTCGAATTACCTTCCCTACTATACGTCTACAATTAGATATAAAAGATTCAGATACTGATAACCATACTTTTGAAATTAAAGGAAATAAAACGTTGCTTGAAATAGCCTTTACAAATCTAATTAAGAATGCGTACCAATATTCAGATAATAAGATTGTGCAAATATCAATCTATTTTAACGATTCCCATTTGCTGGTAGATTTTAATAATACAGGATCAACCATCGCTGAGAATGAAACTGCTACACTATTCGATCCATTTATGAGAGGTGAAAATGCAAAAGATAAAACAGGTTTTGGCTTAGGCTTACGTATTGTGCAACACATTATCAATCAACATAAAGCAGAAATACATTATTTCGTTCCAGCACCTAACGTAAATACATTCAGATTGATGTTTACCCTTTAAGGTTTTTTTAAGGCAGGCATTAAGGTGTCTTAAAGGTACATTTTACATATTTGCGAGGTATTGTAAAATGGATAGATGATGAAACACCTGTTAGTATTTTTATTTTGTATTCAAGCATTATTAGGTCTTGCTCAAAAACAAGTAACCCTCAAAGAGGCCGAGGATTTACTTCAGAAAAATAATATGCTTTTGATCGCAGAACAATTTAATATTTCTGCTTCCAAAGCAGCTGTTATTCAAGCTAAAATTTGGGATCAACCATACATTTATTTTGAAGCAAATACGTTTAATCCTGAAAAAAAACAATTTTTTGATGTTGGTTCAGGCGGAGAAAAAATTGCATCTATACAACAACTTATCTATTTAGGCGGCAAAAAAAGAAACGAGATTGAATTTGCGAAATCAAATGTAGCTATAGCCGAATTGCAATTTGAACAAGTCTTACGCAATTTAAAATTGCAATTAGCAGAAACATTCTATTCGAATTTCTATGATAAGGTGAAATCAAAAACAATTGATGCACAAGTTATAAAATTAGACACCTTATTGAAAAATTACGAGACACAAGGAGTCAAAGGAAATATACCCTTAAGAGATATCGTACGTTTACAATCATTAATTTTTGAATTAAAGAAGAGTAAAAATGATTTAGAGAGAAACATGATTGAATCTCTTCAAACAATAGCTTTAATAACAGGTGTGCAAGAGTCTTTAAGTCCTTTTGTTGATGAATCTATCTTATTTGAAAACTTTAAAAATACAAAAATAAACAAAGACAGTTTAACACAAGTAGCGCTTTCAAATAATTTGGACTACTTAACCGCGCTAAAATTTTCTGAAAGTCAGGAATTGTATTTTAAATGGCAAAAATCTTTAGCAGTACCTGATCTAAATGCAGGTATAGCTTATGATCAAAGAGGTGGAGCGTTCCAAGACCAAATAGATTTCACAGTAGGTATTCCGCTCCCATTATGGAATAAAAATAAAGGTAACATTCAACTTGCTGATGCTAAATTCAAACAAGCAAATGCATATCGTGACTATGAACGCATTGCCGTTGAAAATAAAGTTGAAGCCCTATGGAAAATTTACCTTCAACAAAAAAATCAATTCACTTCTATTAACCCTACCGTTAGTAAAAATTTAGAAGATGTATATAATGGTATGTTAACAAATTTCGAAAGACGAAATATTTCTTTATTGGAATTTACCGATTTCATGGAAAGTTACAATCAGACAAACATTTACATAAACGAAGTAAAAAAAGCATGGATCTTATCCTGTATTCAAATAAACTATATTACTAACAAAGAAATATTCTAACAATGCGTTATATAATTTACATATCCATCGTAGCCATTTCTCTTGTCTCTTGCAAGAACGAAAAGCCGGCTGCAGAAATTAAAGAAACATTTGTATTAAGTGACAAAATGTATGCTTCCACAAAAACAGAAATTGCAAAAATGGTACCATTGCAAAATGAATTGAGTTTCTATGGAAAAATAACAGCAGACAACAATAAAATGATTGAAATTTTCCCTATAGTTGGAGGTAATGTTTCAAAAGTATATGTTGAATTGGGAGACTATGTTAAAAAAGGTCAACTACTAGCAAGTATACGCAGTACGGAAGTTGCTAGTTTCGAAAAAGAATTAGAGGACGCCAAAACAGATGTTGTTTTAGCAAAAAACAATGTTAAGGTTGCTCAAGAATTATACGATGGAAAACTATCTACCGAACGAGAAGTAATTGAAGCTAAAAGTATTCTTGAAAAGGCCCAATCACAATTACACAGAATAAATGAAACTTATAAAATCTACAACATTCGTGGTGGTTCTACTTTTGATATTCACGCCCCAATCAACGGATTTATTATTCAAAAGAAAATCAATCAAGATATGATTTTACGAAATGATTTAAGTGACAATATTTTTGACATCGCTGAAATTGATCAGGTATGGGCATTAGCAAATGTGAATGAGAGTGACATTAATTTAGTAAAATTAGGTATCAATGCAGAGGTTAGCACATCAAGCTATGGAGACAAGAAATTCAATGGCAAAGTGGATAAAATATTCAACATCATTGATCCTGAAACTAAAGCAATGAAGGTCTTGATCAAGTTAGATAATCAAGACTATTTATTAAAGCCCGAAATGCGCGCAACGGTTAAGTTATACTATACAGAAAAAGACTCTATGATTGCAGTACCTTCGCAGGCTGTAATCTTCGATAAGAGCAAAAGTTTTGTATTGATATTTAAAGACAGAAACAACATTGAAACGAGACAGGTTGAGTTCTACCGTCAAATTGGAGCAAAGACTTATATTTCAGCAGGTATAAATGCTGGAGAAAAAGTAATTACAGACAATCAATTATTAATCTATGATGCTTTAAATGATTAATCTATGAATACGTTTATAAAGAGTGTCATTTCATTTTCATTAAAACATAAATCCTTCACATTTTTTTGGGTAGGTATATTGGTCATATCTGGCTTCATTGCATTTAAGAATATGCCCATTGAAGCATTTCCAGATGTAACCAATACTCAGATAATCATTGTCACTGAATGGAATGGTAAAAGTGCGGAAGAAATTGAGCGTTTTGTTACTACGCCGATTGAAATCGCAATGAATCCTGTACAGAAAAAGACAAGTGTAAGAAGCATAACAATGTTTGGTTTATCTGTCATAAAAATAATTTTCGATGATAATGTTGAAGATTTTTTTGCACGCCAACAAGTAACCAACCAATTACGAAATATATCCTTACCCGAAGGTGTTTCGCCCGATGTACAACCTCCTTATGGACCAACAGGAGAAGTATTTAGATACACCTTACAAAGTAGCAAACGTGATTCAAGAGACCTTTTAACGATACAAAATTGGGTTATTGATAGACAAATTAGATCGGTACCTGGCGTAGCTGATTTGGTTGCATTTGGTGGACAAGAAAAAACCTATGCAGTTAATGTAGACCCGAGCCGTTTATCAAAATATGACATAACACCGCTGCAAGTATATGAAGCAGTTAGTCAAAGCAATATTAATGTTGGCGGAGATGTAATTGAAAAAAATGGACAAGCATATGTTGTAAGAGGAGTTGGCTTACTTGGAAGTATAAAAGACATTGAGAATATTATTATTGATGAGATTGGAGATAATCCAATCTTAGTAAAAAATGTTGCAGACATCACAGAAAGCTCTATGCCACGTGTTGGACAGGTTGGCTTGAATGATAATGACGATGTTGTTGAAGGGATTATCGTAATGCGTAAGGGTGAAAATCCGAAAGAAGTATTAGAACGAATAAAAGAAAAAATTGCAGACTTAAATGATCGAGTATTACCTTCAGATGTAAAGATGGTCACGTTTTATGATCGTGATAATTTAATGAATTTAACAACAAATACTGTTATGCATAATATGCTTGAGGGTATATTGTTTGTAACTGTAATTGTTTTTTTATTTATGGCAGACTGGAGAACAACACTCACAGTTTCCATCATCATCCCCCTTTCCCTTTTATTTGCATTCTTATGTTTAAAATTAATGGGAATGAGTGCCAATCTTCTTTCTCTTGGTGCTGTTGACTTCGGGATTATAATAGATGGTGCCGTTGTAATGGTTGAAGGTATATTCGTTGCATTAGATCATATTGCACACAAAAGAGGCATGCAATCTTACAATCGATTGGCATTAGGCGGAATTATTAAAAAAACAGGAACACATTTAGGGAAAGCAATATTCTTCTCGAAGTTAATTATCATTACTGCCCTACTTCCAATTTTTGCATTTCAAAAGGTTGAAGGTAAAATGTTTTCGCCTCTTGCTTACACATTAGGTTTCGCATTACTTGGTGCGCTACTATTTACACTTACACTGGTACCCGTATTGTGTCATCTTCTATTAGACAAAAATGTACGAGAGAAAAAGAATCCATTTGTTAATTTCTGGAATAGGATTGTCGAAAAAGGTTTTACATGGACATTCAATCATAAAAAAATCACACTTATTATAACGAGTGCATTTATTGCAGTCACTTTTTTCTCTGCAAGCTTTTTAGGAACTGAATTTTTACCCCAATTAAATGAAGGAGCTTTATGGGTTGAAGCAAAATTTCCTATGAGTCAAAGCTTACCCGAGACTGTAAAAAAGACGGCTCTGCTCAGAAAAGAATTGCAAAAATTTCCAGAGGTAAATGGTGTTTTGAGCCAAGTTGGCCGAAGCAATGACGGAACAGACCCTAGCGGATTTTATTATGTTCAGATGCAAGTAAATCTAAAACATAAAGAAGATTGGAAGCGAAAACTATCCATGGACGACCTAGTGCGTGAAATGGACGATTCTCTATCAAAATACCAAGGTATTGGATACAACTATTCTCAACCCATTATTGACAATGTTGCAGAAAGCGTAGCAGGTATAAATGCTTCTAATGCAGTAAAGATTTATGGTGACGACTTGGACAAATTAGATGAACTCGCAAATAAAGTAATCAAACAAATTGAAAATATCGATGGTATCAAAGATGTAGGTATCCTAAGAAATTTAGGACAGCCTGAAGTAAGTGTTATCTTAGATCGAGAAAAAATGGCAGCTTATGGCGTACGTGTAGCCGATGCACAAGCGGTATTAGAAATGGCTTTTGGAGGTAAAACTGCGACCCAGAAATACGAAGGAGAACGAAAATTTGATATCCGAGTACGCTATCAACAAGAATATAGAAAAACAGAAGAAGATATAAGTAACTTAAAAGTTCCGACGTTACAAGGTAGTAAAATACCTTTAAAAGAAATCGCAACGATTAAAAAAAGCACCGGACCAGCTTTTATCTACAGAGACAATACCAAACGATTTATTGGTGTTAAGTTCTCCGTTCGAGATCGTGACTTGGGAAGCACAATTGCAGAAGCACAAAAGATCGTTGCTAAAAACATTGAACTTCCTCAAGGCTACACTATAGGATGGACAGGTGAATTTGAAAACCAAGTGCGAGCTACGAAAAGATTAGGAGAGATGGTTCCTATAAGTTTAATTGGCATCTTCGTTTTATTATTCATATTATTTGGCAACATAAAAGACTCCTTATTGGTCTTGGTGAATGTCCCCTTTGCAATCATAGGTGGTATTATAGCTTTATTCGTAACAGGAACAAATTTTGGTATTTCGGGAGGCGTAGGATTTATTGCATTATTCGGTATCTGTATACAAAATGGCGTAATTCTCATTTCCGAATTCCATTCCAATATCGCCTTAAAATTACCCTTAAACCTTGCCATACTAGAAGCGGTAAAAGTACGAACACGCCCAGTTGTTATGACAGCGTTAATGGCATCGATAGGGTTACTACCGGCGGCTTTGAGCACGGGTATAGGATCTGAATCTCAAAAACCATTAGCTATTGTAATTATTGGAGGATTGATAACAGCTACGATACTAACCTTACTAGTATTCCCTATTATCTTTTGGATCTTCAACAAAAAGAAAACGGAGGTAACTACTTAATACGAATCAAGAGAAATATTTACCCACCTACTTGAAAGATATAAAATTGCAATGATAAAATTCATAGTTCTAAAAAATCTGCTTCACTATATAACATTGAAGGTCTTAGGGGTTTTAACTTTATTCGTTCTATCTCCTATCTTATTTATAATTTTTTTATTAGGAATCATATCTACATATATTCGTGCTGAAGAAACAGATGAACTGGTGTAAGGATACTATCGAAGAATACAATACTTAATAAAGTATCATAATAATCTGCGATGATACGTTTTAAAAAATCATTTGAAATTCGTTTCAAATGATTTTTTTGTTTATGTAGAAGTCATAAAAGTATGTTGAAACGAGAACATATTGAATTTATTAAATAAAAATAAATATCCCCTCCCCCACATATTAATTTGGCTTTGAAGTATTATAAACATATAATATAAAGTACGTATGTAGCTAAACAAATGTGTCCTCATCGCGCATAGAGCGCATGAATGAATAAATAAAAACATAGAAGAAGAATATAGTACTTCCCACATTATAGAATAAAATCCACTAAAAATAATATTGAATACCTATTTTAAATATACGTATTCAATATTATTTCCTCTTTTTATTTCTTTTTATTTTCTTATTTTTCGTTTTAGTATCATCTAAACCTGAATTATTATTCTTCTTATTTTTACTCTGAAATAACTTTTGAAAAAATGTATCATCCTTATACATTTCGCAATCAACAGTATTTTCAAACGAAAATTCTTTACGAACTAAATAACTAACATCTTTATCAGTTGAAATCTTCTTATAAAGTCCAGCCCAAATAGGCATTGCAGTAGCGGATCCACGACCTTGATTCATTCCACTAAAATGAATTGCTGGATTATCCGCACCTACCCAAACACCAGCCAACATTCCGGCTGTATACCCCATAAACCAGCCATCCACATGGTTTTGTGTCGTACCTGTTTTACCAGCAATAGCACCTTTTAATCCATATACATCTCTGAGTTCGTGTGCGGTGCCTTTATTCACAACATTTAAGAGCATATTTGTTAAGGTATGTGCTTCTTCAGCAGTTAAAACCTGTGCAAATACTGGTTTGTTTGAATATAGTTCATTGCCTCGATCATCAACAATCGTTGTTAAAAATTGCAAATTCGATTTTTTACCATCGTTTGCAAACGCAGTATAGGCCCCCGTTAACTCCCATAAATTTAGTTCTGCTGTACCAAGTGCAATAGATGGCTTCGCAGGCAAATCACTTTCAATTCCTAATGATCTCGCAAATTTGATTACGTTTGAAATACCTGCTTGCATGCACAAGGCTACACTAATTGTATTTACAGAGTTTGCTAATGCACCAGCCATAGAATAACGACCATTCTCGCGTTCACTAGAGTTACTAGGAGTCCAATCATCGTATTGGGTATACGTAACTTTTTGATTCGCTATAAAATCACAGGGTTCAACACCCGAACGCAAAGCTTGCGCATATACAATAGGCTTAAAAACAGAGCCAGCCTGACGTTTTGATAATACATGGTCAAATTGCACCTGCTTAAAATTAGAACCGCCTACCCATGCTAATATGCTTCCAGTATGTGGATTCACAACCAACATCCCTACCTGCAAACTACTCAATGCACGTTGCACTGAATCCATAGGTGAAATTACCAATTCTTGATTGCCATTTAATGTTGGCATATCTATCGTATCTTTTTTATTTAATTGAAGTATAATTTCTTTTTCAGACAATCCTTCCTTTAATAAGCTTTTATACCGCTGTGTTTTTTTCAACTCTTGAATAACTATCTTTTTATTCTTTATAAAAAACGCCCGCTGTTTTAGATCTGCATTTAATTGGGGCTGGATCCTTTTCAAATGAGCCGTTGCGGCATCTTCAGCAAAACGTTGTATGGTAGAATGAATGGTTGTATACACTTTCAAGCCATCTGTAAAAATATTATAAGCTGTGCCATCTTCCTTTTTAAGATTCAATAGAATTTTATCCACTTCTTTCTTAACGAACCCTCTAAAAAAAGGTGCAATTCCATCACTATTATCTAATTTCAAGTATTCTAAAACCAATGGTTTTTGAGTAGCCTCATCAAATTCTTTTTGTGATATATATGTATACTTTAATAATTGCCCTAAAACCAAATTCCTACGCTCGAGTGCATGTACTGGATTTTTCCTGGGGTTATAATACGTGGGGGATTTTAATGTCCCTGCTAATACCGCAGCCTCTTCTAATAATAGTTTGTCGGGTGTTTTACTAAAAAACCGCATCGATGCTGTTTTAATACCATAGGTATCTTCCCCAAACGAAACCGTATTTATATATAGTATTAATATTTCCTTTTTGGTATACAGGTGTTCTAATTGATTGGCAATAATAGCTTCTCTAATTTTAACCACAGGCATGGTTAGCCAACCATAGCTTTTACGACCAAATACATTCTTCGCAAGCTGTTGTGTAATTGTACTTCCCCCACCTGTATTCTGGCCAAGCAATACAGATTTAAACAACACCCTTAATAAACTTTTAGTATCTACGCCTGTATGTTTGTAAAAACGGGCATCTTCAGTAGCAATAATTGATTCGAATACAAAAGGACTCACTTCCTCATAGGAAGCATCTGAACGATTTTCAACAAAATACCGTCCCAATAAAACACTGTCTGCTGAATACACTTCAGAAGCTTGATAATTTTTAACAGACAATAATTCTTGATCTGTTGGCATTTTTCCCAACATTCCAGAGGATACGCTAAAAAATAACAGTAATGGAAAAATAGCTATAACTAAACCCATTAGAAAGAACGTCAATAAACCAACGCCTATTTTTTTCTTTAAGGATAACCCAAAATACCAGCTAAATGGCCTGATAAAAATTGTTGTAAGGATTTTTTTGATTGTATGCATGCTAGATTAAAGATGAAAGCAAGTATATAATATACAAATAAAAGTTTTCACTTTATCTAAATGTCCTTTTTTTTATGGAATCAAATTGCAAAATCTGCGAAGGACATACATCTAATAGTAAAATAGTGCTAGTATAAAATATCCATCTGTATTCTTCAAATCGATTTTAAAACCACATTACTGATTTATAAAAAAAGACAACACAACCGTTCGTGTGGGAATAAAAATGGTTTACAATTCGCTTTCAATATTAGTTTCTAGGCAATCGGATTCAATATTATTTAGTAATATAGAAGCTAAACTTTATGATATATAAGACTTACAGATTTATATATCATAACTAAGGACATTGTCCCTAGTTATAATATTATCAATAAAGACCACTGCGTTCAATTAGCAATTAGGCATTCTTAAAAAATTGAATAACTTCCCTTGCCTGATTCAAGAATTGTGCATCTTCGGATAGTTTTGCAATCTCCTGCTGTGTTTTCGTTGAAAGATCTGCATGTGCTTTCTCATTTGAACTGTTCAATTGTTCCAAATCTTCTCGCATTTTCGCCCCTTGTGTAATAACCTTTTGCAACTCAGTCGTTGTTTGAGATATCCATGAATCTCCTACTTTCCGATTAAGCATTGCGACAAGTTCATCCACGCGTTTTTGTTGCACTAATATATCGCTTCTCAATTCACTTACATCATCTCTTGGATATAAAATATTCCGTTGCATATTTTGCAGGCGTTCGATAACGTAATCGTATAGTCGGTATGATGGTCGCACAAAAGTTAATGCTGCTGCAATGATTGCTGCGAAATAACCAATTGAACTAATCTCAAAAAATGCTAATAAATACAAAGCCGCTGCCGATAGTATATGTAAGACGATAGCAATACGAAGAAATAATGTTGATTTCTTTTTTGCATAGGCTACATCTTCTTGGTCAATTGCAATTCCTTTACGTTCAGAGATTGCTGCATCGTCTAATAAATCTTTAGCAGTAAAATACATATTCCATGGCAAAGTAGTAATACCTGTAAGCCACCAAAAGGCTAAAATTCCTGTGATCCAATCAATCATGGTACCTGCAGGAATATGAAGAACAGTCAATACGACATATACAACAATCAGCATAGCGCTTATGCCAAATAAATAAGGAATAGAACTGGAAGAGTAATTGTTTGACATACGTGTTGTATTTTAAGTATAATTAAGTTAAATATTCTTTATCCTATTGAATTTGCGATTCATTTTATTTTAATCAATAAGAGACATATGAAAATATCTTGTCTCTATAAATAGTTCAACATCATTTTTTATGAACCATTAAATTAAGCTTCTCCTTAAGTTTTTTACTATAAGGCGCACCAATATAATTGGTAATAAGTGTTCCAAGAATTAAAACTACTACCAAGGCAATGAAGCGTATAAGCCAAAAATTAAGGTGTGTCGTCTCTGTCAAATAAGGAATGATATAATTTACAGATATCATTTGATGAACTAAATATAATGCAAACGATATCTCCCCCAAAAATAGGGTAACTCTGTTTACAAGGAATCCCAATTTGCCATGAACAAATAAGGTGAAGATTATAAAATATAAAAGTACCATTATAGCATATTCTTCCTGATTGACGAAACCATTTGATCGACCTCCATATTCGAATAAAGATATCTGACTTAATAAACAACATGCCAGCATAATGTAATTTTTAAAATGGTTTTTATTGGTTGTATAAATAGTATAGAAAATAGTGCCTGCAAAAAACAAAGGAATAAACTGAAAAAAAGGAACACCTTTCATTATAATAACAACCCAAACATTATCCGAATAAAACACATTCATCAAAACACAAGCCGACATAGAGAGCATTCCTATTAAGTTTAAATACTTTAAGTATTTAAAATGAAATAAAAATAACATTACAATATAAAAAATCATTTCAATAATCATCGTCCAGTAGGGTCCGTCCAAATCATCAACTCTAAAATAAAATTGAAACATGGACATGTTCGCTAAATAATGAACAAATTCTGTCATTGTTAATCTAAATATAGAAGTAAAGTTTATAAGTAAAAATGTAAATGTAACACAGGCCCAATAGGTTGGATAAAGTCTACTGACACGATTTATTACAAATTGATATGAATACTTTACATGATTTAAGCTGAGTAAAATAACGAAACCACTAATCATAAAGAAAAGATCGACGCCTGTAACACCTAGATTAAAACCAAGATTTTGTTTTTCAGTATTCATTGTAAAATGAAAGAGAACAACCAGCATTGCTGCAATACCTCTTAATGCATCTAATTCTTTAAATCTCATAATTTAAATGAAATGAAATATCTATTTGTATTTATCTGCTTTCGATTCATAATTTAACAAATAACAATCCTTACAA
This sequence comes from uncultured Cytophaga sp., assembly GCF_937863595.1. GTDB lineage: Bacteria > Bacteroidota > Bacteroidia > Cytophagales > Cytophagaceae > Cytophaga. The sequence goes on from NZ_CALMGQ010000016.1 coordinate 11,395, forward strand.
AAGTATCCGCCAAACAACAATATATTATATTAGAAGTAAATTATCGATACCGAAATGGCCAAAATGATTTAGTTTCGAAATTTAATTCAGCTTTAAATTTCTTCAAAAACCAATTTCTTCGCCTTCCTTAAAAATCGTACTAATAATACAATTGAAGCAAATACTAAACCGACTGTTAAGCCTACCCAAATACCGTATACTTCCCAGCCCAAAACATAGGCAAGGAAAGAACCAAATGGCAAACCAATAATCCAATATGCAGTAAATGCTACACTGGAAGGTATGAGTACATCTCCCATGCCACGAAGTGCACCCATGCTTACAACCTGTATGCCATCCGACAATTGAAAAAACACAACCATCCACAATAAGGTTGCCGTAATTTGAATCACCTCTGCATCGTGTGTATAATAGCTAGGCAATACTGTACGCAATAAGGTAAACATAATAGCCGTTGCAATCATAAAACTCGACACCAAAATAAGTGCCGTTATGCCGGCTTTTTGCAGATCAGATTTCTCTTTCCGTCCAAATTCAAATCCTACACGTACTGTTGCAGCTGCAGCAATTCCCGTAGCAATCATGTATGTAACGGATGCCAAATTTAACGCAATCTGATGTGCAGCAATTTGTATGGTACCAAACATACCAACTAAAATAGCAGACAAACTAAAAGCGCTGGATTCAAACGACATTTGCAACCCTACGGGATAACTTTTCTTAAATACCTGAATGAGCGTTTTCGAATCGAAACGAATGGATCTGTACATTTTTCTGTAGTCAACATATTCTTTTGCAAGCATGAAGTATATCGTAATAGCTACAGCCATAAAAAAACGAGATATCAATGTTGCATAGGCAATACCAAACAATCCAAGTTCAGGTAAACCCCAATACCCATAAAGTAATACAACGTTTAATACAATATTTAACAAATTACCGCCAATACTTACAATCATTGCTTGCTTGGTATGTCCCATGCCCTCGATAAACTGCTTAAATATTTGAAAAATAATAATTGGCAAAATAGATAAAGCTATGATCGAAAAGAATTTTGTGGCGTCTCTAACTATATCCACAGGTTGCCTTAAATGTGGGATTAAATACATGCAAGAATATAATAGCGCCGTTAAAAATATACCTACGATGATATTTAACAGAAGTGCATGTTTAAAAATACGCACAATCTTTTCGTTATTTTTTTCTCCGTGCGCTTGTGAAATCAATGGTGTAAAGCCATAACTAAAGCCAATGTATAGCATAAAAATTGGAAAGAACATACTCAAAGCCACCGTTGCTGCAGCCAGAGCTTCCTTGTTAATTTGCCCTGCCATTAAGGTATCAGCTACCCCAACAGAAATATGGGCTAGCTGACTCAAAGCAACAGGAACAGCTAAAACCAACGTTTCTTTTATGTGTTTTTTATATCGCACGAAAATTATTACGCTCTAAAAATTAATCTTTCAATAAGTCGTTCATAAACAACAACGAAAGCGAGACGCCTGTAAAAGCAACGGAAAGCAATACATATTCAACTCCCGACAAATCTGCCGTAATAGACATTACCTGAATACAAATTACCAATACAGTAAAGACAAGAGATAGCGCATTCAACATTCCACTTCCGGTTTGTTTTTTACCTTCCGCATAAAATGCCCACAACAGATATAGACTAGTCAAAGAATATAATCCCAACAATGTTCTATATACATAAAAGTTACCCAAACTGAACATTTGAATTAGAATGGATGCGATGATCAATCCTACTATTGCTTGATTAATTTCTTTTCTCACGGCTATTTAATTACTTCTGTTTTTATAAAGGTACTAAGTTCTTCGGCCATTTTAGTATGCGTAGCACTAGAAGGGTGGAAATTGTCTCCATAAGGAGGTTCCTGCTGTTTGAAAAAAAACGAATATACTTTTTTATTTTCTGCTGTATTAAAGTGGCTTTCAACTTGTTTGATGTTTTTTTGAATACGCGTCCAGCATTTTTTACCACTTGGCCAATCATCAGACATCATAGAACCATTACTACATATTATTTTAGCTTTTGGATACATTTTAATAAGTCGCTCAACAAAATCTATATACGTTTGAACAAAAACAGCATCATCCATCGGCATATTTTTAGATTCGCCTGAATAATCGTTTGTTCCTAAGTTTATAACAATTAGGTTCGGAATTTGAAGTTTATGATCCCAAAAAAGACTTTCTTTTTTTTGAAGATGAATTCGATTATATATTTTAGGCATTGTTTCGACTGTATCGCCATTAAAATTACGACACAAGCCAATGCCTGTATAGGAAACTAACATAGGGATTGCATTCAAATTTCGAGCTGTTTTAATAGCATATCCATCGAATGCATTTTCATTTAATGGAAAAAAACCAGTATTGGGATTACCTTGGGGTGGAGAAATAGAGACCATATTGCCATATCCGCATGTTATGGAATTGCCGATAAACTGAATGTGATACATATTTTTAAAAGATCCGTTCAAACCATCTTTTAAATGCGCATCCTTAGCAATTTTAATTCCGTTAAAAACAACTTCGCCAACGAAACTTTCTGTACACTTTACAAATGAAACAATATTCATTGAATCTGAAGCAGGAAACTCTACTGGATAAAAATGTGTTCCTGATTTTAAAATTACTGTTCCATAAAATTTATTATCCAACAAAATTGTAAACCAATTACTTGAATCAAATTGAAGTTTATTATTTATTTGAACTTCGATTTGCGAAGCATTCGTAGCGAAATTGAGCTGCGTGCCTGATTGGGAAAATGCAATACCTTCTTTGGTGTGTTCATAACGACCAAAAACGACTGTATTTTTTTCTGTGAAGGGTATAAAATGCGTATAATTTGTATTTCTAAATGCATAAAAAGTTGCGCTAGAAAGAATCAAAAGACTTACCAAACCAAAAATTATTTTTTTCATATTTTTATGCACCCATTTATCGATAACGAATCCCATTTATTAAATTTAGCTCAAAATTATCATATTTTTGAAAAAACTTCTATTGTACATTATTGATACACATTAAATTTATATATTCAATGTACCTAGGGTCTACGAAGGCTTTTGATATATCTGTATTTCAGACTCGTTTTTCAACGAAATTCTGCTTTTCAATGCACTAAATAAATTCTTCCTTCATAGCTATACCCTGCCCCTACGTTTTAATTCTTTTTCAATAAAACCCAATTCTCGAGTTGTTTCTCCTGTCAATGATTTATTTTCTTCTGCACGTCTAAACAAATAAGGCATCACTTCATGCAAAGGTCCATAGGGTAAATACTTCGAAACTTTAAAACCCGCATGCGCCAAGTTGTAACTAAGGAAATCGCCCATGCCATACAATTGGGCAAAGCTTGATATTTGTATATCTTTTGGATCCATTTCGCGGATGGCTTTTTCTATACTCAATTGATTGTGTGTCGCAACACACGTTGCAATATCTTCTTTCAAACAAAAACTTACCGCTTCATCATATAAAGCATCTGTTGCTTCTTTGCTGTCGTTGATTGGAGAAGAATACTGTAATTTAGTAGCACGTTCCCGTTCCTTTTCCATATACGCTCCTCGCACCAATTTGAAACCAACGTGATAGTCATTTTGTTGGGCATCGGCATACATTTTTTTCAGACGATTTAATCCATCTTTTCGATACAATTGTATGGTAAAAAATAGTACTGGTTTATGTTTATTAAACCGTTTCATGAACTCCACACACATTTCATCAATAGTGGTTTGTATCCATGATTCTTCTGCGTCTACCATCAGACGTACATTGTGCGTTTCAGCCTCGAAACACAAACGAGTTAAGCGTTCTTTTACGTGAATAAACGCTGTTATTTCAGTTGGAGAAAGTTGTTCATTTTTTTGTATTTTTTCAAGTAATGCAAAACGAGCAATACCTGTCATTTTGAAAACAGAAAACGAAACCATTGGCAAGCCTGCCGCCATTTCAATTCCTTTAATTAATTCTTTGGCAGTTTTATTGAACGAAGCCTCATCTTCCTTGCCTTCAACACTATAATCAGGAATAGAACAGATGCCTTTTTCGAAGAGTTTATCCATCGTCTTGCCACATTCCCAATAGGTTTCGCCCCCGCAAAACTGATTAAAGAGGGTTTTTCGTATAATATTTTTGATTGGAAATTGGTGCTTTAATGCAAATTTTAGGAAAGAAACACTTATATTTGTGATCTTGCTCCAAGCCATCGTGCGGAAGAGAAACCGCATGTGTTTCAATTCTTTCGTTGTTTTTGAAGCAAAAGCAATAGCGGTGTCGCTAAAATTAATAGTGTGTAAGGTTTTCATCTAAGTTAATAGAACGGAAAACAGTCTTATTTTGTTAACCTGGTGATAAAAGCGTAGAATATGAAAGTAGAATTAAACGTAAATCCGATTGAATCTTGGGCAAAGACAAATCACAAGCCTTTGATCATCGCCGGCCCATGTAGCGCCGAAACACCTGAGCAGTTATTATCAACAGCTAAACTTTTAAAGGATTTAGGAAAAGTTGATGTATTACGTGCTGGTATATGGAAACCAAGAACTAGACCGAACGCTTTTGAAGGATCAGGAGAAGAAGGCTTAAAGTGGTTGGCTGAAGTAAAAAAAGAATTAGGTATCCAAATTGGTACTGAAGTTGCAAACCCAGAACACATTGAACTAGCCTTGAAATATGGCGTTGACGTTCTTTGGATTGGTGCGCGTACAACTGTTAGCCCGTTTGCTATTCAAGAAATGGCAGATGCAATGGCAGGTGTTAAAGACAAAGCCGTATTAATTAAAAACCCAACACACCCTGAGCTTGGCTTATGGATTGGTGCTTTCGAACGTTTTTACCGTGCAGGTGTTCGTGATTTAGCTGCTATCCACCGTGGTTTTTCTACGATTGATAAATCAAAATTCCGTAACGTACCAACGTGGTCTATTCCGATTGAATTAAAACGCATCGCTCCACAAATTCCAATCATCTGTGACCCGAGTCACATCGGTGGTACAAGAGCATTAATTTTTGAAATTTCTCAAAAAGCAATGGATCTTGGTTTTGATGGTTTGATGATTGAATCACACATCGACCCAGACAAAGCATGGTCTGATGCAGATCAACAAGTAACTCCGGCTCGTTTGGGCGAAATCTTAAACGATCTTAAAATTCGTACAGAGTCTACTACAAATGTTGACTTCAACGATCACTTAGAAGACTTACGTGAGAAAATTGACAACATTGACCGTGAATTAGTGGAAACACTTGCTACACGTATGGCTGTTGTTGAGAAAATCGGCGAATACAAAAGAGATAACAACGTTACGACACTTCAAGTGAAACGTTGGGATGATATTATGAAAAACCGTTCTGACTTAGCGAAGAAATTAGGTGTAAATGAAGAATTCGTTGTTGAAGTATTCAAATTAGTACACGAAGAATCTATACGTAGACAAACAGAAATTATGAAAGCGGTTGAGTCTAAAGCTTAATTGATTTCTTAATACATTCACAATTATATATTACCAAACCCTCAGCTATACGTTGGGGGTTTGGATTTTAAAGCGCATGCTACCTATGGCTTCTGAAATACTTTTTACACAACAAACAAAACAAACACTGCAACCTTTCTTAAGAAAGTATTCAACTGTTTGTGTATTGGTGGATGAAAACACAAAAAAGAATTGCTTGCCTTTACTTGCCGATTTATTTTCAGCTGAGAATATCATTGAAATAAAAAGCGGCGAGGCAGAAAAGACACTTCAAACATGTGAGAAGATTTGGTCACACATGACTGAACTTTCACTGGATCGCAAAGCCTTGCTGGTAAATCTTGGTGGTGGTGTTATTGGTGATATGGGAGGCTTCTGCGCGTCTACCTACAAACGTGGAATTGACTTCATACAAATACCAACTACACTTTTATCACAAGTAGATGCGAGTGTTGGCGGCAAGTTGGGAATTGACTTTACACACAATGGCAATACCTTTAAAAATCACGTTGGTGTATTTAATGTTCCTCAGGCGGTAATCATCGACCCTACTTTTCTAAAAACGTTAGATCCAAAAGAGGTACGTTCTGGTTTTGCAGAAATCATCAAGCATTGTTTGATTGCAGATAAAAGTAAATGGAATGAAATTAAAACCAATACCGATTTATCTAAATTTGATTGGATGGAATTGGCGAAGCATTCTGTAGGCATCAAAGAAAAGATTACACTTGAAGACCCATTAGAAAAAGGTCTTCGCAAAATATTAAACTTCGGGCATACCGTTGGGCACGCCATCGAAAGTCACTTCCTTTTTATACCAAACAAACGCTTGCTTCACGGTGAAGCCATTGCTGCCGGTATGATTTGCGAATCGTGGTTGTCTGTACAAAAAGGTTTTATTTCTATGAATGAACACACAGAAATAGAAAAATACATACTTTCCGTTTATGGTAAAACATCCATTACATCTGAAGAGATTGATGTGATTGTTCCATTAACGATTCAAGATAAGAAGAACGAAAGCGGTGCCATACAATTCTCTTTATTAGAAAAAATTGGCACAGCTAATTTCAATATATCCTTAACAGCAGCAGAAATCACTGCATCTTTACACTACTATGCAAGCCTTTGATACAAACGTGGAGGCATTCCACATCACACATACTTCGGGTATCGTAAACCATACCATTACCCCTCCTGCTTCTAAAAGTGAAAGCAATCGTGTATTGGTAATCGATGCTTTAACAGGAAGAAAATCGCAATTGGATAATTTATCCAACGCACGCGATACACAAACAATGATTCGTTTGTTGGATTCGGACAGCAACCCAGTATGGGATGTATTGGATGCCGGCACAACGATGCGTTTCTTAACAGCGTTCAGTGCCTTTAACGGCAAGCCACGTGAAATGACAGGTACACCCCGCATGAAAGAACGTCCGATTAAATTGTTAGTCGACGCGTTGCGCGACTTGGGTGCCGTAATTGAATACAAAGAAAAAGAAGGCTACCCTCCTATTTTGATTCATCCTTTCAAACCAGAATTGGCAAAAACAGATTACATCAAAATAAAAGGTGATGTGAGTTCTCAATACATTACTGCCTTGTTGATGATTGCACCTGTACTACCAAAAGGCTTAACGATTGAATTGCTAGGACACGTAGGTTCTAAGCCCTACATCGAAATGACTTTACGTTTGATGGAACACTTTGGTGTAACTTCAGAATGGAAAGACAACATCATTAAAATTACACATCAAACATATAAACCTGCACAATACAAGGTAGAATCGGATTGGTCTGGATCGAGCTATTGGTTTAGTGTTGCAGCGCTTGCAAAAGAGGCGAACATTGAATTGAAAGGATATGTAAAAGAATCGCTACAAGGCGATCACGTGATTGTAGACATCATGGATCAATTGGGTGTTAAAACTGAATTTACTGTAGACGGATTGAAACTAACGAAGCAACCTGTTAAAGGAAACTTGGTTTGGGACTTTACCGACTGTCCGGACTTGGCACAAACGGTTGCAGTAATCCTTGCTGCTATAGGCGTAGAAGGAACATTGTCTGGTTTGCAAAGTTTACGCATCAAAGAAACGGATCGTATTGCAGCCATCCAAAATGAACTGCGCAAGTTTGGTGCAGACATGATTGAGATTGAAAAAGACGTTACATATAAAGTAATTCCGGGCACCTTCAAAGTAGACGGACAATCGGTACACACCTACGAAGATCACCGCATGGCAATGGCCTTCGCTCCGCTTGCTTTATTAGGCAAAGTAACAATCGAAGAACCATCAGTCGTGAATAAATCGTATCCGCTTTATTGGGAAGATTTGAAGAAGGTAGGATTTAACTTTTAAAAAGAAGTAAAATTTCAAATAACAAAAAACAAATTCCAAACGGAAGGAATAATCAAAGCAAATTGTCTGAATCAGGATTAAATTGATTTAGAGAATTATTGGATTGAAAATACCAAAACTAAAAATGCCCCTTGCAGAAATGTAAGGTGCATTTTTAGTTTAGATAAAATTGTTTTAATTTGAAATATGAAACCAGCTAAATTTTCAATTCTCACAATCGCGTCTCTTTTAATTTACGCATGTGAAACAAAAACAGAGGTAAGGAATACTCCTGTCCAAGACACTTTAATTGCTACATCCAGTACGCCAATTAATTTCTTAAAAAGCCCAAACAAAAAAGACATCCTTCAGGCTTTTTTAAAACCCATGAAAATTGTTCACGACACGGCTTATTGGGAAGAAGATTTAGAATCCCTAGATATGCTGGTTTCGAATGATGGATATATACATACAGTTGTAGACTCTATTTATGAGATGGACGAGAATTACATTGTAGTATTTAAAACACATCTTACAATGGAAGATGGAGAATTAGCATCAGGACATCCCTCTTATATTGATTATAGCATTGGGAGTTTTGAGAAAAATAAAGATAGCGAAGGCTATTCCATAACTAGATTAAAAAAACATTTAACGAGTGGTGGAAGTTTTGGGTATGGGCAAAGTGGTGAAATTATAGATTTTAAAAAAGATTTGAAAGCCATAAGTATACCAGGTGGCTGGGTTGGCATGGGCACTGTAATGTCCTATGAAGATTATTTTAACATTCAAGACTTTTCTCATCTACTTCGGATCGAAACATACAATTCAAATGAAGGCATATGCGAAGATGAGGATATTAACTGCATAAATAAAACAGAGCGCGACATTATTCCATTTGAAAATCACCCATCCAAAAAACCTGCAATTATTATACACTATAAGCATACGTACTTCGACAATGAACAAATTATTATTGAGAAGACCGACACACTTATTTACGATGGTTACCATTTCAACAAAGACATTTATTACAAAGGTGTTTAATTATAAAACTTAATCGAAATATAAATTATCATTACTCAATATTCACCCATGCCACAACAAGACGACTTATACGACATACTCTTTGACGAAATAAAAAAAGATAGAGATGTAATTGATAAAGCTCCCCTATTGGGTTATTTGTTTATCATTAATGATGAAGCTGAAACAAAAGAAAAGAAGATTATTGCTTACGACAAACTAATAAAATATTTTTCACATCGACCTAAATGGGACGATGAGATTTTACAATATTTGAGTAATCGGTATACATTGATAAAGTAAGCTAAAGGCTGAAAGCTTAATGCCTAAAGCAAAGTCCGACGCTATAGTTGGTTTTTCCGCGAGAAGAAATAGTATTTTAGCGAGCAACTGACAACGCAGAACACCAACAATCATTTCTAAATAGCAATAGCTGGATATAAAATTATACTTTATTCAAATCAAACTCATTTTTATGTCCACACTCCATACATACAAATCAACAATAACATGGACGGGCAATTCAGGTTTAGGCACTACTGATTATAATCCCTATGAGCGGAGTCATACGATTTCAGTTACTAACAAAGCAGATATCTTAGCGAGTTCGGATCCAGGTTTTAGAGGAGATGCGAGCAAACACAATCCAGAAGAATTATTCTTAGCATCGCTTTCTTCGTGCCACATGTTGTGGTATTTGCATCTATGTTCGGTGGCAGGAATCCTTGTTGAATCGTATGAAGACACTGCTGTTGGTGTGATGGAAGAAACGGATAACGGAAGTGGTAAATTTATTGAAGTAATCTTATACCCTATTGTTACGGTTAGCGATACGAGCATGATTGAGAAAGCAATTGCAATCCATCACGAAGCAAACACTATGTGCTTTATTGCGAACTCTTGCAATTTTGAGGTGAAGCATAAACCAATTGTGCGTACCATATAATAAGTTACACGAATCATTATTTAATTGAGTAAGGTAGTTATATACTAAGGTGCTATAAAATAAAACGCTCCAAGAGTATAATCTCTTGGAGCGTTTATTTTTAAACACTATTTTTTTATTCCTTAATCAATCGTTTTAAACACGTTCCTTCTTCTGATATAATTTCAATAAAATAAATTCCACTTGCATTATCCCCTAATGATAATGGGAAAGATGCATTGTTTAAATCCCCCTTTTCATTTGAAATAATTTGTTGACCCAATGCATTATACACATGAATGGAAACATTTGTATATACACCATCCAGTTGCACTGAAGTCTGTCCGTTTGAAGGATTGGGATGAATACTGATTGCATCGGATGATAGTTTACCAGCTACGCCTGTTGCTAATGTTGCTGTACCAGAAAGATTCAATACAAACGATGACGCACTAATATTACTTGGGAATTCGATTTTACCACCTAAAGATCCTGTTGTAGTAGGTTGAAAAATAAGCAAGAATGTTGTTGTAGCACCAGGGGCTAATACGTTAGATATAGGCCCACTTATTTGATAAGGACCTGTAACAACTGGAATACCTAAATTGAGTACTTGACTACCTGTATTGGTTATTGTAAAGGATGAACTTGCACTTTGTCCACCTTGTATGGTAGGAGGGAAAACATACGCATTCCCGTTATTGAGATACGGATCGCTACCTTGGTTGATTGTCATGCTCGTTAAATCAGAATTACCCGATACCGTTACATTCAATTTAAATACTGCAGTAGCAGCGTTGCTCGTAATCGTGATAGTACCTGTGTTTGCACCTACGAGTGTTGGCGTTGCTGTTATCGTAAACGTGGATGAAGCACCTATAGCAATCGGACTCACAGGCGAGAGTGTACTTAACACAAAACCAGCACTCGGACTCATTGACAAAATAGTCAATACTGCATTGCCGGTATTTTTGATTGTAATGCTCGTTGCAGGATTTACAGAAGTATTTATTGTTGCCGTTCCTAAATCAATAGCAGGGCTATTATTCGTTGTATAATTGGTGCCACCTTGCGAAACTTGCATTACAGGTTTTAAATCTGGTGTACCTGTAACCGTTACATTTAAATTAAAGATAGGTGTAGCATCGTTACTATTAATCGTAATCGTTCCAATATTTGCTCCAACAAGTGCTGGAGTAGCTGAAATGGTAAACGTCGATGAAGCACCAGCAGCAATCGTAGTCGATGGATTTAATCCACTTAATACAAATCCCGTAGTCGTAGTGATGGATGAAACAATTAAGGCTGTATTACCTGTATTTTTAATAGTAATCGTTTTCGCAGGACTTACAGCATTCCCAACAATTGCCGTTCCTAAATCAATTGCTGGATTATTATTTGTTGGATAATTAGTAGCACCTTGCGAAACTTGCATTACAGGTTTCAGAACGGGCGTACCTGCAACCGTTACATTTAATTTAAATGCAGATGTAGCATCGTTGCTATTAATCGTAATCGTGCTTGCGTTTGCACCTACAAGTGCAGGTGTAGCCGTTATCGTAAACGTAGATGAAGCACCAATAGCAATCGTATTTGATGGTGACAATGTACTTAACACAAATCCTGTACTGCTTGTAATCGACGAAACAGTTAACACAGCAGTTCCTGTATTTTTAATTGTAATCGTTTTCGAAGGACTTACAGCAGTATTAATGACTGATGCTCCTAAATCTACCGCTGGACTATTATTCGTTGAATAATTGGTTGCTCCTTGCGAAACTTGCATAACAGGTTTCGGAACAGGTGTGCCAGTAACTGTTACATTTAATTTATAAACAGACGTAGCATCGTTGCTATTAATCGTAATTATACCTGCGTTTGCACCAACAAGTGTTGGCGTAGCCGTTATCGTAAACGTAGACGAAGCACCAGCTGCAATCGTATTTGATGGTGATAATGTACTTAACACAAAACCTGTACTTGTAGTGATCGATGAAACCGCTAAGGCTGCGTCACCTGTATTTTTAATCGTGATAGTCGTTGTAGGAGTCGCAGCATTAGTTATAATTGCCGTCCCTAGGTTTAATGCCGGACTATTATTCGTTGTATAATTGGTAGCGCCTTGTGATACAAGCATTACTGGTTTCGGAACGGGCGTACCTGTAACCGTTACATTCAATTTAAAGATAGGCGTTGCATCGTTACTATTAATCGTAATCGTGCCTGCATTTGCTCCAACTAGCGCTGGCGTAGCCGTTATCGTAAACGTAGATGAAGCACCAGCAGCAATCGTACTCGATGGACTCAGTGCACTTAGAACAAATCCTGCACTTGAAATAACCGACGAAACAACTAAGGCTGCGTCACCTGTATTTTTAATCGTGATAGTCGTTGTAGGAGTCGCAGC
>NZ_CALMGQ010000017.1 GCF_937863595.1 uncultured Cytophaga sp.
GATGTTTATGAAACACTGAGTCAGCTCAAGGGGAGTGCTTTGAAAGTTGCGCAGATGTTGAGTCAAGATAAAAATATGTTGCCTACTGCTTATGTAGATAAATTTACGATGGCACAATATAGCGCTCCACCACTTTCGTATCCCTTAGTTGTAAAAACGTTTCAAAAATATTTTGGAAAATCACCAGAGTCTATGTTTGATACGTTTGAACGTAATGCTGCGAATGCTGCTTCTATCGGACAAGTTCACAAAGCCACAAAAGATGGGAAAACATTTGCCGTAAAAATTCAATATCCAGGTGTGGCAGAAAGTGTTTCATCCGATTTGAAATTAGTGAAGCCTTTTGCACTTCGATTGATGAACATGAAAGAAAAAGATCTGGACATGTACATGAATGAAGTGGAATCGAAGCTAATTGAAGAAACTGATTATGTATTGGAACTGAGACGGTCCAATGAAATATCAAAACAATGCGCACATATTCATGGTTTAGTTTTTCCAAACTACTATCCAGGATATTCTTGTATGCGAATATTGACGATGGATTGGTTGGATGGTTTTCACATGAAAGAGTTTCTGGCACTTAATCCTTCTCAAGAAATTAAAAACCAAATAGGACAATTACTTTGGGATTTCTATGATTTTCAAATGCATCAATTGCGCACGGTACATGCAGATCCTCATCCAGGTAATTTCTTGATGCGCATGGATGGCACACTCGGTGTAATTGATTTTGGTTGTGTGAAGGAAATTCCAGAAAAATTCTACAATGAATATTTTAAATTGCTCAATAAAGATCTCATAGAAGATAAAAAAACATTGTTGGAAACATTTGAACGGTTGGATTTCTTTGATATAAACGACACACCGATTCAACGTGAAATATTCTTTGATTTATTTTGTGAAATGACGCGTTTGCTTGGCTTACCATTCCATAATGATACGTTTGATTTTAGCGATGATAGTTATTTTAAACGTATCTACGATTTTGGCGAACACATCAGCACCGTTAAAGAAATTAAAGATGCTCGTCAGGCAAGAGGCTCTAAAGATGGTATCTATGTAAACCGCACCTATTTTGGTTTGTATAATTTATTAAACCAATTAGGTGCACAGGTTCGTACAACATCTTACGGTAACAAAACATCGTAATATAAAAGGGCTAAGATATTTAAAATTCTTAGCCCTTATTTTTTATAATGAATTTTTTAATTCAAATTCAATTATTCACTTTACATACAAAATGTTTATTGTTCAATTGCGTGTTCCCGCGAGATACCAACAATCCAATATACTACAATAAGTATTATTTTTAGAACTGATCAATTTTATACCAATTCCTATTACAAAATAGTCCATTTTTATATTTGGGTATATCATAACCTAAGCACCAAGCTACCCGTTGTTGTGCCTTTTCTGGCCGACAACCTAGCAAAGTTAAAATATATTTTGAACTATTTTGAATTTAGATTTGGTATTATATATTGAAAATTAATACGCAAACATATTTTTCAAAAACGATTCTAAATCTGTATTTATAAATTCTAGAAACGAATACACTTCCGATTTGCTCAATGGATTTGCTTCAAAATAATGATTGATAATTTCAGTCGTTACCTGTTCTGGTTTAGATAAAAATAATTCAAAGCAGATGTATTGAATAAAATTATTTTCTTCATTCAAATTGTTTCGTGAATTTATATGCGCATATCGTTTCAATTCAAAATCCAATTCATCTTGAAAATGTTCGTAAGCAGGCATATCGTCTAAAGAAGCAGACATCGTTTGTTAGAGTTGTTTGAATTCCAATCTACTTTTTAAAATTCCAAAAAACAAATTCCAAATAACAAACGGAAGGAGTATGGTAGGGCATGATAATGTTATTTTTTAGAATATATTTTGATACATGAATATGCCAAGGTTTGGCACGTTTACGCACACGTATGTATTTTTTTATAAAATCCATCATTTGCGTAAACTACCAACCATTTGTGAGCTGTAATAGATTGTGAAGTGGTTGGCAGTTTATGTGGTCCATTTTTAGTATTTATAGTAGAGAGTGATTACACTTAAATGTGCCAAACCACAGCTAGAATAACAAACGAATGTTTTATATTCTTGGGGCTATTCCCCAAACTATAATATGTAAGGCTTTCATTCGTATGGTTCATAAACATAAATGGCATGTTCTAATTGAATTTTACTCATTCATAATTTATAATTCATAACTCATAATTAACCACCCCTTTCAAATACAAATCTGCACTGCCACCAATCAGCACTCTATCTCCAGCAAGTGTGCAATACAATAATCCACCTCGCTTTGATACTTGTTTTGCAACCAAGGTTTTTTTGTTGAGTTTTTGTGCCCAATACGGGATCAGCAAACAATGTGCAGATCCTGTAACTGGGTCTTCATCAATACCGGATTGTGGGGCAAATACTCTAGATACAAAATCTACAGATGTTCCTTTTGCTGTAACAATAACACCAGCTGCATCTAACCTTTGTATAGCTAACACATCTGGCTTAGCATCGACTACTTCTTTTTCAGATTGTAGTTCAATTAAAATAAATACTCTTCCTTTACCTATGTATATAGGTTTAGCGCTTAGTTCTTTTTCTGAAAGAATAGAAAAAGGTAAGTCCGTAATCGTTTCAGACGGAAAATTCAATTCTAATATGTCATTGTTTTTAATCACTTTTAATAATCCACTTTTAGATTGAAAATGGATTTCATTGTGCGTATACTGTAATTCATTAAATAAAACATATGCTGCAGCCAAGGTGGCATGTCCGCATAGAGGAACTTCTACTGTAGGTGTGAACCATCGAATTGCATAATCATTCTGTTCTTTAACAAAGAATACGGTCTCCGAAAGATTGTGCTGTGCAGCAATTGATTGCATCAAGTCGTCGGGAAGCCATTGTTCCAATGGGCAAACCGCTGCTGGGTTTCCACTAAATGGTCCTGATGAAAATGCATTTACAATATAAACAGCTATTGACATAATATAATTTTAATGACATATTAAATAGTACGGAATAAATGATTCTTATTCATATTGAAACGGATCTTAAGTTAAAAAATATAATAGATGTATGTTTCTTTTACGTCCACATTTGGTTGAACGCTAATTTAAAAACCAAACAAAACTATACAATGGGTTTTGTGATTTAGTTGAAATTAGAATACACTCGTTGGATATTGTAAGTTGAATATCTTTTAAAGTTGTAGAAGGCTTTGCTAAATGAATGAAGTGCTTGTCGAAAATATTTGGACTATAGAGCGTTTCCGCTTTAGAAAATGTTTTCGGATTTCTAAAAGGCTTCGGACTTAAGGTAAGTGTTTTGTATTGAATAGAAGTGTTCATAATTGTACCTGTGTGTGTTAAATAATGAATTAAAAACTGAAGCTTAAATCCTGGATCTTGTCAGTTGAAAACGCTTTAGCGTTTTATTCTTTAACAGATGCAATGTGTGTTCATAGTCGTATTTTTTATCGTTCCACATGGGTAGGAATTGGCACCTTGCTTTGGTGGGCAGGTTGCCAGAAGTTCACAGAGCCTAATCTCTCCCTTCTTCTTTATAATACACGAACCGTTTTATTGGCAGGTGATACAAATGTACTACAAAATTTTATTTTAGCAAATAATATTTTGTATTTATTATTATTTCATATTAAAACAAAATTATATTCTGCAATTTTGATTATTTCTACAAATGTTATTTTTGATATATAAAGATTTACATATTTTTAAATTGTATTATCAAGAATAGAGCAAAACTTTCTTTTCACTTTAAAGCCCAAATTGCACGCATTCCCATAAACAGTTATTAAATTAGTGGGATTTTAATCTACGTAGGATGAGGAATAAGATATTAAGTGATGGAGCAAAAGAGCTCAGTTATGAAATTAGAGAGATTGTCAAGAAGGCAGATCTAATAAGTAAAAATGGACAGTCTATTGTTTTTGAAAATATTGGTGATCCCATTCAAAAAAATAATGTTGTGCCACTTTGGATTAGAGAGACGATTTCTAATTTAACGCTCGATAATAAAAGTTACAGCTATTGTCCATCAAAAGGAATTTTAAAGACGCGACAATTTTTAGCAGAATTAAATAATAAAAAAGCTGGTGCTCAAATTACTGCAGAAGATATTTTATTCTTCAATGGCTTAGGTGATGCGATTGCAAAGGTATATCAATTCATTAGCAGAAGCTCTCGCGTAATCGGACCCTCTCCAGCATACTCTACACACTCTTCCGCAGAAGCTGCCCATGCAAGTCAAGATCCGATTACCTACAAATTAGATCCCAATAATCATTGGTATCCAGACTTGGATGATTTGTATAATAAAGTAAAATACAATCCCAATATCATTGGTATACTTATTATCAATCCGGATAACCCAACAGGCATGGTGTATCCGCTTGATACCTTAAAACGCATTGTTGAAATCGCGCGCGAATTTAATTTGTTTTTATTGAGCGATGAGATTTATTTGAACATTACGTATAATGGCGCTCGTGCGTATTCACTTGCAGAAGTAATCGACGATGTGCCTGGTATAGCAATGAAAGGGATTTCAAAAGAATTTCCTTGGCCAGGTTCTCGTTGTGGATGGATGGAGTATTACAATCGCGGTAAGGACGAAGACTTTGATAAATTCTGTTCGGCTATAGATAATGCTAAAATGATTGAAGTGTGTTCTACAACACTTCCGCAATTAGCAATACCTGTAATCATGTCCGATCCAAGATATTTGCCTTATAGAGAAGAATTAAATAATCAAATAGGCAAGCGCAGTAAAATCATTGCTGGCATATTGGGACAAATTCCAGAGTTGATGTTTAATGAAACGTATGGTGCGTTTTATAATACGATCGTTTTTAAAGAAGACGTTTTAAATGATACACAAACGTTACCGATACAAAATGAAGCAAATAAAGCGCTTGTTGAAAAATGGGTGAGTGAACCCAATATAGATTTAGATAAACGGTTTGTATATTATTTATTAGCAGCAACAGGTATTTGTGTGGTTCCGATTTCCTCCTTTTGTTCGGATTTAAAAGGCTTCAGAGTTACCTTGTTGGAGGAGAATGAAGAATTGCTTCAGAAAACATTTACGAATATCAGAGACGCGATTAGAGCGTATTTGAAAAGCTAATTGTTAGTCACTAGGTTCTAGTTGCTAGGTACTAGACTATAAAAAGTGGAAGTCTCAGCGTTTATCTAAGTCTTCCACTTTTTATAGAAATGTTTTGTCTATATTCTAGTAGTTTATCTAAGTCCTGAAATTTATTTTGATTTTTTTTGTAGTCTAGTAACTAGTACCTAGAGGCTGGTAACTACAAGGGTAGTTCAATTATAAAAGTACTACCAACACCCGGCTTACTTTCCACCCGTATGCTTCCTCCCATTTGTTCAATTTGCGTTTTTGTAATGTATAAACCTAATCCCTTTCCTTCCACATGTGCGTGAAAACGCATGTAAAAACCAAATATTTTCCCTGCTGTTTTTGATTCATCCATACCAATACCATTGTCGCTAAAAATAATTTTATAATTTTTTTCAGAGCTTTTTTCTATCCGTATGCTTATGTGTAACGTTCTGGATTGATCAATATATTTGTGGCTGTTGGATAATAAATTATAAAATATACTTTCAAAATAAGATTTGATTCCTGAAATTTTTAATTCAGGTTCTATAGAAAGCGCAACTGTTTTTGAGGGAATTCCTAATTGTGTTAAATTATTGTTAATGATACCATTGAAATGAATGTCTTCTTTTAAGTTATATGTACTTCTGTATGATAAAATTTTATTTAGATCGATAAGGATTTCATCCATTCGATCAATAACGATCTTCATTTTAGAAACATAGATTTCTTTATCTATCTCTGAATGTTCTATTTTATATAAATTCATGAGTCCTTGTAAACTTGATACTGGGCCTCTTAAATTATGGGATGTAATGTAATTGAATTGTTTTAATTGGTCATTTGTACGAACAATTTCTTTCAATGAATTTTGTAATTCAAACGTTTTTTGATCTACAATTCCATTTAAATTTGCATTGAGTGTTGAGAGCTCATTGTTTTTATGGATAATTTCTTGCGTTCTTAAAAAAACTAATTTTTCGAGTTCATCTTTTTGTATGGTAAGATCTGTTTCTCTGTCTTTTAAAATATCAATAAGTTTTCGTTGTGTTTCAATATGTCGTTGTTTGATTTCTTTGTATTTACCTAAAAGTATATAGGAGAATATTGATATTTGAATCAGTGTTCCTATTTGTATATAATTGTTTAAAAAAGATGTGCTTGGTATAATATCAGATGCGGTGAGTACGGCTAATAGAACAGATATCAAATAAATCGACCATGCAATAATGAAATAGAATGCGTTTTTAATTCCTTTTGAGAATAACCGAAATCCCAAACCAATATAAATAAATATTTGAATAATTGCAGTAACATGCAATACTAACATACATAGTGCTTGGTATTCCAATATGTTTAGTAAAGGAATGAAGATAAATAGTGCTGATAAGATTATAAAAAAAAACTTTAATTTGGGGAAATGATAATGAATATCTAAAAAGTGATACATGAATAGAGGCATAGATACCACACTTATACCATATAATCCATATTTATAACTATTTATTATGGGGTAGTTCGGCCAGAGGTATGCAAATGCATATCCATCCAGTAATAGGTTTAAAAAAATAGTTCCAAATAAAAAGAGGCCATAATATAAGTAAACAACTTCTTTTGTTTGGACAAATAGAAACAAAACAACTAATCCAATAACCGTTATAACGCCCCAATAAAATGCATTAAATAAATTTTTAATGACAGTTTTTTGAATATTGATATTATTTGTTCGAACGAAAATAGGTAGATTAACATTATAAAAATCAGTTGCTTCAAGAAAGTAAATAGTAGATGAATTTACTTTAAA
>NZ_CALMGQ010000018.1 GCF_937863595.1 uncultured Cytophaga sp.
AATTATGAATTATGAATTATGAATTATGAATTATGAATTATGAATTATGAATTATTTACCATTAATGGACTACTATTTTCACCCTGACCACTTCAACATGATCTGTTACTCACAGGCCATTCCTTTATGCATGTGTGGCTTTCTTATTGACCATGATTAGCCGAAAATTCACAAACATGAAGCAACTAACATGTATGTACTTTTTTACACTGACCACTGTTCACTGACCTCTATTTTTCAATACCCAACCAATGATTGAATCATAGAACAATACGGCAATAACTTATTTCTTCCTTTTAAAAAATCTAATTCAATTAAAAAGGAATAGGCTACAATCGTTCCTTGTGATCTTTGAATTAATTTGGATGTTGCTTCAGCTGTTCCACCCGTCGCTAAAATGTCGTCGTGTATGGCAACTCTCCAACCGGGTTGTATCGCATCCGTATGCATTTCAATGGTATTGGTTCCATACTCCAATGCGTATTCTTCAAAAACAGTTTTGTAGGGTAATTTCCCCTTTTTACGAATGGGAATCATTGGTATGCCTAATTCCATTGCAATGGATAATCCAAACCAAAATCCTCTGCTGTCTAAACAAGCCAATGCATCCAATTTCAAAGGGCGTAATTGATCTGAAAAGGCTAAAACAATATCTTTACAAAGCGAAGGGTTTTTTAACAGAGGAGTAATGTCTTTAAAAATAATCCCAGGTTCTGGGAAATCAAGGATGTCACGAACGGTTGATTTTATTGTTTGTTCTAGCATTTTGTTCGATGTAGTCATATTTTTTTACACGAGTATTGATTCCCTCAACAATATACGACATCTTGCAGTTGCTTTACAAGCCTATTCGTAATGGAAAAAGAAATTATTACCGGCATTTTGGTGCCCATGCAGCCTGAAATTGAATTGATTTTACATCACATGCATGTTGAGAATATCGTAGAAACAGGTAGTCGTAAGTTTTATGTGGGAACCATACAACATAAAAAATGTGTGGTGAGTTTATCACGTGTTGGCAAAGTGGCATCTTCTGTTACTGCAGCTGTAATGATAGAACGATTTGCGGTAGGTCGTATAATTGTAACAGGAGTGGCTGGGGGATTAACAGATGAAGTTAAAATAGGGGATATCGTAGTTGCGACAACATCCATTCAACATGATATGGATTGCAGGCCCTTATTTCCTCAATTTGAAATTCCGTTATTAGACATGGTTACATTTACGTGTGATAAAGTGATGGTAGAGGATGCCTTTACAAGTTGTACTACGTTTATGAAAAATGAATTATATGACTATGTAAACAAAGAAGAACTCGAAGCCTTACATATACACAAGCCAAGTGTACACAAAGGTTTGTTAGTTAGCGGAGATCAATTTATTGGAACGATGTCGCAATATGAAAAAATACGTAACGAACTTCCTGAAGCCATTTTCGTTGAAATGGAAGGAGCAGCCGTAGCACAAGTGTGTTATGAATACAATATACCACTCGTTGTAGTTCGATCCATTTCAGACAAAGCTAATGCCCTTGCACACATCGACTTCAATCGATACATCGATAACGTTGCGAAATATTATACCTGGGGATTGATAGAGGGGATGATGCGATAAGCAAGTGGTCAGTGAACAGTGGTTAGTAAAAAAATAGTAAATTGAGATTAGAATAAGGTATAGGTTTCTGAATATGAAGGTTCTAATATAATTTCACTGCCCGCTAGTTTTCTGACCACTGTTCACTGACCACTCATTCAAATTGAGCATCAAAATTAATAATTCACACGAATCCATCTAGTAACAGCTTATGCAACCCACCATAAAAAACGATCCCAAAATCATTAATGCTTGGTGTACCTATGATTGGGCGAATTCGGTGTATTCGTTAACGATTACGACGGCTATTTTTCCAGAGTATTTCTTAGGCATCACTAAGAACGGAGCTAATGGGAATTTGGTTGATTTTTTTGGGTTTTTGGTTCCCAATACGGTACTCTATTCTTGGGCGGTATCTATTGTATTTCTTGTTTCAGCAATACTAAGTCCATTTTTAACGTCCATTGCAGATTATTCTGGAATGAAAAAAACATTTATGAAAGTATCCTGCTATACAGGTTCCGTGGCATGTGCAGCCTTATATTTTTTAAATGAACATACAATTGAATTTGGTGTCTTAACTTTTGTGCTTGCTGGCATTGGTTATAGCTCCAGTATTGTGTTTTACAATTCCTATTTACCAGAAATTGCAACGGAAGATCAATATGATCGGATCAGCGCCAAAGGCTATACTTGGGGTTATATTGGTAGTGTATTGTTGCTTATCATCAACTTAGTCTGTGTCGTATTTCACGAAAAAATTGGTATCACCATTGGTTTTGCCTCACGTATCTCTTTCTTGACTGTAGGTGTTTGGTGGCTGGGCTTTGGTCAATTATCTTTTATGGGCTTGCCGAAGGTTCAACAAAAAAATAACAGGGGTAATATGTTAACAAACGGCTTGAAAGAGTTGAAAAAAGTATGGGATAGTATCCAAAAGCTTCCTTTATTAAAACGCTTTTTAGTTGGTTTTTTCTTTTACAATATGGGCGTGCAAACGGTTATGTATCTAGCTCCCTTATTTGCCAAAGAAGTGATTGGCGTGGACTCTCAATCATTGATAGCAACCATATTATTGATTCAATTGGTTGCTATTGCGGGTGCGTATGCACTGAATATGCTTTCAAATAAAATAGGAAATACTCATGCGTTATTGGTTGGTGTTGTTGTGTGGATTGTAATTTGTTGCATGGGATATGTTGTTCAACCAGGTATGAGTTTTTTTATATTGGCAGGTTCTATCGGTTTTGTTATGGGTGGGGTGCAATCGCTTTCGCGTGCTACGTATTCAAAATTAATGCCCGTAAATACAAAAGACCATGCATCGTATTTTAGCTTTTTTGATATAGTAGATAAAATGTCGATTGTGTTGGGAACCTTTAGTTATGGTCTTATCAGACAACTAACAGGAGATATGCGCAACAGTTTAATTGCACTAGGTATTTATTTTGTGATTAGTATTTTCTTTCTTCGTTTGATCCCTTCAAAGCAAGTATATAATACTCAGATGCCAGACTAGTTTCTAGAAGAAAAAAAGTATAAAGTATAAAGTACAAAGTACAAAGTACAAAGTTGTCAATGCCTATATAGGGTTGACCGTTTTAGTAGACTTAAATAATAATTA
>NZ_CALMGQ010000019.1 GCF_937863595.1 uncultured Cytophaga sp.
CTGAGAGGCCTAAATGTTGATGTAAATTCTTTTGGGGCAATTAAAACCAATTATGATATCGATAAAATCAACGAATTTCTCAATAAATCCGTTGATGATAAAAAGCTTCGTGATCGCGACGGTTTAAGTGAGCGTTCAGAAGATTAAAATTTCACTTTAAAATATTTTGTGTGAAAGAAATTCTACAACAAACGCGTATATTTTTAATACTGTTTGTATTTTATTTGCTAATACCTGGCTTTGCTTTATTAATAAGCGCTAAGGGTGATTTCGAAGTAGCGTTGAATTCCTTTCACACAAGTTATTTTGATAATTTTTTTTATTGGGTAACCTATTTGGGAGATGGGTTTTTTGCTGCGTTGATACTGATATTTATATTGTTGTTTATAAGCGTTCGAAAAAGTTTAGTAATAACAGGTATCTTATTATCCGTTTCTGCACTCACACAAATATTAAAGCTATTTGTATTCCCTAGTTCTTCTAGACCTATTGTTTTCTTTAAAGATGTAATTCAATTACACTTTGTTGATGGACTTGAAATACACACGTCTAATAGCTTCCCCTCTGGACATACAACGCAAGCGTTTTGCATGTTCTTTTTATTTTCATTTTTTATTAAGAATAAAAACTGGAATTATGTATTCTTTCTTATTGCTGCTCTTGCAGCAATATCAAGAGTGTATTTGTTACAACATTTTTTAAGAGATATATATGTAGGTGCTATCATCGGAACGTTAGGTTCTGTGTTGTTTTTATATCTGAGTAATAAATATGCATTATTATCAAATCCTGCTTTAGATCTACCATTAATTAAGAAGAAATAATGAAGATATTAACCGATTCGTCTTACCGTACAGATAGAATTATTATAATTATCATTTCAGCGCTTTTATTTATTCCATTTATTGGTTCTGTACATTTATTTGATTGGGATGAAATTAACTTTGCCGAAGCATCTCGTGAAATGATTATGACAGGCGATTACACGCATGTGCAAATTAATTACGAAACCTTTTGGGAAAAACCGCCCTTCTTTTTTTGGTTGCAAGTGATTTGCATGAAAATATTTGGTATAAATGAATTTGCTTCCCGACTACCAAATGCCTTAACAGGTATTGCTACCATGCTTACATTATATGCTATGGGTAGAAAATTAGAAAATAGAAAATTTGTATGGATTTGGATGTTGACTTATGCAGGTTCTGTATTGCCACATTTCTATTTCAGAACGGGCATTATTGATCCCGTATTTAATCTATTTATTTTTGTTTCTATTTGGTTTGTATATAGACTTACGCTGTTAACTTCTGAACAAGCAAAAGAGCGTTTAAAGTTTGCTGCCTATGCAGGCTTCTTTGCAGGCATGGCGGTGCTTACAAAAGGCCCTGTTGGCTTATTGATAGTGTTGCTTTCCGTTGGGGTATATATGATTGTTGCGCGCAAATTCTGGGCCTTAAACATTAAGGAATGGGTTTTGTTTTTTGTATTAGTTGGTGCTGTTTCCATTGCTTGGTTTGGATATGAGCTTATTACAAATGGGCCGTTTTTCCTTCAAGAATTTATTGTGTATCAAATACGCTTGTTTAAAACCCAAGATGCCGGCCACGGCGGTCCGTTTTACTACCATGCCTTAGTTATTTTGTTTGGCTGTTTCCCGATGTCGTATTTTGCGTTTCTAGGAATTAGAAATAATACGGATGATGCACAAGCGCGCAAGCAAATGCGTTTGTGGTCCATCATATCCTTTTTAGTTGTATTGGTATTGTTCAGTATTGTTAAAACAAAGATTGTCCATTACTCCTCTTTTTGTTATTTCCCCTTGTCGTATTTAGCCGCAACCGGTGTAGAGCGTTTATTGAATGGAAGTAAACGTATCAATCGCTTTTTGTTTTTTGCGTTGTTAATTACTGGACTTATTATAGGTATCGCATTAACAGGGTTTCCATTATTAGTAAAACATTACGAAGGAAGAATGTTTGAAATAACACCTTTCATAAAAGATCCATTTGCTGCAGCTAATTTTTTGGCTCCCGTAACATGGAGTGGCTGGGAAGCATTGGCTGGCTTGGCATATTTAATTGTTTTTATAAGTGGAATATATTATTTGAAAAAAGAAATTGTAAAAGGAGTTGTACTTATTTTCTTTTCAACCATTCTATTTCATGAAACCGTATTGCCTTTGTTTCTTCCCAAAATTGAAACCTATATTCAGGGCGAAGTAATTGATTTTTATGCGCAGTTTGATAAAGTAGATGCCGAACCTGCATTTGTAGAAGTATTTAATTTTAAAAGCTACGCACATTTATATTATACCAATAAAAAGCCTGTTTCAAATGATACCTTAAAAAGTATTGATTGGATGATGTATGGCAAGCCAGATAGAGATGTGTATTTGGTAACGAAATTAGGTAGAGAAGAAACCTTAGAACAGAATCCGAACTTTAAACGCATTGGTGGTCAGTATGGATATTTGTTTTATAAACGTATCGATCAACCGAAGATAAAAAAGGATGCTCAACTGATAGACTCTTTACAAATAAAACCGTATTAATCTAGTATAGTTTTTAATTGATTAATTAGTAGGGTAATGGATAAAATTAAAATCGGCATCATTCGCGAAGGCAAAGTACCCTCAGACAGAAGGGTTGCATTGTTGCCCCAGCAGTGTGTTGAAGTAATGAACCAGTATCCACACGTAGAAATATTTGTGCAACCCAGTGATGTACGTTGTATTACGAATAAAGAATATGTGGCAGTCGGCATACCATTAAAAGAAGATTTAAGTGCCTGTGATATTTTATTGGGTATAAAAGAAGTACCCATTCATCAGTTGATAGCACATAAAACATATTTATTTTTTTCGCACACAATCAAGATGCAACCCCATAATCAAAAGCTCTTACAGGCGATTGTGGAGAAGAGCATCACGATGATTGATTATGAGGCATTGCGTAATACACATGAGAAACGCATTATTGCCTTTGGTTACTTTGCTGGTATTGTAGGAGCGTACAATACCTTTTTATTGTTGGGAAAGAAATACGAACTATATAAATTAAAGTCTGCGTACAAGTGTTTTGATATTGCCGAGTTGATTTCTGAATTAAAAAAAGTAACAATACCGACTTTAAAAATTGTGTTGACAGGTGCTGGTAGAGTAGGCAATGGAGCAGAATTGATTTTGAAAGAAATGAATATTCAAAAAGTTTCTCCGAACGATTTTTTAACTAAGAAATACGATCATTCTGTTTATACTCAAATCGTTTCTTGTGATTACAATCAAGCAAATGATAAAGACAAAGCTTGGGATACAGAAGATTTTCATGCACATCCAGAACAGTATCATTCAACTTTTATGCCGTACGCACAAGTTGCAGATGTGTTAATTGCTGGTGCATATTGGGATCAGCGCGCACCCAAACTTTTCACGACGGAACAAAGTAGAGGAGAAGATTTTTCTATTCGTTTAATATCAGACATTACCTGCGATATCAACGGTTCTATTCCTTCTACGGTGAAGTCTACAAATATCTATGATCCGGCCTACGATTTCAATCCATTTACAAGCGATATCGAAGCGCCTTTTTCTGATCCGAGAAATATAACCGTGATGGCTATCGATAACTTGCCCTGCGAAATACCTAGAAATGCATCCGAAGATTTTGGAAACCAATTGATCAAAAATGTATTGCCTGATTTATTGAAACAACCCTACGGCGATTTAATTCAGCGTTGTGCGTTAACGTTGAATGGTAAGTTGGGACTAGGTTTTGAGTATTTACGGGGATATTTGGAAGGTAAGTAGAATAATCAATTCCTTATATTTTCAATTCATACATTCGAATTTTAAAAATTGCGAGTTTTGAAATGCATCAAATCATTTAGAGGATAAACATTATAAAGAATTATTTCGTATATTTTAAATATGAAAATATATTCTACCTTCTTGTTCTTTTTTGCAAGTATCGTATCGGTTGTTTCCCAAACAACGATTACCGTAGATGCAACAGCCAATCATCATAAAATTTCTCCATGGATTTATGGAAGAAATAATAATATTTCAGATGATCCGTCCAATCCTGTTTCTTCTGTTCAGTGGCAGTTATACAAAGATGCTGGTTTGAGAATGTTTCGCGAGAGTGGTGGCAACAACTCTACAAAATATAATTGGAGGGCTAAATTATCTAGCCACCCTGATTGGTATAACAATGTATCTTTACATGATTGGGACTATTCCGCAAAAAGTTTATTAACGAATACATCAAACACCCAGGGCCTGTTTTCTTTTCAATTGTTGGGGTATGCTGGCTCAAATAACGCTCATAATTTTAGTGATTATCTCTATACCCAAGCAAATGGGGTTATCAATACTACAAAAAATTGGGCTGGTGGTGCTGGACCAGTTGCATACGGAGGTGATGGTAGCGACCAAGGAAATCCAAGTTTATATTTGAAACCGTGGAATGCAGATTCCACGACAACTATTTTAGATCATTGGTTTAATTCCTTAAAATTGGATGCAGCTCGCCTTATGTATTGGAACATGGATAATGAACCTGAGGTTTGGTCTAGTACACATGATGATGTTGCTACATCCGCTATTACCGCAGAAGAGTACATGCAAAAATATTTTGCGGTTGCAAAAGCTGCACGTGCAAAATTTCCTAACATAAAGCTTGTTGGTCCTGTATCGACAAATGAATGGCAATGGTATACTTGGAACAATTCAAAGATTGTAGATCCAACCGATGGTAAGTCATATCCATGGATGCAGTATTTTATTAAACGTATTTCGGAAGAAGAAGCAGCGACTGGTATTCGACTACTTGATGTGCTAGATGTACATTTTTATCCAGGTACTGAAAATGATGCAACAACAACATTACAACTTCACAGAGTTTGGTTTGATACTCAATATGACTTTCCCAAAGCAAATGGAGTAAAGGTTACAGGCGCTTCAGGGTGGGATAATTCAATTAATAAAGAATACTTTTTTGAACGCTGCAATCAGTGGCTTACGCAGTATAAAGGAGCAAACCACAATGTAACTTTTGGCTTGTCTGAATATGGAACAATTGCAAATCATGGATCTGAAAATGCAAATGTTATTGCGTGTTGGTATGCATCTCATTTGGGGGTTTTTTCAGAAAACAACGTGGAGCTCTTTACGCCTTGGGATTGGTATAAGGGACAATGGGAAGTAATGCATTTGTTTAGTAAATACTATGGAAGTGTTTCCACGAAATCAACTTCAAGTAATAACAATACTGTTTCAGGGTATTCTTCTTTAACAGCCGATGGTGATTCATTAATTGTTGTTGTAGTAAATAGAGATCAAACAAATTCACAACCTGTGCTATTGAATCTTCAAAATTTTGTTCCTTCTGCTACTACTGTTAATGGATATCGTTTATCTGGATTACCCTCTACAGAAACATTTATTTCTAAATCGAATAATGCATTGCAGAATAACGCGTTTACAGTAAGCAATAATTCGGTATCCTTTACAGCTCCTGCATTATCTGTAACGATGATTATGGTTCCTACAAACCAACCAATATACATTGATAACGGAACGGCTACTTCTGTAATTCCTAATGTAAGTCAAGCTAGTATTGTTCTCTATCCAAACCCAACTAAAAACGTTATTCAGATAAAAATGGATAATACAAATGCGTATCAAGTAAGCGTTCAGAATATGCTGGGTCAAACCTTACAAGTCAATATTTTTAACGGCTCAGGTCAAGTGGATCTTTCTGAATATCCTTCTGGGCAATATATCTTACAAATCATTCACGATGATGTTGTCACAATCAAGAAGTGTATTAAGGAATAAGGTTTTTTTGGATATGAATTTAGTTAAACGTGCGTAACCACGGAGAGTAGTGCTATTGGAATATGCCATGGTTCGGCACGTTTACGCCTAGGTAGTCGTATAGAAATGGATTATTGCTTGCGTAAACTGCCAACCATTAGCGCTGTGGTGGAAGTGGTTGGCAGTTTAAGTGGTATTTTTTGTTTGTCTAGTTGAGATTTGCTGCAATAAACTTGGGCAACGATGTGTAGTGTTACTTACTACAATTTCCATTCAACCCATCACCAACCCAACTCATCTTTTCCAATTTTAAAAATAGCTATACGTGAAAACCTTCCAGCTACTTGTGTCGTTGCCAGCACTGCAATACCACCATCCATTGTTTGTATGATGTTTGCCATTGCGAATGGATTCGTTGCACCTACATTCGTTGTTCCAATTAATTGTTTCGTGCTTGCATCATAAGCCATTAAAAGAACCTGCGAACTTTTAGTTGTACTTGCATACACATACATCGCACGACCATTAATCGTCATCGCTTTCAATGCCATCGGTGCATCATATACTAATTCAGGAATAAGAAAGCCATTTAAATCGCTGTTTGCAGAAAACATATTTGAACTGGTTGGTATTGTTGCAGTAGGCAAAATGTAATTACTGCCATAGGCGTAACGTGATGTTGCAATTTGATTAGAGCCTGTAGCTAGCACACTGCTGATGCAACGTTCATCCCGATAGCCTTGAACTGCTGCTGGCTTATCGTCTTTGTCCCAATTGAAGTCAAAAATACACATGGATAAGGTGTAATTGTAAAACCCGTTAAAGTAAAATACATTACTTGAAAGTTTGCCATTTAGAAAGGGGTACTTTTTACCATTACCTGTCAGGTGGTCGATGACGGGTTGCTCTACATTAAAGTCTCCTGAACCAATACTAAAAGAGCGTGTAGCAGAAATTACACCCGTTTTTGTAACCGAAGATATAACTGTTTTTAAATCATCTTTGTTATAATGTTGAATCAATACCTGTCCATTGGTTTCATTTAATTCCGCAGACAAGGGATATTGAATATCATTCATAAAGGCACTTTCTGTAGCTTCGCCAGATGCAGAAACAGACATAATATATGTTCCTAAATTTTGTCTGTCCATACACACGAAATAATATTCCGTTCCACTTCTCAATAAGTTGGATGCAGCACTTACGTATGTATCTGAAAGCAATTGTGTGTGTTGCACATTTCCATCTTTATCAATTTTCATAATATAAATCCCAGGAAAGGCACTCGTTTCAATTTTAGCCGCACTTAAAATAAGAAATCCCTCATCTGATGTTTGTTCAATATCCAAAGGAGTATACTGATTGGAATAACTATTTTCATTATATATTTTTAAGAATCCGGATGGCTGCGCATCTTTATTCTTTTTCATATCACAGCCAAGGATTGCTACTACGAGTACTATATATAAAAGAATATGCTTCATATTAATCAACTGCTTTATGAGAAGGAGATACCAAAAATTTCATTGGAAATAAACATCCAAAGGAAAAGGTAATGTTATTTAATTTTATATCATCTGTTACATCACCAACGCCAGATAAGGCATTGGATGTATATCTATTTTTTACATTTGAAATATTATTTAAACCCATGCGATATGTTGCATCGACAATCAATCGTACATTTCCTACTTTATAACTTGTACCTAAGCCAAATGCAGCACCGATTGAAGATTTAATGTATAAATTTTTAGCACCGATAATGGAGGAAGGTTCTGTAAAATTTCGGCTCGTTCCAGATGCATTGTCTACTCCTTCAATTGTTAACTCTTTGGTTGCATTATTAAGTATACCATAGTAAAAACCAACTTGTACAAAAGGTTTAAATGCTCCAGAAACAATATCGTATCGAATGAATAAAGGCAATTCAATATAATCTAAACTTGTTTTTTGATTATAGCTCAGTTGTAAGTAATTTTGACTATTGCTTGCATCCGCCCATTCGTAGGTGTTTGAATAGCTAAAGGTTTGTCTTCTATAATTGGGTTGAAAGCTTGCTGTAAATTTAGTATACGAAAATGAAAATTCGAGTCCGAATGCTGCTGACGGTTTTGAAAAGCTTTTATAACTTTTTAAATACTCCTCGCTTGAATTGGTTGGGGATACAAAAGAGGAGTAGGGATTGACTACATGTACCTCGGTAAGATTTATGCCACCACGTATACCAATATAAAATTGAGTTTTTTCAAAACTTTGAGTAGATGAACGACCTGTATAACTCGATTTTTTTCTATCGACTTGTGCCTGCGTTTGCAATGCGTTCAAGGATAAAAATAAAAATGCGTATATAAAGAATATATGGCGTACTGTTTTAAGCATAATTTATTTTTGAATGACCAATTTTTTTGCGTCTTTAAAATAGGAGGTTTCAATTTGGTAGATATACGTTCCCGATTTTATTTCTCGCACATCTAATGTTACTGTATTTTCTCCCATTGGAAATTCTTCTGACATAAATTTTTTCACTTGCTTTCCGGCAGAATCATGCAGTGTAATGGTTACAACGCAACTGGTATTTATGTGAAAAGTTAAATCCGTATAATTTACCGCAGGGTTTGGGTAGCAATTATTCATGTAAAAACGATCGCGCACAAATCCATTTACACTCGTTACTAAATTATTATTGATGATGGGCAATGTTGTTCCTCTACCTGGGTAATCTCCCCAAAGGATGCCAAACTCCGTATCTACACGACTTGCATCTACACACATCCAATCTTTCAATATACTTGCATATACTTGTCTGTAATCAAATTGCATAGCAACATTATCCTGCGTTAAATCTGGATTGGTACCTGATAAGCCCGGTACTACACCTTTGCCGAATAACATCATTGGAGCACCAATCCCGTGGTCGGTACCATAACTTCCGTTTGAATAAATTCTTCTTCCAAATTCAGAAGTTGTCATTGTTAATACGCGGTCATCGATACTACGTGCTTTTAAATCATCCTGAAAGGCACGCATAGATGCGGATATGTGATACATCAATGCTGCATGGTTTCCCATGGTTGCATTTGCATTTTCTACTTGTTGTGCATGGGTATCAAAGCCACCCATGCGTATTAAATATATTTTTGTTTGCGAACCCCCTTGAATTAAGTTTGCAATAATTTTAAGTTTTGCAGAAAGCGGATTTTTAACGCGTGCTTTTGGAGCATTCAAAGGATAGGAAACAGGATACGAAATATTGGGATCCGTTGATTTCCCTTTATTATATACTTGTAAAATACGGTTGTGGTATTCATCCGATTTCTCTTCCAAGTTCAATATCCAATTCATTTCTTTACCATACGGAGAATTTGCTAAACCAATTGGTGGAATACCTCTTGCGTCTATACCAGGTTTGTCGTCGTAGCCTGGCAAGGTATCTACTAAATTGAAGAAGGATTCTGGATCGTCAATCGCTATCGATGTTGGGATGTTATCGTCTTGATGAAACACGAGAGATAAGTCATCATTAAATTCCAATGCCAGTGGATCTGGCATATTTGCATTTGGGAAATTTGTTGGATATACATCTGGTGCATATTTGTCTTTTAAATATCGACCGGCCCAACCCGAATTTAAATAATCCGATGAGCCACCACCCATAAATAAAATATCACGTCCTCTAAAATGTGATTGGTTGTGATTTGCATACGATACACCTTGAATCATGCGTACCATGCCTTGGTCATACATACTCTTTACACCAACCATATCTGGGTGTAAGCCTATCTGATCTGAAGACGCCAAGGTGTTATCTAATTTTATAAATGCTCTGGATCCTTTATCCGGAATGGCAATGTTTGCACGCACATTATAATATCGATCGTAATCAGAAACAGGCAATAACATATTTATACCATCATTGCCACCGTGTAATTGTAAAATAATCAATACTCGATCATTTGGGCAACTTGCTGCCAAACGTTGCAAGGGTGATAAGGCATCCGCAATGGCATTAAAATAAACACCGTTAATTGCAAAGGGGATGGCTGCGAGTGCAGGAAGTTTGGTTAAAAAATCTCTTCTTTTCATACGAAAATGATTAATGAAGTTGAAACTCTGGTGATTGTAACAAGGCATTTACCAAATCTTGCAACATACCTCGTGCATCTGTTTTACTAGCAGGGATCGTTTCTCCATTGCTCCAACTAAATTGCCAAAAGGCAAGCGGACCTTGAGGCAACGCTTCGCCTAATTTAAAGAATTGGACTTTGAAATAATTTAAGCGCTCCGTTGTTATTTCCGTTGTTTCTATTGACATCGGAAATAAATAAGTAATAAGTTCACGAATGAATACATCTGGATCGCTAGCACTTCCTCCAAATCGTACTTTTATAAATGTATACAAATCAATATTTAGAGCACCTTCCATGGTATTGTCGGTAGTCATACTTAAATAGATAAAATTATACCTTCTGTTTAACGTGTTTGGTGAAATCCAAGCGCGATTAAACATGGGGTATTGATAGTATGCATCATAACCAGCAACATCTGTAGGGTTCATGAAATTCATGCCCATAATTCTCAATTGCTCAAAGAGGTTATCTGTTGTCTTATAAAAATCTTCTAATTGCGAAGAATATATTGGAAACGGATATTCAAAAAAAGAAATCGTTTCAGTTACCAATTCTAAGGGTGATTTTATGATTGCACCAAACATATCGTTGTTTACATCCACATCCATTAAGTCATAAAAATGTTGACTTCCAAGCAATTCTTTTATAACAGGTTCTATTTTATATCCCCCAGAAATAAATGTGTTGGATAAGTCTGTAATGATATTGGTATCAATGGTTGCATCGATTTCGTGGTAGGTAAAAAAACGATAGAGTTTACGACAAATATTTTTTGGACATTCAGGTTGCGAATAAATAAGATCTATTAGTTGACTAATTTCATCTATCATACTTGCCTCTGTTGGCAAACCTCCTATTAACAATGCAGGGTTGGGTGTAATGATTGCACTATTAAATCGCGCACTAAATTGTTTAACTGTGTTGTCGTGTTGATTGGAAACGTTTGATGCATTAGTTTTAGCTTTGCCTCTAGGTAGGCTTGTATCCGTATCAAGCGTAGTGAAGGTTGTGTCTGTATCCCAACCCGACATAATCAGGGCCGCGGCTTTCACATCTTGTTCCGTGTAATAAATGTAATCACCTTGTGTAGTTGATGGAGGAATGCTTCCTTGTAAGCCTTTGCCTAATGTATATAATTCTATTAATTCTCTGCCGAAGTTTTCGTTTGGATCACCCTTAACATTTAATTTACCATCCAATAAAGTTAGCATCGCATTATCAATGCATATTTTTTTAGTTAGATCTTTTAAATTTATAGGTGCTGGCTTTGTTTCATCAAATGCATATGTTCTAAATAATACGTTTTGGAAATAAAGTGCTCTGCTACTTCCAACGACTTCTTGTATGGTTGTTAGATGGGTATGTAGAAAAAATACTATTTTTTCGCGTACCATCTGCGCTAATTTATCCGTTGGGGAAACGTGTTGCGCCAACATGTTATTTAACCACCAACCTTTAAAATAGGATTGTAAGACAGAATCATCGCTGTTGGCGTCTGTAGGTGGAATATTTACCCAAGTTGCATTCGTTTTTAGATCAATGGGAGGTGTTGGAATACTTGTGTCTTGAAACAATAAATGAAGTGCAGCTGCTGGAGTCAAACTAGAAAAAGCATCCATATCTGCCTTATTGGGTCCAAATGTTATTCTTTTCAATAAATGCGCCGCACGTTTTCTTCCAAGATTCCCTGAAAATTGTATTAAAGCCATACATAAAAATTTAAGTTGCCAAATTTCTTTAACGGATTTGTTCAAAAATAGATTCGAAAAATCATAATTTGTTCATTTGTAAATCTAGTAATTAAAGATAGTAATTTATGTATAACATATTGATAATTAAATTATATTTGGATATTCGAATATAAGGTTATCAACATTTTGCCGTTTTGTTATCTTTGTACAGTAAATTCTTATTAAACCCCATTATGGATAATTATTCATACGTATCGAATGCAGAAATCTCTTATG
Source organism: uncultured Cytophaga sp. (assembly GCF_937863595.1). GTDB lineage: Bacteria > Bacteroidota > Bacteroidia > Cytophagales > Cytophagaceae > Cytophaga. Next base: position 11,910 of record NZ_CALMGQ010000019.1, read on the forward strand.
TAGATGAGATGTACCAATCCTATTTAAAAGACAAAAACTCCGTTGATATAACGTGGCAAAAGTTTTTTGAAGGGTATAATTTTTCTTTACAAAAGTATGGAGAAAAAGGACCAGCAAATGGCGGGAGTACTACAGCACCTACTGGTAACGGAGTCGCAGCTGTAGCTTCGAGTCCTGCAACGAGCGTATCTGAAAAGGAATCTCGTGTACATTATTTAATACATGCCTATAGAAGTAGAGGTCACTTAAGAGCACAGACCAATCCTGTACGTGAGCGTAAAGATCGTAAGCCATTATTAGAGCTTGTGGATTTTGGTTTGTCGGATGCTGATTTAGATATTGTTTTTGAAGCAGGTATTGAATTGGGTATTGGAGCATCTACACTTCGTAAAATTGTAGAAACATTAAAGTTCATATATGAAGGAACAATTGGTTTTGAATATATGTACATCCGTAACCCTGAGAAATTAGCGTGGTTGCGTAATAAAATTGAAAAAGAATCACTTGCACATGCATTGACATTAGACGAAAAGAAACGCATTCTTTCAAAATTGAACGAAGCAGTTGTTTTCGAAAATTTCTTGCATACAAAATATGTAGGACAAAAACGTTTCTCCCTTGAAGGAGGTGAAACAACGATTGCTGCCTTAGATAAAATGATCAATGTAAGCGCCGAATTAGGTGTTGAAGAGGTTGTAATTGGTATGGCGCACCGTGGTCGTTTGAATGTATTGGCAAACATCATGGGCAAAACCTACGAACAAATTTTTAATGAGTTTGAAGGAACGGTTAAGCCTGATATGACAATGGGTGACGGTGATGTGAAATATCACATGGGTTATTCAAGCGAAGTATTAACACCTGAAGGACAAAAAATAAATTTAAAATTAATGCCAAACCCTTCTCACTTAGAAGCGGTAGATCCTGTTGTGTTGGGATTTGTTCGTGCAAAAGGAGATCGTTTATATGGCTATGATTATAAAAAAGTATTGCCTGTATTGATACATGGTGATGCAGCACTTGCAGCGCAAGGGATCGTATATGAAACGGTTCAAATGAGTAAGTTGAACGGTTACCAAACAGGTGGTACCATTCACTTTGTGATTAACAACCAAGTGGGTTTCACAACAGATTTTGAAGATGCGCGTTCTTCTATCTATTGTACCGATATTGCAAAAATCATTGATGCGCCCGTAATGCACGTAAATGGAGACGATCCAGAAGCCGTGAATTTCTGTATGCGTATTGCTACAGAATACAGACAAAAATTCAACGAAGATATTTTCGTGGATATGGTGTGTTACCGTCGTCACGGACACAACGAAAGTGATGAACCAAAATTCACACAACCGAAATTATACAATGTCATTTCTCGTCACCCCAACCCACGCGAAGTATACAATCAGAAATTGATTGAACGTGGAGATGTGGATGCAGAAATTGCAAAAAACATGGATCGTGAATTCAGAGACATGTTGCAAGATCGATTGAATCTTGTGAAGCAAAAGCCACTTCCATATTCTTTACAAAAAATGGAAAAGGAATGGGTTGAACTTCGCAAGTCAACGAAAGAAGATTTTGATCAATCTCCAGACACTTCTATTACACAAGATGTAATTGATAAAGTTGGCAAAGCAATTACAGATATTCCAGATGGTTTCAAACCATTGAAACAAATTGAAAAATTATTAAAAGATCGTAAAGAGCAATTTCAAGACACTAAAATTGTTAACTGGGCTACTGCTGAATTATTAGCATATGGCTCTTTATTATTAGAAAAGAAAATTGTTCGTTTCAGTGGGCAAGATGTACAACGTGGCACCTTCTCTCACAGACATGCGGTGTTGAAAGATGCCGAAACAAACGAACCATACTACAGCTTAAATCATATTTCTGATAATCAAAAACGTTTCCGTATTTATAACTCTTTGTTATCTGAATATGGTGTACTTGGTTTTGAATATGGTTATGCAATGGCAAACCCAAGTGCTTTGGTTATTTGGGAAGCACAATTTGGTGATTTCGCCAATGGTGCACAAGTGATGATTGATCAATTTGTTACTGCAGGTGAAACAAAATGGCAGCGTCAAAATGGCTTGGTAATGTTATTGCCACACGGTCACGAAGGTCAAGGTCCAGAGCACTCTTCCGCTCGTTTGGAACGTTTCTTAGGCTTGTGTGCAAACAACAACATCATTGTTACAAACATTACGACACCTGCAAACATGTTCCATGCATTGCGCAGACAATTGAAGTGGGAATTCCGTAAGCCATTAATCAACATGGCTCCGAAATCATTATTGAGACATCCATTGGTTGTTTCTGATTTGAAAGAATTTACACACGGTCGTTTCCAAGAAGTAATCGACGATGTAAACGTGGATGCTAAAAAAGTGAAACGTGTATTGTTCTGTACAGGTAAAGTCTACTACGATTTATTTGAAGAACAAAAATCTACGAAGCGCACAGATGTTGCAATTGTGCGTCTGGAGCAATTGTATCCATATCCTGAAAAACAAATGGAAGCGATTTTTGCGAAGTATAAAAACGCAGAATTTGTTTGGGTACAAGAAGAGCCATACAACATGGGTGCGTGGGGTTATATGTTGCGTCGATTCTATTTAATGAACAATTCTCAGGTTGAAGTAATTGCGCGTGATGAGGCTTCTTCTCCTGCTGTTGGTTATTTAAAAGCACACAACGAAAAACAAGCAGAACTTGTGAAGCGTTCGTTTGCTGATAAGATTGAAAAAATGAATATGCGATAAACAATGTGTTTATCTTAAAATAACAATACGAATTTTATTCTTATAGAACATTAGAATTATGGCATTTGAAGTAAAAGTACCTACAGTAGGTGAATCCATCACAGAAGTAACCATTGGAAAATGGACAAAGAAGGATGGAGAGTTTGTTAATGCAAATGATTTGATTTGCGAAATTGAATCAGACAAAGCAACATTTGAATTGAATGCAGAAGTTTCTGGTGTATTAAAAATAAATGCACAAGAAGGCGATACGGTAGCGATTGGAACAATAATTTGTTCCATCCAAGAAGGTGCAGGATCCGCAGCGAAGCCAGTAGCAGATGCAGCTCCCAAAGCAACTCCTGCTCCAGCAGCAGCTCCTTCAGCACCGGCTGCTAATGCAACTCCTATTGAAGTAAAAATTCCAACAGTAGGAGAATCTATTGCAGAAGTAACCATTGGTGCATGGGCAGTTAAGTCGGGTGATGCAATCAATGCAGAAGACTTGCTATGCGAAATTGAATCAGACAAAGCAACATTTGAATTGCGTGCAGAATCTGCAGGTGTAATTGAAGTGTTGGCACGTACAGGCGACACGGTAGCTATTGGCACTGTAGTTTGTAAAATCATTCCTTCAGCGGGCGGTGCAAAAGCAGCAAGTACAACATCGGCTCCAACAGCAGCAGCAGCTTCAACAGGTGGTGGTAATTATGCAGCAGGCCATGCGTCTCCAGCAGCAGGTAAAATATTAAATGAAAAAGGCGTTGATGCTTCTGCAGTAGCAGGTACTGGCAAAGATGGTCGTATTACAAAAGAAGACGCAATGAATGCATCTGCAGCTCCAGCAGCAAAACCAGCAGCAGCTTCTGCTCCAGCAACACCAGCTAAAGCAGCCGTTGCAGGTAGAGAAGATACACGTGTTAAAATGACAAGTCTTCGCAAAACCATTGCACGCCGTTTGGTAGCAGTGAAAAGCGAAACAGCGATGTTGACTACTTTCAATGAAGTAGACATGAAGCCTGTTATGGACATGCGTTCTAAATACAAAGATACCTTCAAAGAAAAATATGGTGTGGGTTTAGGATTTATGTCGTTCTTCACCAAAGCAGTGTGTATTGCATTACAAGATTTTCCTTCTGTAAATGCATACATCGATGGGGATGAAATTATCAACCACAATTATTGTGACGTATCGGTTGCGGTATCTACTCCAAAAGGTTTGGTAGTTCCCGTTATCCGTAATGCAGAGACAATGAGCTTCAACGAAATCGAAGCAGAAATTGTACGTTTAGCAGTTCGTGCACGTGATGGTAAATTAAGCATGGACGAAATGACAGGTGGTACATTCACCATCACAAACGGTGGTATCTTCGGTTCTATGTTGTCTACACCAATCATCAACTCGCCACAATCTGCAATCTTAGGCATGCACAACATTGTTGAGCGCCCAATTGCAATGAACGGACAAGTTGTAATTCGTCCGATTATGTACTTAGCACTTTCTTACGATCACCGTATTATCGACGGTCGTGAGTCTGTAGGTTTCTTAGTACGTGTGAAACAATTGTTGGAAGATCCGAGTAGATTGTTGCTTGGTGTATAGTACAAAGTATAGAGTACGGAGTACAGAGTATAGAGTACTAAGTACAAAAACATTTCTCTAATCACCAAAGCAAATGATAAAGTATTAATTTCTTTTTCTACTTGACTTAGTACTTTATAAAACATAAAATAATTAATTTTAATACGTACTCTGTACTCAGTACTTAGTACTCAATACTAAAAACATTATGTACGACGTAGTAATTATCGGTTCTGGTCCTGGTGGATATGTAGCAGCGATTCGTTGCGCACAACTTGGTATGAAGACTGCATTGATTGAAAAATACAGTACCTTAGGTGGTACCTGCTTAAACGTTGGTTGTATTCCTTCAAAAGCATTGTTGGATTCATCCGAGCATTATTACAATGCAACGCACACGTTCAAAGAGCATGGCATTGATGTAAAAGATGTAAAAGTGAATATCAAACAAATGATTGATCGCAAAGCAGGTGTTGTAAAACAGACCTGTGAAGGGATTAATTATTTGATGAAGAAAAATAAAATCGATGTGCATACAGGCATCGGTTCATTTATCGATAAAAATACCATCAAAGTAACAGCAGCTGATGGAAGCGTGAAAGAATTGAAAGCAGCGAAAACTATTATCGCTACAGGTTCTAAGCCTACATCGTTGCCAAATGTTGCCATCGATAAAAAACGCATCATCACTTCTACGGAAGCATTGGAATTAACTGAAGTACCTAAACACTTAATCGTAATTGGCGGTGGTGTTATCGGTATGGAGCTTGGTTCAGTATATGCACGTTTAGGTGCTAAAGTTTCTGTTGTAGAATTCATGGATACATTGATCCCAACAATGGACAGAGCGTTGGGTAAAGAATTGATCAAAGTTTCTAAAAACCATTTAGGTTTCGATTTCTATTTCAGTCATAAAGTAACAGGCGCAACTGCTAAAGGAAAAGAAGTAACGGTTACAGCTGAAGACAAAGACGGGAAAGTATTGGAGTTGAAAGGGGACTACGTGTTGGTAGCAACAGGTCGTCGTCCGTATACTGAAGGCTTAGGTTTGGAAGCAGCAGGCGTAAAATTAGACGAACGCGGCAGAGTCGCAGTTGACGGTCATTTACAAACAAATGTACCAGGCATTTATGCAATTGGTGATGTTGTAGTAGGTGCTATGCTTGCACACAAGGCAGAAGAAGAAGGTACATTTGTAGCAGAAACAATGGCTGGACAAAAACCTCACATCAACTACAATTTGATACCAGGTGTTGTGTACACATGGCCAGAAGTTGCAGCGGTTGGATATACTGAAGAGCAATTGAAAAAAGAGGGCAAAGCATACAAAGTTGGAAACTTTCCATTCAAAGCATCGGGTAGAGCGCGAGCAAGTATGGACTTAGATGGTTTTGTAAAAGTATTGGCAGATAAAACAACCGACGAAATTTTAGGCGTACACATGATCGGGCCACGCGTGGCAGATATGATTGCGGAAGCAGTCGTAGCAATGGAATTCAGAGCATCTGCAGAAGATGTAAGCAGAATGTCTCATGCACACCCTACCTTCACAGAATCGTTTAAAGAAGCATGTTTAGCGGCTACAGATAATAGAGCGCTGCATATTTAATAGTTTAATAATACATATTGTAAAAGCCGGTTCAGCAATGGATCGGTTTTTTTATTTACCAGAATACGATGTTTACTATGGAAAACCAGAATGTTTTAGTGACTGATTTAGAATCAAATTTTACGGATAAAATGAAAAGCTACTTGCTAGAAATGGCAAAATGGGCAAAGTTCATCTCTATCGTTTGTTTCGCTGCACTTTTCGTTTTTCTAATATTTTCTTTGAATTATTTATTACCCGTCTTAAAGGGCCTTTTTACGCATACTCATAATCCAATTCAAGGAATATTATATCTTATGATTACGTTATTACTTGCTTTGGCAAATTGGAAATTGTTGCAATTTTCGAATGGCATAATAAAAAACATTCCTCTGATGAATAAAGTAGGAATAGAAATTGGTTTATCGAGATTGAAATTTGTTTTTAAATTTTATGGGATAGTGCTTATTGTATGCTTAGTGGTTTTTTTATTATTTGTAACAAAGACATTTACACTCTATTTAGAGAGCACGGAAATGCAATAAGTAATGATTCGTAAATAAAATTGATGTTTTAAATGCTGGTTATTAGCTTAAAAGGACAAAATTAAAGTGTTTTATAAAGTAAAACCAATTATATATTTTGAATTAGGAATTTTTTACCTATCTTTGCAGACCAATCAATCAGAAAGAAGTTCTGATACTTATTAGAAAGACAAAATATACCAAAAATATACCGCGGGATGGAGCAGTTGGTAGCTCGTCGGGCTCATAACCCGAAGGTCACAGGTTCGAGTCCTGTTCCCGCTACCATTGAAAAAGAAACCCTTAGTTTGAAAAAGCTAAGGGTTTTTTGTTTGACTAAATTATTAAAAGTGGTAACCACGGCATGTGTGTTGTATCCTTATGTGCCATGGTTCGGCACGTTTGCGCCCATGAATATGTATTCGTGCATTGGTTCTTTTTGCGTAAACTGCCAACCATCTCTTATATTTTCCTGAAGGAGAAGCTTTAGGTGGTTGGCAGTTTAAGTGGG
>NZ_CALMGQ010000020.1 GCF_937863595.1 uncultured Cytophaga sp.
TATTTAGCACTTTTTCCTTGACTCCCGCCCCAAAGCGAAACAGGCACTGTTCACTATCTTCAATTTTCTTTTTGAGCAAAAAAAAATCGAATAAGCGCTTGATTACAAGTACTTATTCGATTAAATGTGGGCCCTGTTGGTATCGAACCAACGACCCTCTGATTATGAGTCAGATGCTCTAACCATCTGAGCTAAGAGCCCTAGAAAAAAAATAATTTTTTTTCTGAGTGCAATGTTACTTAAATGGGATGAATTAAACAAATAAGTTGGATAAGAATTATGTTTAGAAAAGAGCGAGTGGGTCAGAAAATGCAGTTTTTCGTTCATTCGATTCAATTTTTTAAGTGCAGATTTGTTTCAGGTTTCATGTTGAACACCCTGTTGTTGAATTATTAATTCTGGTATTCAATAGATTAGAAAGATGTGTATGAATGGTTCTCTATCTGTGTTGCACGTAAGAGCATTGTTGCATAAAGGCACCTAATATCCCGTCAATACTTAATTTTTCTTCCGCAAATTGTCTTGCACGTAGAGCTATGGGTGTGGAATCTTCTGCAAGTATGGATTGGATGGTTTGTACAAAAACGCTTGTGTTTTCTGGCTCGCAGATGTACGCAAGGTTGTTTGTTGCAACCATATCATATAAGCTGGTATTTGGTTCTGCGGTCACTAAAGATACGCCACCTGCAGAAAGGATGCTCATAAATTTTGATGGAAGCACTAAGTCTGCTGCCGATTTTTTCTGTATCACCAGATGGATGTCAGCGATAGCTAGAAACGATGCGAGTTTCGCATACGATTGCAAGGGAAGGAATAATATATTTTCAAGTTGTTTGCTTGCTGCATATTCTATGAGTTTTTGTTTAGACGCACCTTCTCCAGCAATCACAAAAAGGATATTCGTTTTGCTCTTCAATTGATTCGCAGCGTCGATTAGCATTTCTACCCCTTGCTTTTCGCCTAAATTCCCAGAATATAAAAGTACCTTCGAATCTAATGGAATACCTAGTTCTGTTCGCATTGATTCAGAAGTGGGTAGTGGTTTTATGATATTCGTTTCTGCCCAATTGGGGAGCATGATGTATTTTGAGGCATGGATGCCTTTGGATAGAATCCGATCGCGCATACCCGTACTAATGGAAGAGACATAGTCGCATTTCCGTAGCCAGAAGTGTTCGATATTTTCGAGTATGGTAAGAAGTGTTTTATTTTGTATGAGTTTTAATTCTCTAGCAGCATCCACTTGTAAATCTTGCACGTGAAATACCCATGTTGCTTTTGGGTGGAATATCTTATACAACCAAGGACAGAAACCAATGATTAATGGGGGGTAGGGTGTAAATACAATATCATATCGTTTAAATAGAAAACGTATCCAAAAAAAACCGGAAGATGCTAAAAAACTAAATTCATGAATCATGCGTGTTGCACCCGTTACTTTTTTAGGGACATATAAGGGACAACGATATACAGATGCGCCTGCAATGGATTCTTTAAACCACCACTTACCTTTATAACCCTCCTTTTTAGACCATTCAGGGTAATACGGCATAGCAGCAATCACATCTACCGCGTGATCATTTTTTGCGAGCCAAGCACCCATTTCCCCCGTGTACTTTCCAATACCTGTTAATTCTGGGGTGTAATTTATTCCGTGTATTAAAATTTTCATTCAATCAAAGATACGATTTTAGTTTTTAGTTTTAAGTTTAAAGTGTAAAGTAGAAAGTGTGAAGTTGTATAACATCATAGAGTTGCAGGTGGTTGGCTGAAAAAGCCGAACGACGGCTTATTTTCAGTAGACTCAAAACATGCCGTTGTTCGGTACGTTTAAGTGTTTGTTTCTCTAAGTTTAACCACTAATAATTATTACACTTAAACTACCAACCACTAGAGTATGAAAAGCAAATCTCTTAAGTTGACGGCTATGGTGTGTCACAGACAGAGGTGAAGATTCATTCTGTATACTAAATTCATAACTCATAATTACTCATTAACCACCACCGTTTTGATATTTACAAACGCATGCATACCATAGATTGCTAATTCTCTGCCATAGCCCGAGTTTTTAATTCCGCCAAATGGAATGCGTACGTCTGAATGCACCATTTCATTGATGAATACCGAGCCCGATTCAATTTGTACTGCTAGTTGTTGGGCTTTGGCAATGTCTTTGGTCCAGATGCTTGCGCCCAATCCAAAGGCTGTTTCGTTTGCAATGCGAATCGCTTCTTCGGTACTCGATACTTTTATGCAGCTAAATACGGGTCCAAACAATTCATCTCTGCGAGCAGGTGCGGTATGTGGAATATTTTCTAAGATGATGGGTGCAATAAAATTGCTATTCGAATCATCAAAAGGATGTTTAAAATAAACAGTAGCACCTTCTTCGATACTTTGATCGACTTGTTTTAATAGTTCCGTTTTAAATTCGGCACTGGCCATGGTGCCTAAATTTGTTTTCTCTTGCATGGGATCGCCTATGATGAGCTCGCTTACTGCTTTTGCTAAGCCTTCCATAAATGGAGCATAACACCCTTCATGAATAATGAAACGTTTTGAAGCAATACAACTTTGTCCGTTGTTGATGAGTCTGCCTTTGATGGCGAGTGGTATGCAGGTGTCTAAATCTGCATCAGACAATACAATAAATGGATCACTGCCACCCAATTCGAACACGCATTTTTTTAGGTGTTTGCCCGCTAGTGCTGCAACCGATCGGCCTGCACCTTCGCTACCCGTTAAAGAAACGCCTTGAATAATGGGGGATGAAATAAGCGTTTCAATATCCTTAGAAGATGCCGAACTGTGAATGAATACACCCGAAGTGAAGCCAGCCAGTTCAAAGTGACGTTCCATAAATTTAGCACAGCCTTGTACATTGGATGCATGCTTTAAGATGACGCAATTGCCTGCAAGTATTGTTGGTATTGCAAAGCGGAATACCTGCCAAAATGGAAAGTTCCAAGGCATGATACCTAAAATCGTTCCCAAGGGTTCAAAGCGTATGTAACTATAGCTTTTTTTAGGACTTAGTTCTTGACGCGGGCTTGGTTCTAAGAATGTTTCGCAGTGTTCGACATACCAGTCTACAAGTCCAATACATTTTTCTATTTCAGATAGGCTTTCTGTAATGGGTTTGCCCATCTCTGTCGTTATGAATTCCGCAGCCTGTTGTTTGTGTGTTCGCAAGGTATTGCTTAAGGAAGTAAACAAGGTTTTTCGTTCCTGCAGAGATGTATTTTTCCAGTCTTGAAATGCTTTTTGAGAAACAGTAAGCTTGCTGCGTGTTATTTCAACCGTATCGCTTGTGCCAATTACTGTTGAAATATGGGTGAACGGATTGGTGGATTGTAACATGTATTCTTTTTTTTATTCCTCCGTAAACTTACTCATAATGATTTGAATACAAAGAAACTGGGTGTAAGCATCAATCTGATTGAATAAACAATAACATAGAAAATTTATATTTAAATGGGTTTTGTTGGTTTTGATTTTTAAGGGTTTATTAGGTATTGCATTAAATCTTCATTTATTATTACATAGTGTATTTTTATACTTAATTATTGTATATATGTTAAAATTATTTAAAGTAAGGATGTAAATTAATCCTATAAAGTATAAATAATATTAAAAAATTGTTATTATGGGTATTTGATTAAGTGTATTTATAATTCGTATTATATACTAAAATTATAGATTATATAAATATCAGAA
>NZ_CALMGQ010000021.1 GCF_937863595.1 uncultured Cytophaga sp.
GATATGTTACGCCATTTGCTTCAGCAATAATCTTAGCATCGTTATACGAACAGAATAAAATCGTAATGGTAATTTTATCAATAGTATTTTTTGATACAAAACGAAAGCCTTCCTCAATACATTCTGATTTCTTCCAAGCCTTCCAATCAAAAGGTATTTCTACCAATACATCTTCGACATGATTTAAAAAAAATTCCATGCGCTTTGCATCGTAATGGGTACTGTTGAGTATGATTGTGTTCATAGTTTGAAAATTGTTTATGCACTCAAATTAATGTAATATACTTTATCAATAAAGGATAAATATTATAGATAAACAATTTCAACCGTACACTTAAATACAGTACATTAGGTTGATAAAATTCACAAATTAAATTTCAACCAGCTAAAAAAATTACTATGTCGAGTTTAAAATTCTTTGAAAATAAAAAAGTACGAACAGACTGGGACGCCGATAAAGAAGTTTGGTATTTTTCAGTGATTGATGAAATTGAAATTTTAACGGATAGCCCCAGACCAAGAAAATATTGTAATGCATTAAAAACCAAGCTTAAAGAAGAAGGAAATGAAACGTCCCAAAAATTGGGACAGCTGAAAATGCTAGCAGAAGATGGCAAAATGAGAGAAACAGATGTTGCCGATACCAAAACACTACTCCGCATCATTCAATCCATTCCATCACCCAAAGCTGAGCCATTTAAACAATGGTTGGCAAAGGTAGGCTATGAAAGCATGCAAGAAATTGCTGATCCAGCCCAGAGCCTCGATAGAGCGCGTGAGCATTGGCAGAAACTAGGACGTAGCGAAAAATGGATACAACAACGCATGACGGGCCAAGAAACCCGAAACAAATTAACTGATTATTGGAAGGAAACGGGTGTAAGCGAAAAAGATAAATTTGCACTGCTAACAAATATTATCCATCAAGAATGGACGGATTTAACAGTTAAGGAACACAAAGATTTAAAAGGACTCAAATCACAAAACCTTTGTGACCACATGAACGAAGCGGAATTAATTTTTACTGCATTGGCCGAATTGTCTACCCGACAGATTGCCTAAAGTGAGGAAGCCAAAGGAATTACAGAAAATGCGAGTGCAGGTAAGAAAGGTGGTTCCATTGCTAAAAATGCACGAACTGCATTAGAATCAAAAACGGGTAAATCTGTGGTTACAGGCGAAAACTTTTTACCACAGACGAAAAAGAAATTGGGAAATGTGAAAAGGTGATGGATATTTTTTATATTAAAAACTAATTATTAAAAGAAAGGTAACTCTTGCCAAGCAATAAAAACAAGACTTCATTACAAAGATGGAAACTGAAATACAATTACCCCTCCCTCATTTTACGCATGCAGACATAGCGAGTTTGTATAACTTGAACTATGAAAAAGCTTCTGTTGAATTAGAAAAAATTATATTGCTTCCTAGAGAAAGTTTATTGCGTGATTTAGAAAGTGTATTGAAAGACAGTGTTCCGCGCTACGAAATCCTTGCACGTTTAAATGATGAAAACGAATCTGACTTTGATTGGGACACAAGCAATGCTCCGTCTTTTGCACTCTTTATGCTTGCAGAATTAGAAGCCAAAGAAAGTTTACCTGCCGTGTTGGAATTTTTCAGCACAGAAATTGAGTATTTTTTTGATTTTTATTTGGGTAGTATGTTAGGCGAACAAATTTGGTCTGTGTTCTACAAAATAGAAAACGAAAACGTAGAGCTCTACAAACCATTTGTATTTAATCCGAATTCCTTCACCTATGCAACAACCGAGATTTCTGTAATGGTTGCACAAATAGCTTTGCACCACCCCGAACGAAGAGAAGAAGTTATTGCTTGGTACAAAGATGTGTTAGAACATTTTTTATCTGTCAATACAACGTTTGACGAAACGTTGCTAGGACTAATTGTTGCGGATATCATGGATGTTAATGGCGTAGAATTAATCCCTCAAATTGAAAATTTATTCGAAAAAGACATTGTAGATTATGGGGTCTGTGGTTCTTTTGAAGATGTCAAAACTGAATTGACAAATACTATAAATGGCAGAAAAAGAAACGTTGATACGCTTGCGGAGCGTTGTGTATTTGTAAATTCTTGCTTAGGAGATCAACAAGCCACACCCGACTTTGCTTCATTACTTGGCGATTTTAAAACTCCAAAACCTCAAGCCATTTTACCTGAACCAAAAGTAGGTCGCAACGACCCCTGTCCCTGTGGCAGTGGTAAGAAGTATAAAAAATGCTGCGAGAAGTAGATTTATGGGCGGATTATCTATTTAGAAATCCTTAATATCGAGGTTGGCCAGTGTTAATTAACAAAAAGGCTGAACAGGATATTGAGAAGTGTATGAACGATAATAACTGCCATTTTGCTTCTTAATTTTTTTTGACTTAAATTGCAACTATAATTCAGTTGCACACGTTTATTTTTAACAACCAGCTAAGTGAGCAAAATAGAAAAACTAATCTCTAGGCTAAAATCTGATCCAACGGATTTTACTTGGGATGAACTTGTAAAAGTATTGACATTTTATGGATATGAAGAGTTAAAGAAAGGCAAAACGGGAGGTTCAAGACGAAAGTTCTGTACTAAAGACGGGCAAATCATCAGCTTACACAAACCTCACCCTACTGATATTCTTAAATCGTATGTCATCAAAGAAATAATAACACATCTAAATCTTTAACATACAGTATGGAAAATGTACTAAGCTACAAAGATTATATTGGCACGGTATCTTTTAGCAATGAAGATGAAATTTTCTATGGAAAAATTCATGGAATCAATGATCTGGTAACCTTTGAAGGCACTACCGTTAAAAAGCTAAAGGCATCATTTGAAGAAAGTGTGGATGATTATCTAGCAACCTGTAAAGAATTAAATAAGCTTCCAGAGAAAACATTTAAAGGGTCATTTAATATTCGCATCACAAGTGACTTACACCGAAAAGCTTCGTTAATCGCAAGTCAAAAAAGTATTTCATTAAATGATTTTATTAAAAAAGCGATTGCATTTGCAATTAATCATGAAAATGAAATTGATTGTGCGCAGTAGGCTTTTAAATTTTTAGTAAAATAAATGCGACCGGATTTAATACCTAGGTCTTTGCAACATACCTGAAGAATAAATATAATTCAAGTGCAGACTTTTATGAAACAGGCTGTAATTATCGAGAAGGAATTTCTACACACTATAGAGGATAAGGCTCTGGCTTCCGTGTGGGTGTTGGCCAGAAAAGGCACAACAGCAGGTTGAGTGGTGGTTTGGTAAGAGTGGTTAACACCAACAGCAGTAGAAAAATATAACTAAACGATTTTCATGCCGTGGTTGGCACGTTTAAGTGCCACAACACGCACAATAGAAATCAAAACTAACCCACTTAAACTGCCAACTACCGAACGCAGCCACTACAGCATAGCACAAAGATGGTTGGCAGTTTACGCAATAAACATCTCCACATATTTATTAAATATCAGAGGCGTAAACGTGCCTAACCATGGCACATATAGAAAGAAACAAATAACAACCTAACTGCCATGCAGTATTTCATGCCGTGGTTGGCACGTTTAAGTGCCCATGCCGTCAAAAAAAAAACAAATAATAGCCCACTTAAACTGCCAACCACCTAAAGCTTCTCCTACAGGATAATATAAGAGATGGTTAGCAGTTTACGCAAAAAGGACCAATGCACCAATACATATTCATGGGCGCAAACGGGATCAAGTACAAAAGTTGTGGGTTAGTTCATAAATAATGATTTTTGTAAGGATAAATAATCCTTATGAACGACAGCTATAAAAGTTTAATAGAGCTAATA
>NZ_CALMGQ010000022.1 GCF_937863595.1 uncultured Cytophaga sp.
CAATACTGGAAACATTAAAATAGCTGCACAAACTACAAAACGGGGCAAACAATAAATTCCATAAACTATTTTGCATTTAAATAAAATTGGGTAAATTATTGACATCAAAGATTTGTTTTAAAAAATACAAATCGACAAACTAATAATAAACTTTTATTTAAAAATCAATATTATGGATAACGCAACATTATCACCTGAAAAAAGAATACGCTGGCTCGCAAAAGTTTACTTCGGAGTTTTAGACAGCCCCATTCATGATGTAAATCCGTTTGAAGATATTCAACCATTTTTAGAAGCAACAGTTAGTAAAATGGAATGGAGAATTGGAGGACAATCCATTGAAGAATCTAAATCCATTTTTTGCAAACATTTTATGCGTGTCTTAGATTTATACGATTTCAATTTATCAGAAGAAGAAATCATGAAATGCATTAATAACCCCAATATGATAAATAGAGATGTAGTTGCACATTTCGCATCTGTAGGCAAATTCAATTCATAAAAATAGCAGGTTCAACTTATTTGAAAATAAGTTGAACCTGCATCATAAATAAAGTATTTTATGCTTTATCTTCTACCTCAGCATTCGGGGCATTTGTTTTAACAGAAGCAATACCATTTTTACAAGATGATTCTGTTTCATACATTTCACTTGTACCAATAATTTGACCGTTTGTTGCTTTCAAATTAAAATAAAACTTGTCATTCTTAGATTTTTTGGAATCAAATTTTGAATCATCTTGAGAATTCCGTTTTACAGATGCAATACCATTTTCACATGCATCTTTCGTTTTATAACCCTCACTACCTAGAATTTCTTGGCCATTGCCCGCTTTTAAACTAAATTGAAACTCGCCATTTGCTCTTTTTGTTATTACAAATTTCCCCATAATAATATGTTATTGGTGTTAGATTACAAAGAATAATTTTAATTGAGATAGCATTTACGTTTTATAAAAAATATAGTTTAAAATATATAATAAATATTTTTTTGATTTATTATAAAAAAATACCCGATAAACTCCCTACTGTCTCCACGATATGCAAACCGAACAATTGGTGGACAGTTTACAAAACTAATTAATCAAAAATCAATAGCCAAATGAGCGAAGCGTACCAAACAATGGCATATTCATATATAGTGACATAACTGAACTAAACCACATTGATTTAAAACGATTGAACGAGGAGTATTAAGATAACAAATCCCACTAGTTAATTTCTCTTATGACCACTTAAAATTAATATATTTGTATCCTATACATTGAACAGAGCTTAAACTAAATCGTATTGAAAATATAATATTAAATTGAATAATTTTTCGTTCAACTATAAAACTAACGCGCATGATTCAAATTATAAATCAAAAACTTCTTTTACAGATATTTAACCAACTATCTCCAGATAGCAAAGCAGTGTTTGGTAAAATGTCCGCACAACATATGATTGAGCATTTGATTTTAACGCTTAAAATCTCTTCAAACAAAATTCCACATCCAAGTTATTTCAGAGAAGAAAAATCACAAGCAATCAAACAAGCAATTATTTATTCGCCTTTAGAAATGCCGATCGGGTTTAAAGCACCCATGCTTACAGATGATTTATCACCCCTATTACATACATCATTAGAATCTGCTGTTACTGAACTTATGGCAGAGCTAACGTATTTCAATACTTTTTTTAAATCAAATGATGCAATGAAAACAATGAACCCAAGTATGGGAGAATTGAATTATGATGAATGGATCATTTTTCATAATAAACATTTCACGCATCATTTTAAACAATTTGGCTTGGCTTAGTCAAGACCAATTTAATAACAATTAAAATAGACATAGTATATAGAGATCATTTACATTCTCTATATGCTATGTCTATTATTCATTATTAAAACTCCAACAAGTTATGTTCGTACTCCATTAATTGTTGTGCAGACCAATTGGATGCCATACGTCCCTTCTCTTCGCTTGAATAGATATCACTTAAGAATGCGTCTTTAGCGTTGGAAACTTTAATGATATAGGAACTAAACAAACGCAAATCAAACGCATCTGCCAGATTTTTATGTTCCCGATCATTTTCAATATTATACCAAATTGCTTTCGGATTATCTTTAAATAATTTCTCAGCTAAATCTTTATAACTAAAAGATGCTAGTGTAATCTGTATGCCTCTTGTATTTAATGGATGATCTGCAGGGATGTATAGTGTAATTGCCTGTATATCGTATATCCACTTGGATTGTTGTTTATCAAACAAGACATTTTCTTTTATTTCAAGTTGATAGATGTCACGTGCCATATATTTTTCTTCCTGTAGCATTTCCACAACAGCTCTCCAGTTTTCTCCATATTCTAAAAACAAATCTACTGTATCGTCAGATAAAGCAGCCAATGCAGGAGACTGCATGTTTTTATAAAAATTCTTTATGGATAATTCCTTATCCAGCGAATCATTTACGTACGCCTTAACCACTCCATTTGAAACACCATTTATAATGAGCGCTGTAATTTCTTGATTGCGAGAAAAGAGAGGTTCGTTTTGTTTCTCGCGAAGATCTAAGGCGCGCGTTACCGTTCTTTGATACATTACATCAGAAGTATGAATGGGTCTTACAGATAATGGATTATACCCTTCTTGTGCGTAAGTGAATGGCATGCAGCTAAACACCCCGAGAATCATCATTGTCTTTTTCATGGCTATACCGTTTAGTTTTATAGCATAATGAAGCCAATGAAAAAAGATACAGAAAAAATAAACAGATGTAAAAGTCAATTTATCATCGATTTATATCTACAAAAATTAACATAAGATAACATTTTTTGAATCTTTATGTAATGTAATTTTATGTACATATATTGTAAAAAAAGAATCTGAATTAACGATATAATTATTTATTGATTAGCAACTTAATTACTATTTAGCAGTACTTAAACACCTTTCAACGTATTTATAAAACTAGTAAGTATATCATCATTAAACATCAATTTATTATACTACCTAAATACATATTCAACAAATTGATTTTTATTTAATATGTATTTAGGTAGTCATTATCTCTTTTTAACAACACCTTTAATCTTTTACACCAGCTATGTCTAAAGAAATTCGTTTTGAAATCATCCTTGATGGTAAATCTGTTCCATTTTGCAATTCCATTGTGTTGCATCAATCCTTCAATGCACATCACACTTTTGAAGTAGTACTCGATCAAGATGTATTGGGCAAACTTGCCTCGCATGATCTGTACGATTATCAAGATTATGTAGGCAGAGATTTATATATAGGCTTTGGTGAGAACGATCCGCACGACAATGAATTTAATGGCATTGTTACCGAAGTAGGTTTGCAGCAAGGTGAAGGAGCTTGGGGTAAATTAATTTTAAAAGGAAAAAGTAGAACCTGCTTGTTGGATGCAGGCGCCAATTATTCTTCCTACGAAAAAATGGGCTTGATAGATATTGTACATCAATGTGTAGAAAATACAACCTCATCACAACTCAATTTAAAAATTAAGCCTTTTCATAAAGAAGAGATTAATTACATGTGCCAATACGGCGAAAACAGTTTTGACTTTATCAATCGCTTGTCTGCAGAATATGGAGAATGGTTTTTCTACGACGGTTCAGATTTGTGTTTTGGTAGACCAAGCAAACAACAAAATATAGAATTGGTTTATGGCAGCAATATTTCTGCGATGAGCTATGCCATGCAAATACTGCCCAGCAATACAGATGTATACAGCTACAAATCGGCAGACGATAATATTATTATGGCAAGCTTGCCTTCTGTAGATACCACATCAAGCTTAACCAAAACAGCCTTAAAACGCTCATCCGAATTGTATCGCAAGCCTGTAAAACAACCCGCTGCCATACGCATCAACGACCAAAGCCAGATGGATGCGCATGTAAAAGTACAGAAAGGAAAACATGCTGCTACAACCATGTTGCTAAAAGCTACGGGAGATAGTCCGAAAGTTTTATTAGGAAACAACGTCACCATTAAATTATCAAAAGCAGCACCCAAAAAAGGCTATGACGACCATGGTGAATATCTTGTAACGAAAGTCTCACACTTTTTAACGGGTACAGGGTCTTATAAAAACACCATGGAAGCCATTCCTTCTGCCAATGAAATCATCCCCTTCACTGCTCCTAAACCAATAGCTCAAACGCAAATGGCGGTAGTATTGGATAACAACGATCCAAAAGGAATGGGCCGAGTACGCGTACAAATGTTGTGGCAACAAGATACCAATCAAAAAACAGGTTGGATACGTGTAATGACGCCTGATGCGGGTGGTACTGGAGAAGTAAGCAAAAACCGAGGACATGTATTTATACCCGAAGAAGGTGATCAAGTATTAATCGGCTTTAGATACAGCGATCCAAGCAGACCGTTTGTGTTGGGTTCCTTGTTTCATGGCAGCACAGCCGCTGGCGGTAAGGATAAGAACAGCATCAAGTCCATACAAACCCGTAGCGGACATATGATAGAGTTTAACGACACGAGTGGAAGCGAAAGCATTACGATTACAGACAAGAATAAAAATATCATTATACTGGACACCAATGCAAGCAGTATAACCATATCTGCACCCGAAAACATTTCCATTAAAGCAAAGAATATTGATTTAACAGCAAAACAAAATATTTCCTTATCAGCAGGTACAGATATTAGTTTTTCAGCAAAAGAAAACATCACTTCCATTGCAGGAGAAAACATTATAGAGCAGGCAAGTAAAGATGCCACCTTGACTGCAAATAATATTATCGTGAATGCACAAGAAAAAATAAGCCGAAATGCAAAAAATATTTCAGACACTGCAGAAGAAATTGTAGCCAATAGTTCCAAAAAAGATATGATGCTTTCAAGTGGTAAGAAAGTAAACATGCAGAGTGGCGAAAAAGTGAAACTATTTTAAGCTGAAATCAAATGAGGATTACATACATTCCACATCAGGCAAATTATGAAGTTTCATTGTCTTCTGAATGTGCATACTTCAAGGAAGGGAAAGGTACACTAACGTATGATGTTGAAGTAAAACACATTAAAACAGAAGCACATGTTTTCTTTATTGAAGTAAATAAAACAAATGTACTCATGAATGATGCTGAAGCACACGATGCCTTTAATGATATGCTATTACTAACAGCAGAAGCAATAAATAAAGTCGTAGTGCGGGTAAATGAATCAGGAGTACTACTTGGCTTGTCAAATTTTGAAGAGATTAAAAAAAAGTGGTTACATGCCAGAAATATGGCTGAAGATATGTACAAAGGACATATCATTTCGAATTACTTGGAAGGAATGCAAAAAAAGTTTGAGAGCGCTGAAATACTTTGGAATGCCTTAGGTAAAAATTTATTTTATACAGCTTTCTTCAATGGTATATATAAAAATTACATCGATTCTGAAAGTAATGAACAAGAAATGATCATTCGGGATTTACTACCCACACAGGGAGTTGGCATATTGGTAAATCAGACACTTTCTTTAGACAAGGAAGAAGACACCTTTATAGTATCCATAAAAGGAATGGAAGAATTTGATGGAATCAGTCAACACACAAAAGATTTTTTCAAAGGCAAATCACAATTAGAAGCGCTACCTGAAATGTGTTTGGTTGAGGTGGAAGGAACATATAACATAGCTCCTTCAACTGGTGTGATCAATAGCATTCGCATGGAAGCAAAAGTGAGCTATGATGACTTCTATCAAAAAAGCATGTACATAGAAATTATTAAACAGTAGAACAAACAATTTTTAATCCGCTACCAATTATGCCAAATCCAAGTACGACAACAGAAGCACCTGCAAATACTAAAGAAAAAAAGACAGCCTATTTAATTTGTGAAGGAGCACTGTGCGAATGTGCAGGAGGATCAGCCAAGGTCAAGTTAAAAGTTACCAGTCACAAAAAAGCCTACATAAATGGTGATAAATTGGTTGCGACAGAGAAAGATGTAACGTTTGATTCGCCAGGAAATTTTGGTACGTGTTCATTCATGACGTCTCCATATAACACGTGCGCTCCTAGTGTTCAAAAATGGTTACAACCATACAATGATATTGAAGTTGAAAATAACAAGGTCATTACAGATAAATCTGAAATGATGTGTACCACAGGCGGAAAAATAAAAATTACGAAGCATGGGCAAACACAAGATGTAAATGCAGAGCAAGCTAATAATATGGACAGAACCATTGCTGCACAAGTGAATGCATTGGCAGATTTAGCACCTATTGCAGAAGAAGATAAAAAAGTCAGCGTATTAAGTATAAGGGGCGCAATTGTGGATGACCCAAAATACAAACCAGTAACAACGCAGGAAAATCAATCTATAGTAAGTATTACAGAAACAGAAAGAAAGGCAAAAAAAACGATCGAAGATCCTGCAGATATATATGTTCGTCCCGGGCAGGAAGTGGAATTTATCGCCAAACCTGATGGAACAGCATCCTTAGTATGCTGGAAAGTTTCTGGCACAAAAGACCCAGTTCATTTTTTACAACATGGGCCATCTTACCAAACAAGCTTTCCCGAAGTTGGTAAGTATAGTGTCGAAGGATATGGTACGGGAAAAGATTCATTTTTGGATATTGAGACAAGACTTGTTAATGGTAAACGAGAAGATATGAAAGAATATAAAGATTGCATGCTTGATATTCTAGTACAAGAAAATAAACTTATCGATATACGGCATTTAAAATCGGATAACATTATTGATGTAACAAATAAAAAAATAGTAGAAAAAGCACAACTTCGTATCGGTGTTCCAGCAACGTTCGAGCCTGTATTTCTAATGCCTCCCATACAAAATGAGATTGATGAATTAATCTTAGTTATTTTTGATGAATCTGGAACAGAACTACAACGTACAAAAGGACAACCCAAATTAGTATTTGTACCAAAAAACTCTGCTGCTAAATATACCCTTAAAGCTTATTTTGATGGCGCAGAAGCTGACTTTATCTCCTACCCTTTCGCTTCATCATTGAATAGTGTTAATGTAATTGCTACTTCAAATATGAAAGTAGAAAATGAGAGAATTCGTCCGGGTACGTTTGTGAAATTTACGGTACAAAATTCAAAGTTTATGGACGATACCGTAGCACCTGAAATTATTGAAACAGAAAACAGACAAATAAAGTGGTATGAAAATTCTGAAACAGTTGCTGGCACAGGCCCTTCCTATGAAAAGACATATCAAAAAGAAGGAAAGTATACAATCGTTTGTAGAGTAACCGAAGGACAACCAGGTTGGTTTACCGCAGATAAAAATGATGCAGACGATAGAACATTTTATGTTACCAAAAACTATCCAACAGCAATAGAAAAAACAACAACAGGTATTTCTAAAGTAGGTAGAAAAATTTCATTTGAACTGAAAGGGTTTTTCAATATCGATTATACCGATAAAAACACCATCCATTGGGAGTTGATAGGACCTGAAACAAAAGAAACAAAAGCATCCCCTACGTTTGAATTTACACCTACAAAAAAAGGCACCTACAAACTTTATGTAAGCATGAATGGAGGCGCTACAGAACATCCTTTTAAATTTGAATGTACGGCCTGTGAAATTGTAAAAGGCTGGTGGACGGATTCAGATGGCAACATGCTTACTGGAAAAGATGACACAAGCGACCCCAGCAATACGCTTGGTGTTGCAGGCTGGGGACAAGAGGTATGTATTGCATTTAAACATATTGGATTGGGTGGAGAAGTTGTTACAATTGAAGTTTGGGACAAAGACTTTAATGGAACTACGTCTGTATATACAACAGAACTAACATGCACGGAAGGGTACAATGGAGTAAAATGTCCCTTAACACTTGATGGTGATTTAAAAAAGAATGTAGCAAAAAAAGGTGCATCTTCCAATGGCTTGTTATACTTTACAGTGACAGTTAATAATGGTTTAAAAGTAGTTAATAATGGAATGGTATTACCTTCAGGAGAAATCAACTATTTGAAGGTAGATGACACACTTCGAGCGAAAGCATACTTTGCAGATAACAACGATACCAAGAGATATAGCACAGCATCAACTGACATGCCTGTGTATGTACAAGTAAAAAGCACGAATTTGATAGGTGATGAGTTGGAACTCATAATTTATAAATCACTAAATTGGGATATAGATAAAAAATACGAAGAGAAAATAGCTTTCAAAGTAGATAAATATGGAATGGCTTCTGTAAAATTAGACATGTGTATTTTCAATGAAGAATTCTCAAACCCAAATGATTCTATTTCTTTATATGTGAAAGTGCTCAGAAAATCTGATTCAGAAGAATTATATAGCAGTGAAGGTAAATATCCACTTACCTTATATGAAAAACTTAATACAAGTCCTGCATCGAAAAATACTACGAAGGCTTTTGTGATGGTGGATACGAGTGATGGAAAAAAGAATGAAGGAAGTGATGCAATTGAAGGATGTGGATTAATCTATAGAAATGAAATTCAATGTACGAAATATGGAAATCAATATGGTCCAGTATATTGGGGGAGCATTAAATTAAATAGCTATAGTAAATGGTCTAATTTAATTTCTGAAGGAAAATTGACAGATGACGAAAAGGATATCTTAATAGCTATGTCCGAAAATGAAGGAAATCTTGATGCAGTTCAATCATATGATAGTGAAATAGTTACTGTTGGGGCTATGCAAAAAACAATGAACCCACAAGGATATGGGGAATTTCCTATTCAAATGTGGGAGTTCAAGAAAGAATTTCCTGAAAGATTTATTATTTTATTTTCAAATTGCGGTTGGGATGTAAAAGAGGAAGTACAAAAAAATAAAACAATACAATATAGAGCATATTATCAAAATATTACAGGAAGTGACTTAAAAAGTAATATTAGAGCTGGTTTTGAAAAAAATAATTTTAAAAGTAAAGTTCAATGTATAGCAATTGAACCCTTAATAAATGCGGCTAAAGATATTTGTTTTCAATCAAAACAAATTGAAGATTTTATTGACAGATTAAAAAATAAAGTTTTAATTACAATTCCAGAAGGATACGAAAATAAATTATCTGATTATTTAAAATCTAAATTGGGAAAGGCAACAGCATTAGACCATCATATTAACCGTCCCGCTCATCTTAAGTCTTATTTCGGTGAAGCGTTAAATTGGTTTCATGAATTACACTCAAAAGTACAAATATAC
>NZ_CALMGQ010000023.1 GCF_937863595.1 uncultured Cytophaga sp.
AACATTTCGGTAGACAACGGTTCCAATGCGGCCGAAGCAAACCGCGAAAACGTTACCAGTAATGTGCGTAGACAAATCGACTTGACAAATAGCATTTTATTCCGATAAATTCAGTTTAGACAAGCTTTCCTAAGATAAATAATATAAATTAATAGGTGATATGGTTTGAGTACATTGATTGAGGATGTCCAATCAAATTAATATCAAACTTCAAAGAAGGTACAACATTCGTTTCAGCACTATGTATTCGAAAAGAAATTGTCCATCCCTGATCACAAACAAGTAATAACGTATTATTTGAATTCGGTTTATATGCGAATTGAATAATTTGGCTTGGCAATCGCAATCGTTGGACCGTTCTTCCAAGACCTCCTGTGACAGTTTTATTTAATGTTCCATGCATATTGAATGCTAAAACTTCAACAACACTTTTTCTTTTAATGACTTTATAAAAATCATGTCGCCCGAGCAAATAACTAGCCAATATTGACGGAACGTTATTATTCTGCTGATTAAGTAAATTTAATTCGGCAATAAATGCGTCAAGCATGGGCATATAAACAGTACGACCTTTATTACTTACGTTTCTCCAAATCTCACCTTGTGCTTTAAGGTTCCGAAGATTTTGAAAAATTGGAGCAATAGAATTAAAATAATTAGTAGTGCAATTTAAGCCAAGCCATTCACGACCAAAATCAAGAGTATCGGAAAGCCTAGAGTGTTTAACAGCTTTGTGATTATTCTTTGCTGAAATTCCTATTTCCCACTTCTGCTGGGAACGGATAAATAAAACATCACGTACATCTCCGTGCTGTCCAACTCGATCTGGCATTAATTGTAATTGCAATATATCTCCTGCAGATGAAGGGTTTAACAGTCGCGGTTCCAAATGAATAATGTGATTGATAGCAGCAATTGCTGCATCTTCATATTTAGCTTTTTGAGGATTGTTATATAATAGAAAAGAATTTTCAGCACTAGTATAGCTTGCATCAATAACTAAATTGGTTGCATGCGTTCTCGAAAGAATTGTGTTCGCTTGAGTTATTAAAGCAAATTCAAATGCTTTGCCTGCGTCTTTTTGCGTTGGCATAATTAATATGAATTTACGATTTCTAACATTCGCTCTTTAACCAAAAGACCACTCAATATATTTTTGCTTTTATACATCTTTCCATTTACTTTCTTGATGATTTTTTTTGTTTTCAAATCATGATAAATCTTTTCTGCAATTGCTCTTGCCAATTCGACAGGCACCGCATTTCCAATCATCTTGTAACCAGCAGAAATATGCTTATAATGAAAAATAAAACTGTCAGGAAAAGTTTGAATTCTCGCACATTCTCTCACACTAAGTCTTCTATAAAGTCCTTTTTTACCTTTAACAAATTCTCTTTTGTTTTGTTCGATAAATTTCATTTTAGGAGCTTGAGGATGAATTGGTGCATGACGCCCACCCGCCTGAATCGTAAATGACACTTCATCCCAAGAACGCACCCTATTTCTTGACATATACATTGGAGAGAAATCTCCAATCATAAATTCATGATTAGGTATCTCGCAATTTTCTCCATTCGAATAATTTAAACTCTTAGCGGGCAAAACATAATTCTTCAAATCTCCAATAGCCTGTTCAAGTGTAATTTTGCATTCAGCGGTACTTGGCTTAGGGAAATTAAATTTTATAGCCAAGTCTTTTCGATAACCAATAAAAAAAACACGCTTTCTATCTTGAGGCACATTATAATCGGAAGCATTAAGCATATTGAATGACAAAACATATCCGCACTGACTAAACATTTCTTTTATGTTTTCTAAAACTTTTCCATGTCTCTCCAATAACATTCCCGAAACATTTTCAGCTAAGAAAAACTTCGGTTGTTTGTCTGCCAATATTCTCATAAACTCAAAAAACAACTGCCCTCTCTTGTCTCCGATTCCCCTCAATGCACCTGCTTCGCTCCAACTTTGACAAGGAGGCCCTCCGATAATTCCATCACAATCTGGAACTTCATGAGAAGGAATATCAACAATACTTCTCCTATCTAAAATTGTGTTTTTATGATTTTTTTCATACGTCTCCCAAATTTCCTTATCATATTCGTTGACCCAAATGACATCAAATCCAGCTTTCTCAAAGCCTAAATCAAGACCTCCAGCCCCTGCAAAAAAAGAAACAACCTTCATAATAATATATTTATAAGTGAACTAAACAAAGTTAAGTAAGTATACAAGTTTTGACTGCTATATTTTATAGCATTTTTAAGGTTTTACTAACATTTTCCTTTTTATACTATACAGAATATACTTGAGTAAAATCAACTATTGTGGTACACAACTGGTAACACATGCTAAGCATTAGTTCACTGTACAACGCAGTTCTTATGCTCGGTTGAATTGGATTTACATGATTTTTCGAAGCCTTTTTTACCAAGCTTGGTAGTTTTTACTTTATCACCTTCGGTAATTTCTCCGGAATTTAAATCTTTACAAACACAGAGGTATTCTTTTTCGCAGGAAACGAATAAAAAAGCAGTAGCCATTATTATCATTACAACTATTTTATTCATGCTTCATGTTATTCGATATAGCAGTTAGTTAAAGAATCTAGTTCAATGTTCATATTGTCCTTACAAGATTTTATGGCTGCTTTTTTAGCAAATACAGTTCCCTTATAAGTTTCTCTATAACTCGAAACATCTGTATTTGGCTTGGTGCAATAACATACATAATCTTTTTGGCAAGAAATTAATACACTCATTACAACCACAACAACCAGAACCGTAATTTTTTTCATATACTTTTTTATTCTAAATGGCAATTTTCTAAAGCGCCACCTGAAACGTCGTTGTTTGCTTTACAAGATTCCTCCGCTGCCGTTTTAGTAAAAGTATTGGCTTTAAAATGGTCGCCATAGCTTACATCACCGGTATTAGAATTGGTGCAAACACAAACGTAGTCTTTTTTACAAGAAACAAATGCGCTTGCCATAAATATAGAAAAAATAAGTATAGATTTTTTCATGCTCAATTTTTTTTGTCAAAAATAGAGTCTTAAAAAAAAGAAAGCAATACCCACTAGCACGTATTTATAATTAAACCGTATGGATTTTAATGATATTAACGGGGCAGTTTTTAGCGGCTTTTAAATTATCTTCTAATTCATGGTCGTTTACCAAAACGGAGAAGAAACCACGTTTTTCAACACCACCTACTAAAGTGCATTTACCATCTTTGGTAGAAATACGCCAACGATAATCAGCCGCTTCTACACAAGCATTGCAGCCAATACATTTGATACGTTGTTGAATAATGCGAATCATTACACTTCTGGAACTAATTTGTATAATTTATCAGAAGGACGAATTTTTTCATCGCTAACAATCGTAAAGATATTTCCTTTTACCACTTTATCAGTCGGTTTTCCATCTACTCTTAATTCTTCTATTTTCATCTCAAGATAACCAGTGGTTGGGCCTGTAATCATAATTTCGTCTCCCACTGATAAACTGTGTGATTCGCATTGAAACTCCCCTACTTTGGCTTGTTCAAAATATTTTAAACCTTTGGCTAAGTATATTTTTTTCTTGGAAGATTTAGATCCATTCTCATCGCACCACTCACCCATTTTACGGCCTAAATAATACCCATCCCAAAAACCACGATTAAATACCGTTGCCAATTGGGTTTTCCAGTTTTCTATTTTTTCTTTGGTATACGTTCCTTCTAAATACGCATCAACGGCTTCGTTATAACATTTAGTAACCGTATGTACATAATCTACAGAGCGTCCACGGCCTTCTAATTTCAAAACACTCACACCCGCATCTAAAATTTTATCTAAAAAATCAATGGTACATAAATCCTTTGCCGACATGATAAATTCATTATCGATTTCAAATTCCATTCCATCTTCTTTATCAGTCACCACATAACTTCTACGGCAATTTTGAATACAAGCACCTCTGTTAGCAGAAGCAAAATGCGAATGTAAACTCAAATAACATTTCCCTGAAACAGCCATGCATAAAGCACCGTGAGCAAAAATTTCTAGCTCTACTAATTTACCAGAAGGTCCTATAATATTTCTGCGTTTTATTTCTCGGCTAATATCTGCTACTTGCATCAAACTTAATTCCCGCGCTAATACAACTACATCAGCAAAGTTGGCATAAAATTCAACGGTATCAATATTAGAAACATTGGCTTGGGTAGAAATATGAATTTCCACGCCAATTTTTTTGGCATAATTCAGCACCGCGTGATCAGCTGCAAGGATAGCAGTTACGCCGCTGTCGTGTGCCGTGCTCACAATACTTTTCATCAACGTAATATCGTGATCGTACAAAATCGTATTCAGCGTTAAATAGGTTTTAACATTGTTTTCTCTGCCAATTTCAGCAATGCGTTTTAAATCTTCTAGCGTAAAATTATTACTAGAACGAGCGCGCATATTCAACTGCTCTACTCCAAAATAAACCGAATTGCAACCTGCTTTTATTGCCGCCATTAAAGCCTCGTAAGAGCCCGCAGGCGACATTAATTCAATAGAACGTTTCATTAAATTTGATACTACACGTTATTTCCCCAATTCTCTAACTCATCTTTACTCCATAATTCAGGGAAGAAAATACGACGTTGATATTTTGGATGCATATATTTTCTCCAATCACTTCCTCCTGTTGCTTCTGCATTTCCTAAATATTTACCAGCGGCGTTATAGTGAGCCATAACCCAAGACACGTTTACTGTATAATCATAGTGACGCATCGCTTTAATTAAGTCTGCATCATTTTTAACAGACTCTGGCAATTGCTTGAATTTTGTCCATAAGTTGGTTGTATTATACCCTTCCATTTGAATTAAAAACTCCGCCTTGTAACGTTTTTCAAAATTTCTAATTAAGGTATTCTTTTTACCAGTCGCGTGATCTTTACCAGCAGCTTGCCAATACAAATGTTCATAGGCATGCTCGTATGGTGTATTTCTATCAATCGTTGCTCTAAAACGGTAGTCAATTAAATTAATTAACTCTGTGGAAGCAAATTCAATTAAACGGTATTGCGCGCTTTGAAAACCGCTTGCAGGCGTTAAGGTATTTCTAAATTTCATGTATTGTTCTTTCTCCATACCATCTCCCATGATATCAAAAGAAGAAGATAACATATCAAAATAACGACTGATGCGTCTTAATTTTTCGGTAAAGAAAGGTGCAGAAACTTCGGCACTGTTACTTACTTGATTAATTTCCCATAAAATCATTTTAAACAACAACTCATTAATTTGATGATACATGATAAATACCATTTCATCAGGTTGAGTGGTGCGTTGAACTTGAAGGCCTAATAAAGCATCAGGTAAAATATAATCCCAATATGTAATTGGATTAGCCCAAACCAAACCTTCTAAATGAACATCTGGGTTTTGATCGATGGCTTTATATTTATCTTCAATACGAGAAACGATTTCTTTTTGTGAGTCAGTCATACTTTTTATTTTCCGCTAAATTAACATAATTCTAGAAAAAAAATTAAAGAGTTCCTCTTCTAGCTTGTTCTGCTTCAATGGATTCAAATAAAGCTTGGAAGTTTCCTTTTCCGAAAGACTTCGCACCTTTACGTTGAATAATTTCAAAGAACAATGTTGGCCTGTCTTCTACTGGTTTTGTAAAGATTTGTAATAGGTATCCGTCTTCATCTCTATCCACCATGATACCCCATTTCTTTAACACTTCCATATCTTCCT
>NZ_CALMGQ010000024.1 GCF_937863595.1 uncultured Cytophaga sp.
TTGTCTAAATTATTCGCCTAAACCAGTTGCTCCCCAGAAAATGGATGTGACCCGAAGAATACTAGTTTTTTTAAACAGTCGAAAAATGATTTCTGTTCATTATAGCGTTGAATTAATTCGTATGAAAAATTTTATAGCCAAGCAATGAGATTATTGAAGGTGTGAGATTATTGAAATTTAATGCGTTTGTAAAAATGTAAAAGTACTCCCTCTATTTACACCCTAGCTCTCGAATTGTTATAATACCTAGGGCATTCATTGAAAAATAAACTAGAGCACGTATTTTAATTTTTCTCCTTAAAATAAAAAGAGCGAATCCAATCAAGGATTCACTCTTAGTAATGACGTAGTATTTTAATTTAAGGGAATTTCACACCATCATATTTTGTCGCGTCGATAAGAGGCAATGTTGATCCGTATGTTTTATTAATAGATTTTAGAAATTCGTTCGCTAACAAAGCATTTCCTATTGGCGTTAAGTGGACACCATCTAAAGAAAATGCACCTCCTGTTACAAACGTTGTACTTAAATTTATACCATTGTAAGCAACCCCTTTTTCAGCTCTAGATAAAAATTGATTTACATCTACAAACGCCAATCCATTTGCTGCTGCTAAACTTTTAATTTTGGTATTGTAATTTGAAATTGCTGTTTGAATACTTGTAATCTCCGTGCTTATTAAAACATATTCATTTGGAATGGGTTTAGCTGAACCCCATTGCTTGCATTTCAACGAATCCTGAGGAACAGACAATAGCACATATTCTGTTGAAGCTATTTGTCTCATTCCACCCGGAGCGGCTGCATCTTCAATGATAAATGGATTTTGCCCTAAATGAAATGTAATTCCTAATGGCGCATATACTGCATTCAAAGCTGAAACTTGTGCTTGACTTGTAAGAACCAATCCATTATACGGGACCGTTGTAAAATAGGGCAAAGAAGTAATCTCTGGAAGATTTGCGATTACTCCTTTTGCGCCATTTGAAATCAAGGTTGAAACAATCGCATCCATACTTGCATCAAAACCTACTCCTGGCCCACCTGCACTTGGTGTGATGGCATCGGATGTTCCACCAGATAAAGCATATAATAATACATCATTGCTTCCCAAAAATAAAGAAAAGAATGTTGGGTTTTGAGCCATTACATCTGAAAGAATAGATGCTGTTGCTGGATTAGAAGCCATACGTGTGAAAAACGGATTGTAATTGCCCGGACCATTTGCCGAATTTCCATAACCAGGATATACCGTCGTTGTCGCTTTAGCGCCTGGTACACCCATGTTATTAAACGGGCCTTTACTTGCAAATATGTTGCTTGCAAATATTGTAAAATCTCCTGCTGTCGCTATCGGTACTGGTGATAATGAAGTAGTACCCAAACAATCAGCATGTGGAGATAAAGCCAAACGTGCACCGAGAGAAGCACCAATACCTACGGAGTTTGGATCTATATCTGGTTGTTTAAAAGCACCAGATCCTATTTTAGAAAATTGTTGCGAAATTAAATTCGGATAAGATACTTGCTGGCCATCGTAATACAAGGCATTATCTGCATATCCCGCTGTAATGGAATTACCTACAGAAACATATTTACTTACATCCAAACTTCCTTTATCTACAGCTGGTTCGCTTATGCTTGGTTTACAGGCAACGATGCTTCCGCACAGTGCCAAAGAATATAAAATAGTTTTAGTATTTTTCATGGCTAGTTGAAGTTATACGTTAATGACAAACCAGGAACGAGAATACGTGTTTTATACGTTCCACTTAAATTCGTTTCAATATTTGTATCGGTACGTTTCATAAAATTGATGTAGCTAAAAGATGCATCAATCATAAAGCGCTCTATAGGCTTGTACCCGATACCACCCGTGAAATTCAATCGATCTGCATCGGGAACTTCAGGAGTTACATACCCATTTTTAATGGGCGATTTTTCGTAATTCATACCCGCACGCAGCAAGATTTTTTCACTCAATGTATATTGTCCACCTAAACGTATGGCATACGTATTTTTATAATTACGTGGCGACTCTGTATCTTTTAAAGAAGTAGTATTTTGCGCGTAATCAAATGAAAGTGATTTATAACTTCCCCAGCCGATGTAATTTACATCCGCAGTCACTACTAATTTTTCTGTCGCATTCACCGCAACGCCTAATGTTAATACTTGTGGCAAAGGAAGCGTGGCACTAAAACTTCCAGAAGGGAAATTTGTTTGCAAAGAATTGGGCACATTAAACGTTGCACTACCATTCTTTAATTTCATATTCACTTGCGAGCGGTACGATAAACCAATAGAAATTTTTTCAATTGGTTTATAATAAACCCCTAAGTTGTAACCCATACCACCTGCAGTGCCTGATAAGTTAGCTGTTGATTGTTGACCATTGGCATTTGCAATTGGTAAATCCTTACTTAAATCTATATGACCATAACCATATACAAAGCCCGCTCCAATACCCAACTTATCGTTTACTTTGTAACTAAGCGTTGGCTGAAAAAAGACAGATAGTAATTTCATTTGTGTAAGTGCATAACGGCCAGACCAGCCGTCTTCATATTTAATCGTACTTCCAAAAGGCGTATATACGCCCATACCAAATTTGAATTTGCTTTCCTTTGGACCCCAAACGCCATACCCTGTAAATGGAGTACTTATTGGAGAGTTCGTACGAAATTGTTGTTGGCTGTTTCCATCGCGAAACGCTGTACTCTCAGCCGTTAAACTCACACCAACACTGACGCTGTTTTCCTTTAAATGTGAAACTGATCCTGGATTATAAAACACACTTGCTCCATCTAAATTCGTGGCTACGCCTGCTCCACCCATAGCTTGCTGTTTTTGCCCTTGCAAGTTTACCTGGAAGCCTTGAGCAAACAATAAACTTGGCGATAGCATAGACAGCACAATAAATAATTTTTTCATAGCATGTATTTTACGGTTCTTATAAAAAAGTACTTGTTGTTTACATCGTTAACCTGTAAACATGTTTAATATACTAAACATAGTATTAAAAAGAATTATGCATGCATAGTTTATATAAAAATGTTTTTTTGAAAATTGTAGCATTCAAGTATTCAACCATTAAAAGAATTATTATAGGTGATGATTCAATATCATTTGGTTAAAGGGCATAGTTACTATTGTACCTACAGTTAAACGCCATTGAGTGGTTATAGATTTTTCGGTGTATGACCATCTGTAAGCATATCAAATTTTTCTG
Organism: uncultured Cytophaga sp.; assembly: GCF_937863595.1. Lineage (GTDB taxonomy): Bacteria > Bacteroidota > Bacteroidia > Cytophagales > Cytophagaceae > Cytophaga. Next base: position 3,234 of record NZ_CALMGQ010000024.1, read on the forward strand.
ATTTAGAATAAACTTTAGTTTTTTTATTTTGCTCAATTATATCTAGATATTTCATTTCTACGAGTGCCAGTAAATCTGCACGAGCTGTTTGATTCGAAACATTAAATCGAACTTCAATTTCTTTCACACTAAATATACTATCAGGCTCATCATAAATCCATTTCAGTATTATTGCCTGACGCTCGTTAACACCTTTTAATTTTTGAAAATTGATGAGTTGCTTTTTTTCATTAATCTTTCTTTGTATATATTTTCTTAGATCCTGAAAAGCGAGATCCATTGTTTTTATTTTATAATCAATAAAGTATGTAATATCATTTCCATCGATTTCGCTATACAAATAAGCTTGAGCATATTGTGTTTTACTTTTTACAATCAACCGTGATATTGACAAATATTCTGTAAGCCAATATCCGTTTCGTAATAAATACCAATAAAAAAGAGCTCTTGCAGTTCTTCCATTACCATCAACAAACGGATGTATAAAACCAATCATAAAATGTATTACTGCTGCTTTTATAATTGGATGGATAAATGTGTCCTTTTCAGTAGTGTTAAAAAAATGAAATAGGTCTTTCATTAAATCAGGAAGTTTATCATGGACTGGAGGTGTATAAATAGTTTCTCCATCCATTACATCTACTACATTGACATCATTATTATCTCTATAGCAACCTTCATCAGTTATATCATCTAATGTATCTTTAGTAATTAATTTATGAATTTCAAATAATCGTCTTTCTGTGAGTGGTTCATTTTTTAAACTAACAATGTGTTTAATGGTTGTATAATTATTTACAATCATTTGCTCAGACTTTGTTTTTGGCTTAGCATTTTTTCTAAGCATTTCTTTTGCCTTTTTACGAGTTGTGACCGCCCCTTCAATCTGACTGGACGCAATTGCTTCCTCCATAATTGAACTCGTTAAATATCGTTTTTTGTCTTCTTCTGGTATAACTCCTTGCGTAACTAATGTTCCTCCAATATTCAAATCAAATTCATGTAATGCCTTTTGTATCTTATTACTGATATTATACTGAAATGTATACTCTCCAAATTTAATTTTTTTGGCATTTACTACTCTACTCAATTTTACAATTGTCCATAATAGCTCTGGTGAAATATCAAATTCGTTTTTTTGGTATTTTACTTTATCCCAATAGTAATATTCTTCATTTATCTTTTGGATGATATCATCTAATTTAAGCTCCTTTCTGAGTTTAATTGCTTCATAATAAAATTCATCGTTATACCAAGCTGGTGCTGACTCTAGTTTTTTCATATCACAATATGTCCAAATTTTTGAATAATTAGGACATTTTTATAAATCTAATCAAACATACAAATATTTCCAAATTTTGATAAAATTTGGAAATATTTGTATGTTTTTAAATTTTAAGTTTGATTGTCAAATAATTGCATCAAGACAAATAAAAAAGGCACTCCACTATAAGTAGAGCACCTTTTACATTAATCTTTTCGCTTTAAGCCTTATTCCGTTTCAGCCATGTTATGAAACACCGCCTGTACATCATCGTCGTCTTCAAATTTTTCCAACAACTTATAAAGTTCTTCTTGTTGTTCTGCAGTCAATGTAGTTGTAGTATTGGGAATACGTTCTGTTTCTGCATTGATAACAGTCATGCCTCTGTTTTCCAACTCCTTTTGCATGGCACCAAAATCAACAAAAGCAGTATAAATGAAAATTTCATTTTCATCTTTTACAATTTCTTCAGCACCAAAATCAATCAACTCTAACTCTAATTCTTCCGGATCTAAACCCGTGCCGTCAATCTTGATAACACCTTTGCGTTCAAATAAAAATTCCAGTGAGCCGGTTTTTCCTAATGCTCCCCCTGATCGTGTAAAATAGGAACGTACATTGGCAACCGTACGCGTATTGTTATCTGTAGCACATTCAACTAAAATTGCTATGCCATATGGACCATATCCTTCAAAAACTACCTCTTCATAATCCGATTCATCTTTACCAGATGCTCTTTTTATCGCCGCGTCGATCCGATCTTTCGGCATATTCAATCCTTTTGCATTGTTTACGGCTGTACGTAAACGTGCATTGGTATCTATGTTGGCACCACCTTGCTTGGCAGCCATCACAATTTCTTTTCCTAAACGCGTAAAGGCTTTCGCCATGCGATCAAAACGTTTTGCTCTTCTTCCTTTTCGAAGTTCGTATGCTCTTCCCATAATAGTTGTATTTGCAATCTTGCGCTAATTTACGCAGATTTCAAGAGGTTATATAGAGAAATGTTGATTTTTTAAATTCCAAACCTCCCTTTTAAGAGCTTCTTAGTATTTTCAATTCGTTGTCAAATTATGTATCCATCAAATTGAAAACTTTATTCGGTTTTATCTTTCACCTTCAAACTAGACCAATCAAACAAAAATTTAATTAGTATAAATGGAGCAATAGTAAACAATGTTGTATACTTTTCTAGTCCAAGTGGCATTTGAAAAAATTTATTTGAAGTTAAAAACCAAGCAAACATACCTAAAATGATAGATATATGAAGGGTAAGTGCTCCTTTAGGAAGTACTGTATCTGGTGTCAATTCGGTAGGATTTTTATGAATCACATAATTAAAAGCCTCTCTTCCAACAAAAGAAATGAGTGAAATGTTAAATATTGTATTTTTAAAAAAGAGTACTTGAATATTTTTAACAAATCCATCATTATTTATTCCTTCAAACATAAAACAAAAACAAACTATGATAAATACGAGATAAATCGCAAGCATAAAAATTCGAGCATATAAGACAACTTTATATTTATCTGCATCTTTAATCTGATTTGGATGGAAGTAATATCGAATCCAATCGAAAAGTGTTTTTATAACCTCATCCCACCAAAATATGTAAATAACAAAAAAAACAGTTATCTCCTTCATAATAATAGCCACAACGGTTAACGCTGTGAAAAACAATAACGAAACCAGATCAACCAACCAACTTTGCTTAGCTATATTCATTTGTACATATTTTCAAGATTAAAAAACACCAAAAAATTGAAAGCTTTCCTAAATTATTCATTTTGCCATTTAAGGTACTGTAAACTTCAATCCTGAACGGGTAAGAGAAAAAAAGGTTTTTAAGTTTTAAAATTTTAAAACCTCTTTGGGCAAGCCCTTTATTTCTACAAATAATAGATGGATGCATTGATTATCTATCTAATGATAGATTTTCTGCATTTTCCTTTTTATTTTTCAAACTAGACCAGTCAAATAAAAATTTGATTAATATAAAAGGCGCAATCGTAAATAAAGTGTTGTACTTTTCAGCACCTTCTGATAAATGAAAAACATTATTTGAGGACAGAAACCAAGCGAACATACCAAAAATGATTGATATGTGAAGCACAAGTGCGCCTTTAGGAAGTATTAAATTAGTTATTGATGCGGTAGGTTTTTTATGGTTTACATAATTAAAAGCTTCTCTAACAATAAACGATAGCAGCGTAATATTAAAGATTACATTTCTAAAAAAAATTACGTCAATATTTTTATCATACCCCACATTATTATGCTCCTCGACCATCACATTAAAACAAACTATAATAAACATCATGTACACGCAAAGCATAAAAAACCGTACGCACCAAATAATGGTAAAAATAGATGGATCCATAATTAAATTTCTGTTGAAGATAAAACGAATGCCATCGAAAAGTGTTTTTATAAGTTCATCCCACCAAAAGATATACATAACATAAAAAATAGTTATCTCTTTCAGTACAAGAGCTGCTACAGATAATATTGTAAAAAACAATAATGAGACGAGATCAATCAGCCAACTTTGCTTGGTTATATTCATTTGTACTTATTTTCAAGATGCCAAAATACAAAAATAATTTAATACCTTAGAAAATTGATTTGCACTAGCTCTGCTGAAATTAAACTAAAACAAACCATGAACATCAACCACGAAATAAAAAGCCTTTTAAACTCCCTTCAGCGAACACCTTTCCCGCGAGTTACTAGGAAAAAAGTATTGCTTGAAATGGTTGCTAATGGTGTTGCGGCTTTATGTGCTTTTATTGTTTATAAAACAGTGCAACATTTTGTAGTGGTTAAAAGTATAAAAAATCTTTGGGGACTTACTGCAAAAAAACAATCTAAAATGATTGTAAGCAAAGATACGTTTGAAACCATTAGTGGCGTATTTATTTTTATTATTGCCATTTTTGTTTTTACGTATGTTGAATCATTAATCGAAAATTATTTGAAGGATCGAGAAGAGAAAAAAATTGATTCTATTTGATTTCGTAATTGGGGTTTTCCCTTTACATAAAAAATGTCGTCTATTTTATAAACGACATTCTAATATTCCTTATATATTCAATCTTTATTTTTATAAAATCGATTTCATTACAAAGTCTACTAATCGATCACAGCGACTGTTCCCAAATTCCAAAATTGAGCTTAGTTGTGAATGATTAAATAATTCTTCTTTGATTAATTTTTTAGCTCTGTGTAAGCGAATTTTTACATTGCTTATGGTAATATCTAACGTTTCTGCAATTTCGGTTTGAGACATATCTTCCACTTCAGCCATAATAAAAACAATCCGATACATTTCTGGAATGCAATCAATACTTTTCGTGATTAGATTATTTAACTCACGGTTTATCATTCCAGTCTCAGGAGTTGTAACGTTTGTGACTAAACTATTCGTATCATGTAATTGTTTGATTGTATCATCTTCCATATGAACTACTCTTTTATTTTTCCGAATCCATTGCAAGGCTTCATTAATTCCAATGCGTATCAGCCAAGTGGAAAACTCAGAATCCAATCGAAAGCTGTCTAATTTATAAAACGCTTTTAAATACGTTTCTTGCATTACATCTAGAATTTCTTCCTCTCTATTTATATAGCCACGTATTATTCTATATAATTTTTGATTATGCCGACGCATCAAAATCTCAAATAATTCTTTCTCGCCAGCAATCACGCGTTTAGCTACTTCTTGATTTGTCAATTTTAACGTAATAGATGAATCAATCCTTGTTGCTCCCATAATTTCTTATTTATTACCTATTAGATGCATCAGATTTTAAAACGTTACAACTTGTAACCTTTTTTTATTTCTAGCATCTAACCTACACATTTTAAAATATACACATATGAACACTCAAAACTTTACAGAAGTTAAAAAATTACAAAACATCCTTAAAATTGTATTTATTGTTGTCCCAATAGTTGCAGGTTTGGATAAATTCACTAATATACTAACGGATTGGACAGGATATCTATCTCCAAGCTTTATCAGCATGTTACCAATCAGTGCATCAGCATGCATGATGATAATCGGTGTTATTGAAATCGCTGCAGGGTTAATTGTCTTATTTAAAACACGTTGGGGTGCTTATATCGTTGCAGCTTGGCTAGCAATCATTGCATTAAGTTTGTTACTTACTTGGCACCATGCAGATGTTGCAGTAAGAGACTTCGTTATGGCAATTACTGCATTTACATTAGCGAAACTGACAGAAATCACTTCGGAACAAAACTAAAACACTACGACTATGGGTACGGAATTATTAAAAACAAAAATCTTACAAAAAGATTGGCTTACTCATAATGTATTAAGACTTCGGTTAGAAAGACCTGCAAACTATATCTTCTCTGCAGGCCAAGCCGTTGAACTAGGTATGGATGGGCCCAAATGGAAAGATGTTACTGCTCCATTTACATTAACTGGCTTAACGAAAGAAAATTATTTAGAATTTATTCTCAAAGTCTATCCAGAACATAATGGTTTCACACAAGCATTATCTGAACTTACCGTTGATTCTGCACTATCCATTACACCTGCATGGGATTCATTTACTTACAAAGAACCCGGAGTATTTATTGCTGGAGGTACAGGTATTACCCCATTTATAGCTATTATCAGAGATCTTGCTCACAAAGGAATTCCTCTAAGCAATCATGGTCTGTTATGGGCAAATAAAACACACGACGATATCTTTTTAAAAGATGAATTCACACACAATTTAGGAGAGCGATTTGTTAACATCTTAAGTAAAGAAAATCATCCCGATTATAAAACAGGTAAACTAGATGCTGCATTTCTAGCCGGACAAAATATAGATATACATCAATATTTTTATATCTGCGGACCAGGAAGTTTTTCTGCTGATATTAAAAAAATATTGATAGGCTTAGGAGCTCTTGAAAAAAATATTATTACAGATTATTAAGACATTGAAAATGAAGTACGACGAGAACATGATAGCACCTGTTGTTGTTCAAAACAAAACAGAAAAGATAGATCTTGAAAAAATTGAAACCATTCGTTTTCATTTTTCTAAAATAATGGAAGCCTTAGGACTTGACCTTGAAAGAGAAAGTTTGAAAGAAACGCCTAATCGGGTTGCAAAAATGTATGTGAAGGAAATTTTCAGCGGACTGAATCCAAAAAATTTTCCAGCCATCACGTTATTTGATAATGAATTGGAATATGAAGAAATGTTACTTGAAAGAGACATCACTTTATACAGTTATTGCGAACATCACTTTGTTCCAATCATTGGCAAGGTACACATTGCATATTTCCCAAATGAAAAAATTATAGGTCTTTCAAAATTAAATCGGATTGTACAATTCTTTGCAAGTAAGCCACAGGTACAAGAGAATCTTACCATGGAAATAGCAAAATGTCTACAAAAGATTTTAATGACAAAAGATGTAGCTGTATATATTAAAGCAAGTCATCTCTGCGTTGCATCCAGAGGAATTAAAGACACCAACAGTTTAACGCATACTTCATTTTACGGTGGTAAGTTTAAAGTAGCAGATACAAAGAAAACATTCTTAGAAGGGATTCAATAAAGAACCTGTTACCTATACATATTTATGGCACTGGTCTTTGACTGGTGCTTTTTTTTGGATAGAATTAATATGCTACAATAATCTCATCCCTATGGGATTAGAAAAAGTTTAAATTATAAGTTGACGGCTATGGTGTCACTCAGACCACGGAGCAATGCTATTATTATATACGCACCTTTCCAATTGAACTTATCTCTTTAATATAGGGTAGTATACATATATCTTATTTACTGAAACCATACCAATGAACGACCTTCTAGCACAAATAAAGAACTGTACGTTATGTTTACCCTATCTCGAATTAGGAGTGAACCCAGTTGTGCAAGCAAGTTCAAAAAGTAAAATCATTATTATAGGTCAAGCTCCTGGTCGTATCGTGCACGAAACCGGCACGCCATGGAACGATAAAAGTGGTGATACGCTTCGGAAATGGCTGGGCGTATATAAAGAACTTTTTTACAACGATGAAGTTTTTGCCTCAATTCCAATGAGCTTTTGTTTTCCGGGTAAAGGCAAATCGGGCGACCTACCTCCACGAAAAGAATGTGCACCACTTTGGCATGAAAAATTACTAACGCATTTAAATGATGCTCAATTAATTTTGTTGATCGGGCAGTATGCACAAAACTATTATTTAAAAGATACAACTAAGCCTACCTTAACAGAAACCGTTCGCGCATTTGAAAATTACTTGCCGCGTTATTTTCCTTTACCCCATCCTTCCCCAAGAAATAACATTTGGCAATCAAAAAATCCATGGTTTCAAGAAGAAGTACTTCCTGTTTTAAAAACTACAGTAAGAGATTTAATATGATTGTTTTTAAAATAACATGAATCCCCCAATTGAAAATATAATTTTGATTGAATCATTTTTTTGACTGAAATCCCGATTTTAAACATTTTACCATTTTTAATTTCTCCTATATTTTAATATAGATTGTTTATTTTTACATTCTCAATAAACTAAACCTTATGTTTAAATCAACTCTACTTTTACTTTTATCTTGCATCGTTTGTTTGATTTTTTCTTCATCTGTTTCTGAAGTACCACCTGACCCAACCGTATATTCAAAAAAATTATTTGAGGTTCTGAAAAAAAACGATCAGGCCTTATACATAAGTTCATTTGAAATTACAGATGCAGATATAGATCTTCTAAATAAATTGGCTCTTGAAGATCCGTACATTTCTAAAAGTGAAATGAAGCGCTTTCAAGATGAACTATCTGACAAATCTTCGCTTAAAAAGAAATTAAACGAACGATTGAATAAAAACTATACAAAGGTTCAAGAATGGATCATAGCAAACGATATTCATATAAACACCATTGAATATCTAACCTTCTACTACACACTTCAAATAGAAAAAGGCTCTCCTTTCTATTCCATTAATTCTGGTGCATTATATATCAAACACGGAACAAAAAAATATTTAATAAAACTGGATAATGCTCTATACATTAATAACCAGTGGAAATATGGCGAAATTGATCAAATTGAAGAAGTAAATGAATATTTAAATTATGTTGATGCATATTCTGATTACGTTGACTATGCAAACGAAGACTCCATTTATGTTGAAACTTACGATGATTACGACACCGCTGTTTATGCCGTAGTCGATACAGCTTATATATCAGGTTCGGAATACAATCGTACATTTTCAGAAAAAGAAACAAAAAAAATATTTAAAATTCAAGAGAAGATTGACGCATTAAATAAAAAACTCGATAAAGTGTATAGAAACTAATGCTTTTGTGCGTTCAATTTAATTGGTAGTAACATTTAAATAAATGGCCTGTAATTTACCATAGCCGTCAACTTAAGTGATTTGCATTTCATACTCTAGTGGTTGGTAGTTTAAGTGTAATAATTATTAGTGGTTAAACATAGAGAACAAACATTTAAATTTACCGAACCACGGCTTATTTTCAGAAGACTCAAAACATGCCGTGGTTCGGTACGTTTACGCAGCAGTATTATAGATAATGCGAAATTGTTCTTTTGCGTAAACTACCAACCACCTGTCATCGGTGTCGACAATTTTCTTAAGTTGACGACTATGGTGATTCACAGGGCATTTTTATTGTAGTCAATATTAATTTTTCCGAAATACCCGTTGCCTTCTATTGATGCTTATAATTGGTTCTATAGCGACAAAAATTCAAATTTCAATCAAATAATTATCACTACTTTTATCGTATTATTTTGAAAATTGCAAACTCGTAATTTATAAGTGCTTAAGTAAATCATTGAAAATAAAGATACTAATAGCTCTAAAAAATGGAATTGTAACAGTATTAATCTTGCTATGCTTCACAATTTCAAAATTTTGCAAACACACTTAATTTTGTAGATTGGGAGAAAAATATTCAACTATGAAAAAATTATACATACTACTTTTGTGTGGAATATCCACACACTCATTCGGTCAACAATTAGCAAACAGTGATTTTGAAAACTGGACGAATCACCCGGGTAATATTGTTTATACATCCTACAAAGAAGTTAACAACTGGGCATCTGGCAATGCCGCGTTAGATGTTGCTCCTGGTGTAAAAGCTCCAACATCCCAGACAACAGATGCACAAAACGGTACCTATGCAGTAAAACTAACAACACAAACTATTTTCGGTCAACTTGCTTCAGGCAATCTTTTTACAGGAAAATTCAAATTAAACTTAACCGACCCAATAAAAAGTGCTCAAATAGGCACTCCCTATTCTTCAAGACCAACAGCATTTAATGTTTACTATAAATATGCTTCCGTTAAAGGTGATTCTTGCTCCATGTATGCTCTTTTAACAAAATACAATACTTCAACTCATAAGCGTGATACAATTGGACTAGGAAGTTTTGTTTCTTCAACCTCTGTTAATACATACACGTTATTAAATATGCCAATTACATATACATCTACAGAAGATCCTGATTCTATTTCAATGGTATTTTCTTCAAGCGCAGATGGTGGAAATTTCCGTGGTCAAGTTGGTAGCACTTTAACGATTGATAATTTCTCTTTAGATGGAGTACCATCATTAAGTACGACAGCTTCCTTGGCAAGTATTTCGGCTGTACTATATCCAAACCCGGCTCAATCTAGAGTAGTACTTTCAAATGCTCCTTCTGAATCTGGAACAGTATATTTTTATAACGTTTCTGGTTCATTGGTTCGTTCTCAAAAATGGATTGGTACACGTACCCCAGAATTTGAACTTGAAAATATGCCAGTAGGATTTTATACGTGTAAATTCATTACTTCTGATGAAACCGTTTTTGCAAGCAAACTATTAATTACTGAATAATTCTCATGCGTAACTATTTTGCATTATCACTTTGTTTACTCATTTCAACTTCTGCTTCCTATGCACAAAATTCTCATTGGAACATATATGCAAAAACAGGAATTCAAGTTGGCGGCCCTTTATACAAAAGTCCAAGCATTGTAAGCAAGTCAGGTTCCCCAGGCTTTAATCCAATTCTTGGAGCGGGCTTCTCTTATGCAATAACAAAAAAATTGTCCATTGCTGCAGAAGCTTTCTATAGTCGTAGAAAAATTAATTATTCGTCCGAAGTCAAAGATCAAAATTACATTGATCACAACACCTTGATTATAAATAATCAGTCCATTACGTTTGATGTTTCTACAACATTTACGGGTACTACAAAAGGAACCTTTGATTCACATTACATAGAAATGCCTATTTTGTTGCAGTATGCTTTTGGAAACAAATGGCAGATTCATGCAGGCATGTATTATGCATGGGCATTTAATAAAACGAATAAAGGAACAGCTACCGGTATTGTTGGAAGAACCGATATTCAAGATCCAAATACAGTAACCGATAAAGAATATAATTACAGCAAAGAAATGACCTCGAGATATTACGGTTTTGTTGCAGGCACACAATATCAACTTTCTTCTGCTTTTGCATTAGAAGTACGAGCTACCTATTCGCTTAAAAGTTTATATAAAGAGGAATGGGAAGGTATTCCATATACATTAAAAGATTTGTACGGTCAGTTAACGGTTAAATATTACTTTATACGACCAAAAGCGTAACTTTAATAACGGATAAGTATCAATCTCTTATCGGCTCTAAACAACTGCATTCTTTTATAAATGGAAACGGAATTTATAATCCGTTTCCATTTTTTTTGATTTAAGGTATGATTCCTATCAATAGGAATTTCCTATTTATGTACTAATTTTGGAGTATGGCAATTCAATTGTACAATCCCTTCGAAAGCATGCATTTTGGCATGCAAACCTGTTTTCTAACGGGTAAACCATTAGATGCGAACACGGAACCAATCCCAATTTTTCCTGAATGGGTTCTGGAGCGTTACAATCTGAGCGATCAAACATTTAAAATGTTGGACGAAAAAACGCGTGTTCCATATAAAAATCTGAAAGTACCCTTTTCAAAAGATGTCATTGAAAATGCCTTGGATCCTTTGGAAACCGAAATTGAAAAAGCGTTTTGTACAGGCTACGACGAAGTCGTAAAAATTCCAGAAGAACGGTTGTTTCAGTGGATGGCAAAATTGATGCTGGGTGTTTTGTTTGAAGACTTACGTATTGCCCAAACGAAACTAGCCGAACAAGATGATACGCTTCGCTTATCTGGATTTTTAAAAGCCCGTTTTCAAAAACTCCATTCCATGTTGCAGTCTTTGGTTGTGCCAATGGAATTTAACGGCTTAAAACCCTGGAGCATTCGTGTATTCAAGGTTAAGTATTCAACTGATTTGTTTAATTATAAAGACGAAACAAACAACCTCAATTTCTCTTTAAGCATGAATGATTTTGGCATTGTCGCTTGTCTGCAAGACAATGGCGAAGTCGGTAAAAAATTCGATGACCTCACAAACCGAATTGGCAATCAAACCTTGCACCCCATTCAGTTTGAAGAGTTGTGTGCAAAGTTTATTTATGCCAATTATTTACTGACCGACTATGCCTCGTATGCTGTTACTTTAGACGAAGACAAAGTAACAATTGAATCACAACCACTAGTCGCAAAACCAGGAACGGACTTGTTTGATTATTGGGACGACAACATGTACGGACAAGTGTTAGCGAACTACTGGAAGCCTTGGGCATTAACGATGAAGGAGATAATTCAATTCCCCAATCCACCAATCAGTTTTCTTGAAAGCGATTATAGTGATGAGATTATAGCGTTGGAAAAAATTAATCAACCGTATTGAAAATTTGTTACTTTTAAACATTCTTCTTAATTCATAAAGAAGGGTGTTTAAAAGTAACATTTATTCTTTATTTTCTATTGCATCTTATATTCCAATTTTAATCAATACTCGTTGCATATATATCAAGTACTTTTCTCCAAAATATTTTTTCTGAGAACGAATATCTCGAATACGAGCAATCTACCTATTTATATACTCCAGCTCCAGCTTTTTAATGCGTGAGCCAATTGCACCACGGGTGCGACCAAAATGTTTCGCCATGTCGCCTAAACTAATTCCGTCTAAATACATACGCGCCAACTCTTGATCCAAGGCATGCGTCCAAGGTTGGTAGCCTTCTTTATTTTTATCTCGTGCTTCATCAACCGAATAGGATTTCTCTTTTGGATAACCGTAACTTTTCGGTTGATTTTTATTTTTTCCTTTTGAACTTGCAGTTGATTGCGCAGCTTTACGCTCCTCTTCTTCTTCCAATACACGCAATACATTAATTTGTGCTGAAGGTGTTGCATTTTTCGGCATCAAGGTTTCGGGGATGTGTATCGTATTTTTTGTACGCGTTACCGCAACATACAGCAAATTGATTTCTTCATTCAATTTAGAAATATTTATTTCATCGTCGGTGCGCGTGCCTTTGGTTTGTTTTTCTATTTTATCCTGCGTGATAAAATCGTTTACAATTTGTATCGAATCGTATTCCATTCCCTTGCATCGGTGCACGGTCGAAAAAATCATTTCAGCTTTATGCTTTTCGTCGTTACCAACATGTTTCTCTTTTATCTGATTTAAAATTCCAGGAATGTCATTTCCGTATTCCTCTACAATTTCAATCATCATTTTAAGTTGTACGTCTTCTGTCTTTTCAACATATTCTTCCAATTCTTCTATGCTCTTCATTTGCGCAATCAACTTGTCCCGAATCAGCGCAGGTTTCCGATTGTACAAATTCAATACATCATACAACGACGTGCCTTCATCGGCATAGGTGTAGGAATGAATGTTGCCTTCAAAATAAATATGTTTGACGTTTTTCTTTTCAATAACAAACTCAATGGCTTTCAACAACAAACCCAAATTGGTGCGTGCAATAATTGCTTTAACTTTGTTTTCTTTGCCCGTGCCTTTTCCTTCGATGGAATAAACTTTTTCTTCGCTTACAAAATTTTTCCAGTTCAATACATCCACGGCAAGTTTTGCAATATCAGCGCTAAAGCGAAAACTCGACGATAAATTGAATGTCTTAAAATTTGCTTTCTCCAAGGAATTTACTGCAAAACGCCAGCCGTAAATTTGTTGATGGGTATCGCCCACAATCACTTTGGTTGCTGGTTGTTTAAAAAAAACATCCAACATGGCAGGCGATGCATCTTGACCTTCATCAAATAATATGTAATCGAAATACAAACGCGGCTGCGACAATTGAAATTTCTTTAAATAAAAATCGTGGGTGATTTCTATTTCACCTTTATCCATCTTTGCTAAAAACTGTCGCGTCTGCTTTTCTATGTATGCGTATGCTGCGGATACGAATGCTTTTGCTTCCTGATCAAAAACAACCTCTCGGTAATTGAGATCTTGAACTTTTAATTTATCGCTGTTGCAAAAATAGGCAACAAATTTATTGATGTGATTGGCTGCAATGTATTCGGCATGTTTGTCGCCCGTGTTTTGTAAACCCAAAATATCTACAATCTCGTGTGTCTTATATCCGTTTGCTTTTACGCGGTAATTGTGTCGATATACAACCTCGCGGTACGCGAGCGAATGTGCAGTTTCAACTTTTACATTGTGTAATCCTGCATCTGAAAATTTCTTTTGTGCCTCAATCTTTACCGATTTATTAAATGCCAAATACAATATTTTACTATTGGCCGGCCGCGCCTTCGCATATTCAATTACCGTAGTCGTTTTCCCCGAACCTGCAACGGCATTGATTTTAATATCTCCGGTGGAATTTATAATGGCGAGTTGCTCGTTGCTTAGTTGCATAGGTGGAAATTTAATCGCGTAGCGGAAATATTTTTGCTGGTCAATTTACGTATTAATTATTATTTATTCGTAAAGGGCGTATTGCATATACCCAATTATTGCCCACCCGTTTTTTGTAGGGGCATATCGCATACGCCCTGTTGGATAATGGGCGGCGGTTGGTTAAAGGGCGTATGCAATAAGCCCCTACCGGTTATCGGTATTTATCTGTATCCCATTTTGATGGATTGTTTATAATATAATTTGAAATGGGTTGATACGATTGTTCATCCCGAATAATATGTTCGTGAAAACTACGTTGCCAAATTGTTGAAGATTGTTTGTAATTACCCAAACACAACATATTCATTTGTTTTGTAACCGCCGATTTATATCCCCGAATAATTGCTCCTCTTGTATTCGACGGCGACCGTAGGGGCGTATTGCATACGCCCTGTTGGTTATTGCACAGCGGCTGCAAACCTTCAGCGGATTGGATAATGTGTATATCAATTTCTGGCATAATCAAACCATCCGGCAATTTCGCATCGGTTTCATACATTTTCAAATGTGGTATATTGACATAGGGCGTATGCAATACGCCCCTAGCGGTTATCGGTATTTATCTGTATCCCATTTTTCAGGATTGCTTACAATATAATTCGAAATGTTTTGATACGATTTCTCATCCCGAATAATGTGTTCGTGAAAACTACGTTGCCAAACCGTTGAAGATTGTTTGTAATTACCCAAACCCAACATATTCATTTGTTTTGTAACCGCCGATTTATATCCCCGAATAATTGCCCCAATGTTATTCGAAGGCGACCGTAGGGACGTATCAAAATTATGCGTTTGCAAATTGTTCAAACGTAGGGGCGTATTGCATACGCCCTGATTGATAATGAACGAATGTTCGATAATGGACGCATGCATTTCTGGAACAATCAAATCACCGTGTTTGTTTGTATCGGATGTATGCACAATGTTTGCATCGGTGCTGGACGTTTGCAAACCGTGCATATTTATACAGGGCGTATGCAATACGCCCCTACCAGTATCCATCATTTGGTTATTAATAATAACAATTCCATGGATATGATTTGGCATAATTACAAAAACATCCAATTCCACATTCGAACGAATTTCGGTTGTTTTCAACCATTCGTCGTAGGCACTATTTCCATTTGCATTCAATATCATTTCGTTGTTTATTATTTCACCGAATACATGTGCTTTATCCTTACAACAGATGGTAATAAAATAAGCACCTTCTTGTGAATAGTCGTAGTTCTTTAATCGCAACGACCTGCGATTGTGAATTTTGGGATTGTATTTCATGCATCAAAAAAATTAGCTGATGCACAAAGATCGGTTGTTTATTTTAAAAAATGAAAGTTGGATGAATTAGTTAACAATGGTTAATGAGGATGATAATTATTCTATCAGCCCATTTTTATATAATCACCTATAAAATCATTTATGCTTTCAGACTCTTCGTCGAATTTTAATACGATGCGAGAGGTCAATTTTGTGATCCATTTTTCAATTTCTTCAAATGTATCCATCGCTAACAAAAAACTCAATACTTTATTATCTATTTCAACCGAATCAAAATAATCTATGATGTCTGCTTTAAAACTATCCGCATAGTTTTCTTCTGCTTGATTTAAGAATTTTTCGAGGTGGGATATTTTTTCGGTGAGGGTTGGCATATAATTATTTAATTACTGCGTTCATTAATTCAGACAAGGTTACTGAAAAAGGTAATGCAGAGTTGTTACCATTTTTATATTTTTCAAGCTTCGTAATATCCCATTCTACGTTTAATAATTCCTTATCAGAAATCTCTTCAACTTTATAAACTAAATAATAATTTTGTGAAGGTTCACTTGGATACTTATTATCAATTAACTTTTGCTTAGAAAATACACGTGGACCCGTTTCTGTTATTTTTAACAACCTTCCAGTTTTAGTTTCGTTTTTTGAATGTAGTAGTAAATATTTAGCACCTGCTTCTCCAGGACCTAATCTTAAAGAACCACGTCTACTATCAGTCCTTGCATTATAAAGACCGGTTGAAATAATCCAATCTAGATTTTCTTTTCTACAATAGCCAACCAATACAAACGTATCATCCGGAATCAGATTTCTATTGGAACCATATGTTTCTGGAAGAATTTCATTTACTTCATCACCTTTCTCAGGTTTGCTCTTATAAACATCAAATGTTCTATACGCAATCTTTTCACGTTGAGAAGCTCTGTTAACAAAATGATTTATGACTTCAAGAATAAAAATTTTAAGTTCAGTTATTCCATCATCTGTTTTTGATGGACGAACTGGAAATGCTCCTAAACCTGGAATTATTTCATGAAAGCCTTTTTTGTTTATCGGAGTATTACCAGGATACAATACATATGCTCCACCTGTTCTGCGAATTGCATCTTTGTATGCATGCATTTTTAACAAGTCCGCATTTTTATAGATGCCTTTTCTATTTTCTATTTTTTCCTCGTCTAAATCATTTTGATTTTCAGAAGTAAGCATATCTGTTAGATTCGCTATTTTATACTTTGCATCAAAATGTATGTGAACCATGAGTTCCTGAACTTCTGCTTCTACATCTGTTATGCCATCAGGCCAAAATGACAACGTATAATCTGGCCGCATGGTTGTTGTCCAACTTCCAGAATTAGGATAATCATTTACCCCTCCCTTAAATGATCTGTTGTAATTAAAACGAATATTTAATTTACGTGTGCCCGTGTTGTAAATCCCTTTTAAAGCAGTATGTTCTCCTTGCTTAAGTTGAAGATTTAATCCATCATCAGACTCCTTTATTAAATCCGATATATCTTTGGGTTCAATCTCGAAAATAGATTTAAACAAATCGAGTAACTTAAAAAACAACCAATACTCATATAGTGTTGCTATATTTTTTTTGCCTGCCGAATAAACATCATCTCCACCTTTCCAAACTAATTTTGCAGCAAGATCAAACATCAACCAAACGCGTAATACTTCTCGGTATCCTTCTTTTCGCTGCAATACCGGACTATTCAGTCTTAAAGTTTCTGGTCGAGATATTTCTTTAAAAATTGAATGATGTAAATACGATTCTAATTCTTTTTCTATTAATTCAGATTCAATAAATAATCTAGATTCTTTCTTTGCTTTTTTATTTATATCAGAACAAAATTTTAAAAAGCTTTCAAGTGCAAATTTTACAAATCTATTTTCTGGAGTATCAACGGTATCAATTTTGCGAACGGTGGTAATTTTATTCGGAAGACTTTTCAAACCATATTGTTCTAAGTAATGACCTCCTGGCAATTGAGATCTATTACTTCCAGAAATCAATTCTTTTATATTAGAATTTTTAAAACGCTTTATTTTCCGAATATCATTTTGCTCGGTTGTTTCTTTCCATTTTGTTACTGGAGCAGAAACGATTCGGTGTACTGATTCTGCAAACTCGTCTGTCGAAATTATCGATTTAATAAAAACAAATTTCTGGTATAGCGTCTTATTATCTTTCTCAAAATCTGTTTCAAAATTATGCGATACCGGAGAGTTCGCTTGCATTAAAAGATCAGTGCATTTTTCAGTAATGAGTTCAAGCATGTCACGGTAATCTTCTCGATACCCCGATTTAATTGATTGAACCTCTAAAAGTACTACGCCTACAGGTGTGTCAGATTTTAATACTTGTAAGGATAATGTGCCAACATAGATATTGGGGGAAATAATGCCAAGATTATTTTTTCTCGAATGCGGCTGTACTATTTGGTCTTTTTTAAATGAAAAATTTTTATCACTAAATTCATAATCGTATGAAAACCCTTCAACCAATTGATATGCTGCTTCCCCATTTTCTAAGGCATCAGACGTTATAAACAAGGTGTCGTCAACCTTAGCATCAATGGTAAGTTTTAGACCTTCTTCTATATAGTCAAGATTAATTTTTACAAATGGTTCGTGTGCCAACATGATTAAGCTTCAGCGTAACTAGCAAATCCATTTTCAATGGCACCTCTATACATACGAGTAATTTTCTCAAGTGATATTGGATACTTAACATCTTCACTTTCAAAATTAAAGTCTTCTTTAGTGAAAACGTCCTTTTCTATGTTTACGATTTTATCATTCTTTACACAAAAACTACCTATCGTAATTAATATGGGACACAGTTTGCGTCGAGAGCCATGTAATTTTGGTAAAAGTTTTTGCATAATAGCAATATCAAGTTTGGCATCAATACTAATATCAGAATCGATTACGGATAATTGATTCATCAAACGTATTATTTCTGAAGCACTGCGATAACCAAATTCTGCACCTGCTTTTTTCAGTTGTTCAAAAAAGTTCACAAGAGTTTTATTTATTTCATCAGTTTCTTGAACCGCAAAACTTTTATTCTCTGCTAAACTTAAAAAACTTTGTGCCATGGATGCACCTTTCGTTTTAAGTTGACTCATATCAACTTCTTTTTGATTTGTAAAGAAGTTTTCAATTTCACTTTTTGTAACTCTAAATTCTATAGCATTTGCTCTGTCCAATACTTTAGGACTAAACATATAGGTTGTTTCATCAATATTTACCGTACCGATTATAAATAAATTAGATGGTAATTGAAGTTTATCTGGAACACCATTATTTACAGTACCTTCAGAATAAAGGGAAATCTTACCTTTAGATTCCATAACACTTAAAAAGTCTGCAAAGTAGCGCTCTACATGGCTTAAGTTCATTTCATCTAAAATTAAAAAATAAGGAAGCTCTGGATGATTGATTGCTTCGATTATCGTAACCAATGCGTCATTTTCTGGTTTTATGTATTCGTCTGGTTTCAACGCATTCAAATATCCCAATAATGGTTCGCGGTTTGTCCAATCTGCACCAACAGGTACTATACAATATTGTGTTTCATCTTGGCAAATCCATTGCGCAAATGCCTGAGCTAATTTGGTTTTTCCAGAACCTGATAAGCCGGAAAGTATTACAAAAGGTTTGGTAATTAGAGAGGCAATGAAACGTTGAATAAGTTGTGGTGAAAATATTAGGCCTGCTTCATCAGCAATTAATTTAAACGAATTAAAATCAAGATTTTCAACATATGATGTACTATGAATAATATTATCTTTCAAGTCCTGATTATCTTGTGCAAGAACAACTTCGTGATTTTTGCCATTTAAAATATTTTTATAAATACTATAATATGCTTCCGTTTGAGGTATAAACTCAAATTCATATAGCATTAAATTAATTGCTCTAAATACAATTATATCTTCAATTTTAGCATTTAAATCATCTCTTAGGAACTGTTTAAGTTGGCCGTCAATACGAGCTTCACTTCCGGCAGAATAAATTCTTGTATTAATGATTTTATCGTTAATAGGATAATTATTCGAATGATCATCATTTTCCTTAAATTTAAAGCTTATTGCCCTATCAGGGTCACTGAAGCTAAATTTGAAAAAGATGTTTGATGGCTCCGTCGGGAAAGCAATCTGTTTCCCATCTCTAAGATCTTGAGTAAAAATTTTTCTTATATATATCATATGATTATAAATTAGACCATTGAGTAGCCATTGCATCTGCAAAACCCTGAAAAGTTTTACTTCTAAGTGTACGCCTTTGTTCTGTTGAAATTGATGTATGAAATGAATCTGAATACCATTTAGGTAAAGATCTACCACTTGATAAAACTACTCGCTCTCCTTTACCTACCATTTTTGTCGGTATTAATTGTGGAAGGTTTTTTAACCACAAACATGTTGTTTTTGTTGCTTCATCACCAAACATATAGGGCTGTATAATTTGGTCTGGTTTCCGCCAAAGTTTACTCATAATTCCAATAGGGTTCTCTATAGCAATTCTCTTAATGTCTACTTTAGCAAGTTTCGTAAAAAATTTCACGGCTTCAGCTTTATCCTTTGCTCTATTTGGAAAGTTTGGATGAGGTCGACGACTTTCTATAGGTAAATGACCATCTTCAGGATGATAATACCATCTTGCACCACTTACAGATAGATATGTACATGGTGGATGAGCAATCATCAAATCCCAAACACCTTTTATATTATAAGTTCTTCCATTCTGTAAAATACCTCCCTTATTTTTTATGACCTTAAACACATCAGTCATAAAATGCCACTCCGGGTGATCTCCACTGCATGGCAAGATATCACAACTGAAAGCGTTATAACCTAAATCCCTAAAAGCCTTACACACTGTTTGACTCTCTTCGCAAGCTATTAATATATTCATTTAATTTGTTTATTTTTCCTAGACATCACTTCATAAATAGAATCTCCAATTGATTTTGCAAAATTAACAGGAACTGCATTACCTATCATTTTATAGCAATAAGCATTTGATCCAATAAATTTGTAATCAACAGGGAAAGTCATTAATAAAGCAGCTTCTCGTATAGTAATACTTCGCGCTTGCTCAGGGTCTGGATGAATAAACATTAATCCATCTTTTTGCAAGTGAGCTACAATTGTATGAGCTTGCCTATTCCATTCAAGATTTCTATACTTACTATACAAAGTTTGTTTTTTTGTCATTTCATAATAAAAATCCACTTTCTCTTTATGAGGTAGATAATTCATTCCTTCTTCAATCCATTTTTTAAATATTTTAACATCTCTGCTATTATTATGTCTTGGTGTATGCTGCAAAATATTTGTATCTTCTGAATAGTGAGATATATTTTTACCCTTTACCTTTATAACTTTTTTTAAAGGTAAAATTCGAGGTAAAAAACCTATAGCATCCCTCACCGTTTTTTTATTTTTTTTATCTTGATTTTTAAGAATACTCTGATAAAAATCATCTAGACAATATTTAGATTCTTTCTTTATCCCTATAATTAATACTCTTTTTCTTTTTTGAGGAACATTAAAATCAGAAGCATCAAATACTACATTACTCAATTCACTAGGTTCAGGGATTATATAACCAATTTTACAAAATGCTTCATAAATTCGTTCCGTAATTTTTACTCCACCAGGCTTTGCACTTAGAATTCCCGGAACATTCTCAAATACAAAAACTTCAGGTCTAACTTTATCTACAATTTTCACAAAACTTTCAAATAAATAATTTCGATAATCATTTTGCATTGAACCGCGATCAGTTGCTCTTCCATGTATTGAATATGCCTGACATGGTGGACCTCCTATAATAACGTCTATTTTTTTATTATTTATTAAACCATTTAAACCATTTTTTATGATTTTATTATCATTAAAAACATTATATAAATGTTGAGAATTTTCACTCCAATTTCCTTCTAGTAATTCTTCTGTATTTTGTATATCGAAATGAATAACTCTTTTTTTTGCTTCTTCATCTGTATGTCCCCAATGACTTACTAATCTATCTCTTAATGTATTAACCATTGGCAATTCCCATTCTATATGAGCTATTGCATTAAATTTCTTTGTTTGAAGAAACCCTTCACTTAAACCCCCACAACCAGCAAATAAATCAATAAATGTTAATTTTTTTTCTTTCTTCATTCCTTCTCTCTCATTTGATTTTGAGCAATGGCAATCGCTTTATGCAAGCGGTCTAATAAAATTTCTTTCGATGGCAATATCGTAAAATAATCGGCCACTTTAATGTTGGTTTTGTGTAATTGTGACAATTCTATATGTTCAGGAGTTTTGCCGGTGCATAAAACAAAACCAATAGGTGGGTTTTCTCCTTCAACCGTTTCGTGTTTTTCTAGGTAGGCCAACCTTTTCAATGTCAATTTTGGTTAAATTTCTTTAAATGTCTTTGCACAGCCCGTTCTACTTGATCAAAATCTGGAAGGTTTTTAATTTGCTCTTTCATAGAGTTTTGCCACCGTGCTTTGTATTGAGGTAATCGTTCAGCTAATTTTTTAGCAAAATCCGTAGGGTCAATTCCTTTATTTTTACATTTCGTTTCAAATTCATTTTGATAGAAATGTGGTTTCATTTCATGTACTTCAAGCAAATACCATATATCATAAAAATCGCGTGCTTGCATACGTTGCATTACTGTACGTAATTTTTCTACCAATACTTCTTCTAAGGGGTAACACAACAATTGATGGGCTTGCAAATCGGTATAGTCAATAATAACATCTTTCATTTGAGGTTCAAAAGCCAACAATTCGCTTCGTGAAATATCAACTTTTACTTTTTTATTATTGCCTTGGCCACCTAAGGGTCCTATATAATTAATGTAAAAATTAATGCCTCCATCCTCATGTTGGTTATCTTCTCTAATTTCAAGTGCTATGTTCGCTTCTTCGCTTATATATTTAAAAATATCATTAAACCATTCAAAAATTTGTTCGTTGATTATTTCATTTTTCAATAATGTATAATCCAAATCTTCCGAATATCGATAGTCGTGAAAGTATATTTTTTTTAACACTGTACCACCTTTGAATACAACTACCTTAGAAAGAAATTCATGTTGTGAGATTCCTTTTAATATCCATGAAAGTATGTAATCTTTTTCAATCTGTTGCTCACGCACACCTACAAGCCTTGCCTTCTGCTGTATTTCTTTGGGTTGTATCATGTATATATAGCAGATGTAATTGTTTCGGTTTCTAAATTTTGTTGAATATACCAACGAGTATTTCGTTTGCCTATTTTAGGCAATTCGGTATCAAGCAATATATATGAAGATGTTTTTATTTTTTGCAATTCATCTATTATATTCGTTTCAATACTTAATATTTCTAGAAGAAAACCTAAACGTTTTATAACGGCTTGAGAATCGAATTTTATAGCATATTCAAGTAGTAATTCAAAATTGATGTTGGCTTTTGAAATATGCATTGCCCGTGCAACTTCAACGATTCCTCCAGCATAATTAGGTTTGAACAAACAATCAATAATTGTTTTTTCTACGTCCGAACAGAGTACTTTATTGTATTTATCAATCCAAATTTTCTTTGCTCCAAAAAAATGTTTTTCATTGTGATATATAAATTGAAATGGAATATTTTTAATTACAATTTGAGACGGACGGATTTGCTTATCAACAACAATTTGTTCTTTTAATGATGGCTGCGTTATCAGATTATTAATATGCAAAGCAGAATAATAACCAATATAATAATTCGCTGTATTTACTATATACTCAGCAATTAAATGCCAATCAGGCATAAATGTTTCGGCATTTTCTTCATAAGGAATGATATAATAAATACCCTCTTTTAATCTCATCAACAAACCTCTTTTTGTCATGTCGCTAAGTAATTCTCTTATTGCGCTCGGTTTAGAATCGGGAAGTGCGCTTGTTGCCAATATATAATCAAAACATACCCTGTTCTGCCCATTGAAATAGGAAAGAAGTTGGTTTGATTGCGTAGATATATATTTATGTTTCATAGTTAAATTGTCAGGTTAAACCTGACATAATCGATACAAAATATAATTAAAAACTTATCATTCAAAATAAATATGTTTTATAGTACACATGTCAGGTTTATCCTGATATATGTACTATAAAACATTAAAAAACGCAATTGTCTCCGCAGTGCGTAGACAATGTAAGTAGCGCATTTTCATCCCAAACAAAACAATTATTTCTACAACTTGTAAACACAGTCTGTATACAATCAACCCTTGTTAACGACCGATGTCTTCGTTTAAATCGAAGGCCTCTCGGTAGTTTTAATAATCACTCCTCCCCCAAGTCCCGTTTCAAACCTTCCACATCCAAGCCATTCAGCAAGATAATAATATTGGGAAACCAAAAATGATGATAGCCATACTGCGGATGAATACATTCTGCAATAGCTTGTTCTTTCGTATACTTATTATACACCATTCGGTAAGCGGCTATCATACAACCCGTGCGGTCTGAGCCGTGCCAGCAATGTATTAAGATTGGCTTTTTTGAGTGTTTAATACGTTGCAAGGTTTGTACAATATCGGTATAGGTAATTTTTTTAGTGTTGAGGGCAATGCGTTCAAAAATCAAAGATGTATGTTCAACTTCGTCTTTATCGTTGTGGTGATTTCTAAAATTTAAAACCGTTTTTATACCTAGGGTTTCAAGCTCCTTCATCCCTCTTGCACTGGGCTGCTCGGAGCGGTACAAACTGTCGTCTATTTTATAGAGATTTTTAAACGATGCTAAGGATATTTTTTCTGCAACTGCTTTCTCCTTGTTTTGTGTGGGTGCTTTTATAACACAGCCGTGCGAAAGCAAACACACAGATAGTAACATCGTAACGAACTTAATTTTTTTCATAATCCGTTTGTTACACAATCTATTTGTGCAACTCTGTGTTGTTTTCTGTATTCCAATTCATTTTTCGTTTTTCTGATAAATCCCACCAATCAAAAATAAACTTGATGATGAAAAACGGAATAATTGAAACAATGTAACTGTAGCTTGAAAACGATTCGGGCATAAACGAGCCGATTTTATTGGTAGACAAACCCCACAACAACATCCCAAAAATGATGGATAGGTGTAATGTCAATCCACCTTTCGTAAATACATTTGCCACGTTAACTTTTGAATGAAACGTATTTGCATATACATATACCTCCCGACCGATAAAGGTTAACAAGGAAAGATTAAAATAGATGTTTCGAAATATAAATACATCTATATTTTTTGACACGTTATCTTTTATATTCCAATCGATCAAGAATCCAAAACAGATTAGTATAAATACGACATATATAAACAACATAAAAAAGCGTACATACAACTGTATTTTAAATGCAGCTACATCTTCAATTTGATTGCCCTGAAAAGACAATTTTATCGTTTCAAAAATAGCTTTTATAAGTTCGTCCCACCAAAAAACATAGATCACATAAAAAATAGTGATTTCTTTTGTTACAATTGCCGCTATGGTTAATCCACCAAAGAATAAAACCGATACAATGCCGAACCAAAAAGATGCAAATGCTTTGTTCATATAATTTTAGGTATTAACATGTGTGCATAAAATATGTGGATATCGCGGGGCATTTCAAAATTGGAAAGCTGAATTAAATTTACAAATTCGACAAGCGATTTCTATGTTCATCCCTAAAATACATCTTCAATACAAGCCTATCCACTCGCCATTTCCTCTACACAACTATCCCCATTTGTGCATAAAATATGTGGATATCGCGGGGCATTTCAAAATTGGAAATCTGAATTAAATTTACAAATCGATAATCATTTTCTATTTCCATCCCTAAGGTATACCATCAATACAAGCCTATTCATACTTCATTTCCCTTAAATACCTATCCCCATTTGTTGAAAAACTTTGTGGATATCGCGGGAGATTTTCAATTATTATAATTTATTCAAACGGCTTCTAGCATTAGGCTTTAAACTTTCCCCTACAGCCTATATCTTATCTCCGCGCAACAATCTAAATTGTTTTCGTGCTTCCACTACATATACGCTATTGGTATATTTAATTAAAAACTCTTTATACAATTCCATTGCCTTTTCAGGATTTTTTAAATCGTATTCATATATCTGCGCTGAAGTATACAAGGCATCGTCGCCCAATAAATCTTCGGCGTAGCCGGCCGAGATTTTTTGCAACATTTCTAGTGCTTCATTCGGTTTACCTGTCTCTCTTAAAATTGTTGCTTGCATCCAATATACATCGTCGGTTAATTCGTGCTTTGGATACGTCTTTAATAATTGTGTGCAAGCTACTAATGCTTCTGTGTATTGACGCTGAAACAATAATAATTCAATGCTGCTATAATCTCTTAATGCATCGGTTGTTGAATCCAAACCCGAATTTTCTGTAATAAAGACACTCATTTTAATGGCATCGTTGGAAATCTCGCGCGTTGTCGCCAACTTCAATACATCCAACTGTTCTTGCGCCAACACAAATTCTCCTTTATAATAATACAATTTTGCATTGCGTAATTTTGCTTGGTGCCCGAGCGGATCTTCTTTAAAATCTTTTTCAACCTGACTGTATAACAAGGTCGATTCCCATGGTTCGCCCGTTAACAAATAAATATCGCCCAGGTCCATTTTTGCTTTACCGCGTAAGCGGTTTTCTGTATAGGGATTTTCAATAAGCGATGTTAAAATAACAATAGCTGTATCCTTTTTGTCTAAATAAAATGCCTGAAGTAAAGCCATATTACGCAAGCTCTCTAAGGTATATGCGGTGCGACCACTTTCTTTCAACAATTGTTTGTAATCGTTGATAAGTCCAACAATTTTTTGTTTATCAACCGGAAAGGTATTCTTAATTTGTTCTTCGCGGGTTTGTATCACCATCCGTTTTGCGATGCTCGAAAAATAACTTTCCTTATAGGTATCTACTACATATTGAAAACACGTTGCCGCTGCATCGTAATCTTTATTTTCTAAAGCGATATTTCCAACATCCATCACCTGAGAACCAGATTCGCGATTTCGTTTATCAATTGCTTTTGCTTGAATAAATGCTTTTGAAAAATTTTTCCGCTGAATATTCAACCACAACAATAGCTGATTGTAAATAATTTGAGAAGGATCTTTATTGATGCGTTCATAAACCTTTGTTTCAAAAGCAGAAAACTGTTCGTCTGTTTCTAATTCATTTTGAAAGGTATTTTGTATTTGTTCTAATTCCTCAGGACGTTGTTGCAAATAGTTGAGCAATTCGTCTAACATATTATCTGTTTGGCCGAGTCTATTATAAATAGTAGAAAGTTGGAAACAATACGCGTAGCGGTCGAAATTTTTTCTGCTCTGTACATATAATTGTTTCGCCCAGCCGTAAGCACCTAATTGCATAAGATATGCACCAACAATATCCACAGATGTTGAATTCTTTTGTATATCGGATACCAATGAAGAAAATTCTTTATCTGCCTTATCTGGTAAATTTTGTTGCGTGTAAAAAAACGCATAATCAACTCGGTAAATATAATTATCAGGAGCAGACATTTTAATCATCTTCTTTATGATCTTTTCTACTTCCGAATAATTTTTTAATTTATATAAAGTCGACAAATAATTGTCGTACACTTTTGGCAGGTTATCTTCTTTTTTAATTACTTCCGCATAGGTTGCTGCAGCTTTTTCGTAATCCCCATTATTAAAATATTCGCGCCCCAATTTAAAATAATCTGTTTGCGAAAAACTGTTAAATGAAAAAGCAAATATCATTAAAAGGACAAATATTTTATATTTCATTTCTTCTATTATTATTTTTATAAAACAAAATTTTTAAATTTTTATTCTTTATTATTAAGGCTGTGGATTCGTTTATAAGTTTTATAATTCACACTTGATTTATATCAGTTCACATTTATTAATATGCATGTACATATTAATAACAGTTTATCCATATAATAAGTATCATTAAACTAGAACTTTATAATTTAAATAACAACTATAAAAAGTATTTAATTACATATATACAGGGATATCAACATAGAACTACTTGTTCATTTTGTATGTAGATATGCACAGGTATTAACATTGATTTTTAGTTTTAATTCTTATGCACCTTTCTAAATATTGATACACCTGCTAATACCATTCATTGTTATTAATTATAGTCTTATTAACAGCCTATATATGGATAATTTATTTTATAAATTGTAGCTTATATGCTTATCTACAGTTTGTTAATAAACCATGTTTAAAATATCATTTGTATATCTTCTAAATCCCAGTTTGCTCGTATCTGTATGGGTTCTTTAAAATAATATACAGGTTCAGCAGGTATATTGTTTATTGGATCATACGCATCCCAATATCCATTATTGTTCGTATCTACTATTACATATAACTTATATATTCCTGCGTCTAGATTTTTTATTTTGTTAATAGACTTATTACTGGATGAATAAACTATATTTTTAGAATTATCTTCTAAATATGATGCATAATTTTTTAGATCGGTTTTTATTTCAAACTGTAGATTACCATAATTTATTTGTTCATCTACTACCAGCTGTTGCGTATATTTTTGGTTGAATTCTCCATACAATGATAAAATGGTTTTATATGGAAGCGTGAATTCAATACTATCTTTTTCTTTTTGACCTTTAAATATTATTGTAAATGAATTGTTGTAATTTTTAATTTCATAGCTTACATATTCGGGTGCTTTTAATGTAAGCTGAATTGTATCTATTAATCTATCTACAGAATATTGTATAGAATCTAGTTTTGGTTTTAATTTGTATTTTTTGTTGGTATTACTAATGTTGATAGTTGTGTCTTTAAATCGTTGTAAATCAATATTTTTAAATATTATATTTTTACTAAATGCACCTTTTATCCCCATTGAATCCACATACTCTATTTGTATTTTAGTACTATCTTCCAGTTTATATTGATTTTCTATCGTATATTTTCTAGAATTTATTTTCGTTGGTATATATGTTCCATATGAATCACTTATTTTAATTTCCTGTAAACCTTTATTAGTCAGTATATTTATTGTTTTTAGTTTATTGTTAATTGAAACTATTTTAGTTGTATCTAAGGTTGTAAATTGTAACTGATACGATTCATTTACTATATTTTTTATAGTTATATTTTTTACATCAACTGCTTCATTTATATCCCATTTATTATTTTTATTTAAGTCAATAACTGCTATCGATGTATAAGAATTTTCTTTTATATATTTAATTTTTACTTTTCCAGAATCTGAAGCATGCCCAATATACTCAGGCTTTATTTTTAATAATTTTAATATGGTATCTGTTTTTGGATATAGAAATAATTTTAAATTATTACTTGCCATTTGTCCTGGTACGTTATTAATTTTTGCTTCTATTTTGTTTGAATCAATATCGTTTCCTGTTGAAAATGTTACGCTATAATTATTTATTGTATTTGATTCGGTATTATCTTTTATACCATCGGCGAAATTAAATGTATACGTTGTATTTTCTTTCAGTGTATCAGACCAACTTAATTTTACCGTATTTTTTTTTATTCTTACTATATAACTTCCTTCAATGGTTGGACTAACTATCAACTTTGAGCTTAATTGATTATCGACTATTGGTTCATCAAATGTTAAAGAAATATATTTTTCTTTATAATTAGTAGCACCGTTTTTAGGGAATTCTGATACTAATTTTGGTGGTATCATATCTCTTGGACCGCCAGTTGGTGGTACAATGTTCGCACAACGTACAAAAAGAACACTTGAAAATAGTAGTATGAGAATTCGAATCATTATTTTCTTTCTATGATATATATAAGACTTGAGGTGTTGTATTTTCCAGCTTTGAAATTAGAAATAAAACCATTCATAAATGCTTTTATAATATTTCCTCCTTTATATTTTTCACTTAGCATGGATATATAATAGCTGTCAAATTTCATTGGTAGAATATCAATCACTTTCAGATCATGTCTGTTTGCAATTTGTTTGATAACTGATTTTTTATAATGGTAAATATGCCTTGGTACATCGTATGCAGCCCAGTATTCTTTATACATGTTAGCATCCGGTGATTCGGGGTTTGGTACTGCAATAATTAATACCCCATCTTTTTCTAACAAAGTATTTAAGGTTTTCACTGTTTTATTAATATCATGGACGTGCTCAAATACATGCCACATGGTTATTAATTTATATTTTCCTTTTACTTGATTTAATGAATGGAATACTTCATTACCCAATCTTTTTGCAGCAATTTTATTCGTATCAGTATCTGGTTCCATTCCAGAAACAGTATACCCTTTGGCTTGCATGTGTTCTGCAAAATACCCTGTACCACAACCAATATCTAACAAAGTAGTTTTTTTGTGGTATTTTGATAAAATGGATAATTTTCTATTTAAAGTTTGTTTGCGTGCAAGGTGATATAGATTATTAATTAAACCCTTTTTCGTGTCTGTATGAGAAACGTAATCTTCCGATTGATAGTACTTCCCTATTTCATTTTCTTGAGGCTGTGGATTTGTATGTATCAAGCCACAACAAAAGCATTCTAGTAGTTCAAACTTTTCTTTTGTAATACTTAAATCATCAACTTTCAAGATGCTTTTTAAGTCATCGCAATCGCAATAGTTGCATGTTGTTATTTCCTTTGCCATTCTTATCTTCCCATGTAAATCATTAATATTGAAATATCCGAAGGATTCACACCACTTATTCTGGATGCTTGTCCTAGCGTAGCTGGTTTTAGTTTACTTAGCTTCTCCCTAGCTTCAATAGATAATGCTTGTATTTTTTTATAATCAAAGTCTGGATTAAGAGGCATATTTTCTAGCTGTGTCATCTTTTGAGCCATGATTTCTTCCTTCTCAATATAGTCTCTGTACTTCACTTCAATGATTGCTTGTTCTACTTCTTCTTGTGTGTAGGGTTCAATTAAAGTAGCAATCTCTGGTAGTTTGTCTGCAAATAGATTGATTTCTATGTTTGGTCTTTTTAATAGATTATAAAGTATTACCTTTTCTCGGATTGCAGCAGAGCCGTTTTCTTCAAGTATTGGATTCGCTACTTCTGGTTTAATCTTTGTATTCTTAATTTTTTCTACCAATTTCTCACTTTGTTCTTTCTTAACCAACATGTCTTGGTAGCGTTCTTTACTTGCTAAGCCTATTTTATGGCCAATTGGAGTTAACCTCAAATCAGCATTATCTTGTCTTAAAAGTATTCTGTATTCGGCTCTTGAAGTAAACATTCTATAAGGTTCTTCTGTACCCTTATTTACTAAGTCATCTATCAGAACACCAATATAAGCTTCCGATCTTTTGAGGATAAGGGCTTCTTCTTCTTTCGCAGCTTTGTGCGCATTGATACCTGCCATTAATCCTTGGCAAGCTGCTTCTTCGTATCCTGTAGTACCATTTATTTGTCCAGCAAAGAAGAGATTTTTGACCAATCTAGTTTCTAAACTTAACTGCAATTGTGTAGGTGGGAAGAAATCGTATTCGATTGCATACCCTGGTCTAAACATCTTTGCATTTTCAAAACCAGCTATTTTACGTAACGCTTTGTATTGAACTTCTTCAGGTAAAGAAGTAGAAAACCCGTTTACATATACTTCTACTGTATTCCATCCTTCAGGCTCTACAAAGATTTGATGTCTTTCCTTTTCAGCAAAACGATTGATCTTATCTTCTACGGAAGGACAATACCTCGGTCCTAAGCCTTGGATTCGTCCTGTAAACATGGGTGAACGATCAAAGCCTTCCTTCAATGTTTCATGTACAGCTAAGTTGGTATAGGTTATATGGCAAGAACGTTGTTTAACTAAAGGAACCGTTTGTTTAGAATAAGAGAATTTAGAAGGATTTACATCTCCTTCTTGTTCTTCCATTATGCCATAGTTTAATGTTCTTCCGTCTACTCTAGGTGGTGTACCTGTTTTCATTCTACCACTTTCAAAACCTAGTTCAACCAATTGTTCGGTTATACCTGTTGCAGCTTTCTCCCCTGTTCTACCTCCACCCAATCTCTTTTCACCAATATGTATGATACCGTTTAAGAAGGTTCCATTTGTTAGGACTACTGTTTTACCTGGTATCTCTATACCTAATCCTGTACGTACGCCACATACTCTACCATCTTTAACCAATAGACCAGATACCATTTCTTGCCACATATCTACGTTTGGTAATGCTTCTAACTGCATGCGCCATTCCCAAGCAAACATATGTCTATCGTTTTGTGATCTCGGACTCCACATAGCAGGTCCTTTAGAACGATTGAGCATTCTAAACTGTATCATTGACTTATCAGAAACAATGCCTGACAATCCGCCTAATGCATCAATCTCACGTACTATTTGTCCTTTTGCTACTCCACCCATGGCGGGATTACAACTCATCTGTGCTATTGTTTGCATATTCATTGTTGCAAGCAATACTTTTGAGCCCATATTGGCAGCAGCGGCAGCAGCTTCGCAGCCAGCATGTCCAGCACCAACAACAATTACATCATATTCAGGAAACATATATCCTTGTTATTTATTCGTTCTATGTATGTTCCACGTGAAACAAATCTTTTTCTATTGAATCATCTTTTGTTTCTCGAGGATCTCTTTTATTTACGTGTATATATGTTCCACGTGAAACATAATACAATTCCTTTGCTCTATTTATGAATTTAGGAAATCCATTTTAATACTAATCTCCTTCTTCTTGGAAGGATTCTTTTCTATTGAGTCTTTTTATTATAATATGTTCCACGTGAAACATGGTTCCTTTCTTTATTGCAGATTATTCTTTTGACACCTTTTAATGATTCCCTTGAACCATTAAAAGGTGTCACTTCTATTCTTGTTATATTAAGAGCTTTCCCTTATACTAAACCAATCCCTATTTTCTTAATTATAGCCTAATCCTTATTTTAATTGGTTCGTATGTTCCACGTGAAACATCTTGATTCATTTATTCTCTATCTTTCATCACTAAGAATGTCTAAATATCTTTCTACTGTTGCTATTGTATAAAGATATCTCTTAATTTGTCCTTATAGATAATATCTGATGCAAATCTTTATTATTACTATTATACATCTAGTTATTTATATGTTCCATGTGAACATTACAGATGATTTTTTCCTGTGATATCATATTTATATCTGTTTCATTCCATTCACATGTTCCACGTGAAACATTCGTAAGAATCATTTAGTCTCATTATGCATTACGTTCTCTCTTATACCAAACTCTTTCTGCTATACTATAAACAGATTCTTTTATTGAATGAACTATATTTCCTTCATCAGGTTTTTATATTCTATTGACTTGTATATTCCACGTGAAACATAATGCTTTTCTTCTTTCATCAAGAACTTATATAATGAAATATATCAATTAACCACATACCTCATATCAAGTTCAATTATGGTTTCTTTTGAGCTATTCATCTTTAATGGTTAAAAAGGAATAGAATAATACACAAGCAATATTGCTATTGTACTTTCATATTGTCTTTCTTATATATTTTAATTAAAGTGCTTATGTGATGTATTCCTTTAATTTACTCGATTATAGTAGGTCTATTTTTGTTTAAGTTTATTCTTTATTCGTCAGGTATTATGTTTTGATTTATATCAACTCTATCTATTAAACATGTTCCACGTGAAACATATCCTATTATTCTTTTAAAACGATTTAAATCTATTCTCTTTAGGTTGCTCCTTATGAAACATCTGTTGACTCTTTATCCTAAATCTAATTGTAAAAGGAACACATATAAACTGGTTTGATAAATCAAATCTAGGCTTTTTGATTAGCGCTTATATGGGTTTCATTTTAATCTGGTATGTTTTTTGGGAGGATCATTTTTATCCGAATACATTCTAGCATCATGGATGAAATAGAGATACGTGTAAGCAACGATGTCTCCTCTTTGCATTGATATCAATTTTAGAAAGTACGTAAGGCTAAGGAAGTATCTTCTTTTGTTCTCATGAGCGTACTCTCAACTTTGGTTTTGTCTTTATATCCGGTAAGATGTAGCAAGCCATGTGCGAGCACTCGATGTAGTTCATCTTTAAGTGTGGTTTGCTGTAGCTTGGCATTATCCCGAACACGATCTATACTGATGAAAATATCTCCTTCTATCTCTCCCTTAAACTCACTGTTGTCGAAGGTAATTACATCGGTATAGTAATCGTGATTTAAAAAATCTTTATTCATTTGAAGAAGATATTCATCTGAACAAAAAATATAGTTTAGTTCTAAGATGGAATATTTTTCTTTTTTGGCAATCGTATTCAACCAAGACCGTATTTCAGTACGTTGTCTTAATTGATAGGTAATATCTTCGGTAAAGAAATGAATCAATGCTTCAGGCAAAATTAATTATTAAAGAATGTTAATTCTACTTTACGGCCATCGTTTGAAAACTTAACTTCATCCGCTAAATGTTTCATCAAAAAGATTCCTCTTCCTCCTACTTTTTCAAGGTTCTCAGGTGCAGTTGGATCAGGTAATGTATCTGGATTAAATCCTGGACCTTCATCCTCTACAGTAAAAACCAAAACGTTCTCAGTACAAGATGCCGTTAGAGTAACATTCTTTTTCTTATCCTCTTTGTTGCCATGACGGATAGCATTGTTTACCGATTCGGTAATTGCAACCATAATGTTACCATAGATGTCGTCATCTATTTCAAATGTTTCCTTTACGTTGTCAATAAAACTTTCTACAATACGAATGTTTTCTACTAAGGATGGGATTTGTATGCGCAAGGATTCCATGTTTTTTTATAATTTATGCAAGTTATTTCATTGATAATTAATAACAAAATAAGTCTAGGTTCAATTAACTAAGAATGAACAATAAGCTGCATTTGTTTACTATTTTTTATTCTAATACCTTAAAATATTCATCTATTTCTTCTTTATAATAGGGAGTATAGGAAGGTGGTATGGTCTTTATTAATTCTAATTGCTTTTCTTTCGTCTTTAGATATTTCTCCAATGAAGGTGGTACGGTGTTCGGTTTTTGAACACCGGCTTTAGATTCTCTTGTATTGTCCCACTCCCGCTCCCGAATCGATTTCTCTGCTTCAAGTAAACGGGTTTGAATTTCTCTTTGGCGCATAATGGTCTCGTTGGTAATGTTTTTATTTACCAGATCTCGCTCCGTTTGCTCCATCATTTCATTCAACTTCTTCAAATCGTTTCCAGGTTTACCACCTTGTTCCTTCATGAGATTTTCCATCTCCTGTAGACCTTTACGAATACGTTCTTGTTCAGCTGCAAGTTTTGCTAATTCTTCTGAATAGCCTTTTCCACTTCCACCATTCTTTTTCAATTGCTCAATGCGTTCGCTTAATTGCTTTTGCATGTCACCCATTTTTCCAGATTTAGGCTTGCCTGAGGAACCGGGTTTGGGTTTGTTGCATTGTGCACCACTCATTTTCGGCTGACTAGCTGCCATCTGTTGTTGCATTTGCTTCAATACTTCATCCAACATCAAGGCCAAATTATTCATGGATGTCATCGCATATTGTTGATCTGCTGCCGCTAAATCTGGGCGACGTTCCTTTATATGTTGTACGGCTGCATCCATGTATTGGTTCATGGCAACTACCTCTTTTGTAACAAATGCTTCTATTTGAGGAACGCGTTTGGCAAGGGCATACAAGCTGTCTTTGATTACTTTGCTGTCATCCTTTAATTTCAATTGCTGTTGACCTAAACTGATGTAACGCGGATCTGACTGACGAACTTTTTTAAATTCATTCATCAATGCTTCTTCATCAAACGAAACGTGCAACAAATTATCCAATATCTGACGCAAGTTTTTCATATTCTCTGTTGCTTCCGCCTCTTGCATTTCTTGTTGCATTTCCTGCATCTTGCTCGATAATTTTTTCATCTTATCTGCAGCACTTTTTTGCGAAGCTCCCGCTTTTTTACTTTGGTTGTTTTGTAGTTCATCACTACTTTTTTCCATGTCTTGGTCGATCTCCTCTCCTTCTTGTTTCAGGTCTTCCAGCGGTTTTTTGTCTTCTAATTCTTTATTTAATTCTTCAAGATTTTTCATTTCTTCTTGAAGTTTATCAAACTCTTTATTTAATTGCTCTTGCTCTTTTTGAAGTGCATCTTTTGGTGCTTTTTGATCAAGTGTTTTCTCTGCTAAATCTTCTTGTTTCTTAGCTAATTCATCTAATTTCTGGATGTTATTTTCTAATGCACGATCAAATTGCATCTGTTTGAAAATCTCTAAATTACGCTCAATTTCCTTTTCTAAGAACTTATCTTTATCCGTTAGATTCTTTAATGCTTTATCTAATTCTTCTTTATTTGCATTTTCTTTAAGCAGCTTTTCCATTTCTGCCATCATTTTCTTTGTTTCCTCGTCGAGTAATTCATTCATTAATTTTTCGAGTTGCTTCATTTTTTCAGCTAATGCTTGAGAAGCTGGGTCAAATTTATTTTGTTTTTCTTGAAGTTTCTTGAAATTTTCTTTCAATTGTTCCAGCTCCTTTTCAAGTGCTTGGTTCTTTTTAACCATGTCTTCCATGGCTTTTTTATCTTGCCAGGTAAGTTGCTTCTTCGTTTTTAGACGCTCTTCCAACTGCTGCATTTCTTTTTGCAATTGTTGTGCTTGCTTCGCAACGTCTTGAAATTGATTGGAAGCTGAACTTGATGCAGATTTCAATTCTTGATTCAGCTCTTCTTCTGTTGGAATTTTCCACGTGAAAACAGCTGACTTTGTACTTTTAGATCCGTTTATACCATCATTATCAAATACTTCTAGATAATATTCCAACTCTTGACCAGACTCAATTTTGATAGAGTCTAAGTGCCACGTGAAATAGAATGTTTGATTCGATTTATTTGATTCTATACCAACTGGTTTTAATCCTTTTTTAACAATATTTTTATCTTTA
Source organism: uncultured Cytophaga sp. (assembly GCF_937863595.1). Lineage (GTDB taxonomy): Bacteria > Bacteroidota > Bacteroidia > Cytophagales > Cytophagaceae > Cytophaga. Next base: position 39,583 of record NZ_CALMGQ010000024.1, read on the forward strand.
CTTTTTATGGAATACTGTAATTGTAATTTTTTTATACCATAATCATCTGATAATGAACCACCAAAAGTAATTTCTTCCATTAAGGTAGAATCACGAAACTCCTCAACACGAATCAATGGATATTGGTCTTTAATTACCGTTAACGAATACTGTATAGGATCAACTGTTGCTGATTTGGTTGCATTTAATTGCAAGGAATATTGATCGTCTTGTAGTATGGTTTTTTTGAAACTAAATCTGCTTCCATCTTTTGATCCTTTAATAGGAATATTTTTATCTTTTTTAAAAGATAATTCTAGGCTCTCAGCATAGACCGTTTCAATGTTCCACGTTATTGTTGTCCCTTCTGGAATACTTAAATTCCCTCCATTTTTTATGGATTCTGACTCTTTGTGAATATAGGCAGGATATTGTAAAATCATATCTACCCCACGAATATCTGGCTTTACATCTACTTCAAGTTCATATTGCTGTGACAAAAAACCAGCCGCTTCAAAAGAGAAATTTTCAATTCGCTGCACGTTTTTGAATTCGTAACTAAACTTCCCATCTCCTTGATGTTTTAATTTATAGCGTTGCTTGCGTACGATGATATAACATTGATCGGGAATTTCATTTCCCGCTAACTCTAGGTTAATTTCTAGGTCTTGATTTTTGTAAGCTGACAGTTTTTTATTCAATAAGTTGAATTGAAATGGTGCTGGCACTAAAAATTGGTTGTTGTATTTGATTATACGGTTTGCACTCTCTGTTAATAAACCTGGTATAATAAATAATAAAATGATTATTAGAAATATAGGTGGTAATACAAAGCGTGCATACTTACGGTTTTCAGATAATTTAATTCCCCCTGCAAATTCAAAGGTATTTAGCTCATTTGACTTTTGCTGAATGCTCGCTAGTATAAGTGCATTGGTTTGAGTATCAGGTTGTGCCTGTAATTGAAGCGTATTGACTAATTTGTCTTTAATTTCTGGGAAGAGTGATCCTATTTGTTTTGCGGCTTCTTCATTGCTAAGTGCTTTATCTAATTGAAATAGCTTTATAATAGGTATTAAAACCCAGCTGCTTAATGTATAGGCTACACTGCCCAGCAAGAAAATCAAGAATGCGAGTCGTACGAAGCTGTTAAATCGACCAAAATGTTCGCTCAAGGCAAGTACCAAAAATATAGAGGATATCAATCCGATTGAAATCAAAGATCCACGTACCAATCTATTGAGATAATACTTCTTCTTGTATTGTCTCAGATTGATTAGCAGTTCTTCATATGTTGCACCGAATATCATTAGGCTTATTCAATAATAGAATTGATTAAAACATCTGTATATCTGTATGAGAAAAAACCCGTAATAATTTCTGTTAGAAATATTACGGGTTTTAATGATTGTAATTCCTCTACACAAAGAAGAAGATTTCGAATGAATTATTTAGAATCTCCTTTTGCTGGAGTTAAATAAACAGATGTGAAATCTCTGTATTGCATTGCATTATTTGGGAAATTTTTAACAGTAGGTTGCATTAATCTGTAAGCTTCATCGTACCATAATACTACGATTGGAGCATCAGCCATTGCTACTTTTTCTGCTTCTAAGAAATATTTATAAGCTTCTTCATTCGATTGAGCTTTTAATCCTTTTTCGTATAGATTATCGAAATTGCTGTTTTTATAACGAGCCATGTTTGGATACGAAGATGAAGATGAAGTAGCAGGAACATTTTTACCGTATAAATACCATAGGAAATTTTCTGGACTTGGATAATCTGCAATCCAACCAACTCTGAATAAATCTGCTTTACCACCAATCATATTATCAATTAACGTTGCAGTTGTAACTACATTCGTTTCGATTGTGATATTTAAGTTATTTTTTAATTGAGTTCTAACTTCGTTTGCAACTGCTTCGTTTCTTCCACCGTCAGAGTTTAATTCCAATACAATTTTAGGAACATCAGCACCTGATTTGAAACCAGCTTTTTTAAGATAATAGGTAGCAGAATCTAAGTTTAATGTATAACCTGTGATTGATTTTGCATCGTATTCAGGGAAAACATTTACTGGAGTAATACCCCAGAAGCCTGGTGCATCGCCTTCGCCGTCCAATACTTTATCTAAAATCATTTTACGGTCAATACCGAAAGAAATTGCTTTGCGAAGGTTTACGTTATTGAACATTTTACCTTGGTTTGCAAAAGAAAGGAAATGTACTGCCATTTCTGGATTCTTTTGTAATTCATACATTCCGTATTCACCTGTTTTCTTAACAGATTGCTCTTCAATATCAATAATGAAATCTGTTGGAAGGCGATACATCATATCAAAATTACCCTTCTTAAATTCAATCAATTCAATCTTACGATCTTTTAAGAATTTAACAGCAATACCATTTAAGTATGGTAATTGATTGCCATCTTGATCTTTCAAGTAGTAATTTGGATTTTTTAATAAGTTAACTGAAGTACCTTCATCAATGCTAGAAATTACAAATGGACCTGTACCAACTGCTTTTACACGCATTTCTTGTCCGTATTTTTCATATGCTTCTTTAGCAAATACAAAAGTAAATGGACGAGCTAAATTGTATAAGAAAATTGAATTTGGTTCAATAAGCGTAAATTCAATAGTTAATGGATCGATAACTTTTATACCAGAAACTTCAAACTCAGGTTTTTTACCACCTACTGTAGCTTCGTAATATTCATCTGCTCCCTTTAAAATACCTTGGAACATGCTAAATCCTTGGTTTTGCTGAGGATTAGATGTACATAATAAACTGAAGCAATATTTAAGATCGTCTGCAGTTAGTTCGCGACCTTTTCCATCAGGGAAACATGCATTGTCGTGGAACATAACTCCTTTACGAAGTTTGAATGTATACACAGTTTTTGATTCATCAATCGTATAGCTTTCAGCCAAACCGTTTGTTAAGTGTAATGAATCTTGAGTGAATTTCATTAGACCTTCATACACTTGAGAAGCAATTCTGTAAGAAGTTGCATCTGTAATGTTGTGAGGGAATAAATTTTTAAGAAATTCCGCTTCGTTGTATTTAAAAATTCCACCGGAATATTTGCCGCCTTTGGCTTCTACTAATGCTTCTGCATTTTCAGATCTTCCATCTTTGCTATCGGAACAAGATCCCATAACAAGTACTGCAAGTAATAGTGGGAATAACGATTTTTTCATTGTATCGTGGGAAATTATAATATGTACTCAGTTAATATTTTTTTTCTAGTTATACATAGCAGAATTATACGCTGTATAACTAGAGTTTGATTTTAATATAGCAATATACCAAATTATGTATACAAACAAATTTATTTATGCGATAATTTCAAGTAAAACTGGACAATGATCGGAATGTATAGCATCTGGTAGAATCACTGATCGTTTTAAACGAGATTCCATGTTTTTAGTTATGATGTGATAATCGATGCGCCAACCCAAATTTTTCCCTCTGGAACCCGCTCTATAACTCCACCAAGTATAATTATGAGGCTCTTTATTAAAATGTCTAAACCCGTCAATAAATCCAGAATCAAATAATTTTGTCATCCAAGCACGTTCTTCTGGAAGGAAGCCTGATGTATTGGCATTTGACTTAGGATTATGAATATCAATGGCTTGGTGACATATATTAAAATCACCACAAACTATTAAATTGGGAATGCTTTTCTGCAGTTTAGTTACATATATAAGAAAATCGTCCATCCACCCGTATTTGAAAATTTGCCGTTCTTCTCCGCTGGAACCTGAGGGCATATATACATTCATTACAGAAAAATCTGAATAGTCGGCTCGAATTACTCTACCTTCAAAATCATATTTTTCTATGCCACAACCATATTCAACATGTTTGGGAATTTCTTTTGTGAAAATCGCTACTCCACTATATCCTTTTTTTTGTGCCGGGAAAGCATACGTGGTATAGCCTAATTCTTTAAAAGCAGCTTGATCAATTTGATCTGAACTTGCTTTAATTTCTTGGAGACAAACAACTTCTGCATTGGTTGATTGGACCCAGGTTAACAATCCTTTTGTTATAGCAGAGCGTATGCCATTTACGTTATAGGTTATTATTTTCATTCTAAATGTAGCTTCAATTTTATTCGGAGTCGGTTTGCGAATCTGTGTTTGTTTCTCTGGGCTTCATAATGGGTTTAAGCTTACTTATATTTTTTGACGTTTTTTCTCGTTCGCGTTCTTCTAAAATATGTTCTTCAAAATACTCAATCATTTGCAATTTGAGAAAGTCTTCTTGTTCTTCTAAATTTAATTTAGGTATGGCTTTTAATGCTTTATAATGTGGCCAACCATCAGAATCTAAACCTTCCCATTCATAAAATCCAGATTGACTCAACAATTTACACGTAGCAATGTGCATTAAATCTTGTTTTTCTTCTTTAGAAAACGCTTTTTTCCCCTTTCCTAATTCGTTTACGCCAATTAGAAACAACAAGGTATTTGTGGTTGGTTTTTTACCCGTGGTGCGAATGAAGAAGTACATCAATCGCTTCCAATCATTCTTTAAATCGAGATCTTCAAATTCCATGTGGTTTTTATAAAAGGAAATACTAATTTACACACCAATTAGCTAAGGAATCTATTTTATGAATAATTTTTTTAAACGCATCGGAAATATTTCCGCATGTATCGTGGATGTATTGTATCCTCCCCATTGTATTGTCTGCGATAGCGGTTTATATCAATCAGAGGTTGATGTATGTTCAACATGCTTGAGCACCTTGCCAACTGTTCAAGAAGATTATTCACCTGAATCGCTATATATCCGTCTGTCTATTGAATTACGACCATCGTTTGTATGGGCGTATTTACTTTTTGATTCGAAAAACAAAACGCAGAAAATTTTACATGCGATAAAATACGGTGATTCACCAGATATAGCCATTCGTTTGGCAGCCATATGGGCAGACCGAATAAAAGCATCGTTGATAGAAGCAAACATTGACATGATTATTCCAATTCCTCTACATAAATCTAGAATGCGTAAACGGGGTTACAATCAAGCTACTAAAATTGCAGAAGGAATTCAACGGGTTGTTGATACAGAGATTGAAGAAAATGTGTTGTATCGGAAACGGAATTTATTTGTACAAGCTCAAAGTAAACGCGTAAAGCGTTTTGAAAATGTAAAATTGGTTTATGCTATTCGAAACATAGATAAAATTAAGGGCAAGCATATTTTGTTGGTTGATGATGTCTTGACGACAGGGGCTACTATAGAAATTTGTGGAATGTTATTGAAAAATGCAGGAGCTGAAAAAGTGAGTGTCGCCTTGCTGGCTATGGTTGCAGACTAAAATGGATACTATATAAAACAAAAAACCCGTCGCGATAGTTATCGCTACGGGTTTTTTTATGAATGAAATCTATCTATTAATAGTTTGTTCCTGCTTGAATCATTGCGCAACGGAAACCAATTGTTGCAGTACAAGAATCTTCAGCTAAATATCTTCTAGTTCCTGGAGACATCCAGTAAGCAACATCTTTCCAAGAACCACCTTTGTATACACGAACGTGATCATCAATTAAAGATTGGAAACCAGCTTTATCATAACCTTTTTCTTCATCTAAGAAACCGTTACGACGTAATGGGTTCAAGTCATCAAATGTTTGGAATGATAATGGACGGTATACATCGTAAACCCATTCGTTCACGTTACCAGCCATACAATAAAGACCAAAATCATTTGGTGGGAATTCGTAAATATAAGTAGTGATCATTGCACCATCGTTCAACTTACCAGCAATACCAGCGTAGTCACCACGACCTCTTTTAAAGTTTGCAAGGAACATACCCATTTGTTTTCCATAAGGATTACGTAATGCGTGACCGTCCCAAGGATATAAACGTTTGTGTGTTTGATTTTCATCTAACCATTGGTTCCCGATAAGTGCTTGAGCAGCATATTCCCATTCAGCTTCAGATGGTAAACGATAGTTTGGTAATACAACACCAGATTCCAAAGGAATACGACCACCACCTTCAGGAACATCAAAACCAGCATTTTGTGCTAATTGATTGTTCACAACTGTTGTACGCCATACACAGAAATCGTTTGCTTGAATCCAGTTAACCCCAACAACTGGGAAATAACGGAAACCAGGATAACGGAAATAGTGATCTACGTAAGGATCGTTGTATGCTAGTTCAGATGCCCAAACAGTTGAGTCAGGCAATGCTGACTCATAAAATTCTTGAGATGAGTCACGTTGAACATAAAATAAATATTCTAACCAGTGGATGTTTGCAATTTCAGTTTCATCCATATAAAAAGATGCTACAGTAACCGTTCTTTCAACGTTGTCACCGTTTTTCATCAAATCTTCTTCAAACGAACCTAATACGGTACGACCACCTTCAATGTATACCAAGTTAGGACCTTCTGGCTGACCAGCATAATCACTTACTTGAAATCCATTTTCTTCGTTGAATGCCATACCAGTTGTGGTACTTGCTTTCCCCGGATCCATGCTAGTAGGGTTCCCTTTTGTACACGAAAAAAGTAGTGATACACCCGCTACTAAAACAACCGCATGTTTGAGAACACGATTCATTTTCTTCATAACCTTTTAATTAATAGATAGTCTTTTCCAATTCAGTTTGCTAATTTATCCACATTATATCTAAAATCCAACTATTCAAAGGAAATTTGATACTTGAATTTAGACACAGTTTATAAACAGCGGTATTCAACTAGATCACTTTTAATAATAAAACGCTGATTAAGCGAGATTTGTACAAAAAGGACTCTTTGAATATTAATTTATAAATATTCCCAATTATAAATTTAATTCCAATAAACGCATCAATTCTTCTTCTTTCACTTCTTTTAGGGCTATCAATAAGCTCGAATTTCCAATTCTCGTTTTTTGAATACCATAATAAAGATGCTGATCTGATTTTTGAATCGATATGCAGGTAACAATTTCACCTAGGGGTAATAACGGACATATCCATTGTCCAGATTCATCCATTTGTAATGGAAGTACACACATCAACGAGTCAAACACAATATAGTTTTGTATTTCGGTACATTTTTTTTCATAAGTAGGTAATATAAAGCGTGCTAATAAGTCAACTTTTTCTCTAATGTCATCATAAAAGCGGTCACAATTTATCCAACCGAACTTTTTAGTACGGAAAAAATATTTTTGTAGCGGACTTCTTTCACTACCACCTTCTTCGAAAAAAGTGTCATCAGTATCCAAATCAAAATCTTCAGCAATAGTTACAATGGAATCGCTTACGTTCCAATTCATATTTCCAGAGGAATTTCTGGAACCATTAAAATAAATCATGTTTGGTTTTACATCTCGAGGAATTTGGATTTGAATTCCTTCATCACACGTAATAATTAATTGATCACCCGTTTCTGTTTTTGCATTTATGTACAATGCTCCATCGCTCTCTAACATACTTCCATTTGAAATAGTATATGCGCGCTCTTTAAGTAAGGCTTTCTTTGTAAATAACTCTTTGAGTTCAAGATGAACCATACCATTGTAAGGAGTAGCAATTTGTGTCTGTAAGCATAATGGATGGAAATAAATAGTTGTTCCATTTGTACCATATAATATTGTATCTGCATTGGAATGAATGCGAAATTCCTGTGCTGGCTCTTGAAGAAGTAAGTCTATATTTGGCAACATTTTATTTTTAACAATATCAAACTTAGGTGAAGTGTATACTTTTCTTATCCCGATGCTTGTGTTTATTGGTTTGCAGCTAACACAAACAATAATAAAAAGGATTATATACATACGGTGGTATTTCATATTCTTTCGGTTTTATAAGAACATAATGAATCTATTGGTTTTCGTTACATGAATTTTTATTAATTAATACCAATAAAAATATTTTTTCAAATGCTGTATCTTTTTAATGCATCCTCATTATTCATACAAAGCAAAAAAAGATTTTGCTGCATACACGAAACAGATATGAATTATGGCTACAGGAAAAGAAACACCCAGACAACGCATGATTGGTATGATGTACCTTGTGCTAACGGCTTTGCTTGCATTACAAGTAAGTTCGGCTGTGATAGAAAAGTTTTATGCATTGAATAAAAGCATAGAAAAAAATGTTGCGAACTCGGCTCAATACAATGCAGATAAAGTACAAACGATACAAGCTGCAGTTAAAGAACGTGGAAATAGAAAAAATGAAATGCAAGTTGCCCAACAAGCGAAGGAATTAAATATTAAATCGCAGGAGCTTCGCGCCTTTATGGAAACTTTGAAAACAGAAATGATTGAAAAGACGGGTGGCTATGATGAAGATGGAAGTTTGAAAGGTGCAAAGGAAGAAACCGATGTTGAAGTGTACATGCTAGGTACTAATAAATCGAATGGAAAAGCATATGAATTACAAAACCGTTTGAATGAATACGTGGCCTTTATCAATAAACGATCTGGTACATCTATGCCGCCCATTGCTTTGGATGCGAAGGACGATGTGTTGTTTCAAAAAAATTCCGATCAAAGAAATAAAGATTTTGCACAACTAAATTTTTCTCAAACGCCCTTAGTTGCTGCAATGGCGGTGATAAGTGACTTGGAAACAAAGGTTACTACCATGGAAAGTAGCTTAATGAACAGTTATGCAGCGAAAGTGGGCGAAGGTGATTATAAGGTAAATAGTTTGAAACCTATTGTACGTGCAAAAAGTAAATATGTGCCTGCAGGTACAAAGTATGAAGCAGAAGTTATGATGGCTGCTACTTCAACTTCCCAATTACCTACAATGAATGTTGGAAATCAAGCATTAAAAGTTGATGGAAGTGGTATTGGTTCGTATGATTTTTTAGCGGGTGGTGGTGCATATTCTGCAGATGGTTTGCTTAAGAAAATCTGGACCGCTCAAATAAAAATGAGACAGCCAAATGGTCAAGATACGGTCTATTCGGTAAGTGAAGAATATTATGTGGTAAAACCGGTGATACAAATGCAGTCTGCAGCAATGAAAGCGTTGTATTTTAATTGCGGAAACAAAGTTGATATTTTGGTGCCTGCATTGGGTGCACAATATAATCCGGAGTTTAAATCAACAGGCGCAACCATAAAACCTGGTGGAACAAAAAGTCGGGTGTACATAATACCGAATGCACCAACTGCTAAAATTGCAGTCTATAACAACGGCCAATTTATTGGAGAAGAAAACTTTAAAGTCATTCCAATTCCCAAACCTACAGTGGAGGTACGTGTAAACGGAAAATTAATTAATTCAAAAGTGGGTGTTACGTCATCGGGTTTAAAATCAATTTCAATTAAAGCCATTCCAACTCCTGAATTTGCTGCCAGTCAGCCTGATGATTGTACCTATAAAGTGGTGGAATGGGAAGTATATTTTGGAAGAGGTAGAAGAGCCGCAAGTGGTTTGTCCCCGCAAAACCCTCCGCAAGAATATATAAATATGGGAAGTATTGCAAATAGTTTGCAAGACAAGGATATGATTTTTGTAACAGCTAAAAAGGTGATGCGCAAAACATATTTAGGCACTTGGGAAGAGGTGAAAGTATCATCGACGCCAATTATGATTCCGGTATATAATTAATAGTAAGGACTTAAATACTTGGGATAATATCTCAAGTGTCAAATGGAAGGCTTTCCTTATTAATGGCAGATGTATAATTTTGTACTATAACGTTTAAGATATCTGACGAAAAAACCCTTGGTTTACCAAGGGTTTTTTATTTGTTCTAAATTTATTGTAAACTGTAGTGCAGTAAAATAAATGTATTGAGTTTATGTTAAAGACGATTCCATTTTTTACGTTACGTTTTCAAAACAAAGACATTGAAAAAGAAATTTTTTCTTTTTACAAGGAACTACATGCCGACGCGTGGTATGTGTTGGGAAAACGCGTATCACAATTTGAAAAAGAATACGCAGCGTACCATTCTGTAAAAGAGTGCATCGGAGTGGGTAATGGATTGGATGCATTGATCCTTACATTACGTGCTTTACATATTGGAAAAGACGATGAAGTAATTGTACCTGCCAATAGTTTTATAGCAACAGTTTTGGCTGTGAGTCAGGTTGGTGCTACACCGATTTTGGTTGAACCAGATCCAAAAAGCTTCAACATTACTGCAGAAGGAATCCAGCGAAAGATTACTTCCAAAACCAAAGCAATTATTCCGGTACATTTATATGGCTTGTCCTGCGAAATGGATGGAATTATTTCAGTCGCAAAAAAAGCCAATTTATTTATTATTGAAGATAATGCACAAGCACACGGTGCAACCTATAAAAATAAAAAAACCGGAAGTTTTGGAATTGTGAATGCAACCAGTTTTTACCCGGTGAAGCCACTTGGTGCCTATGGCGACGGCGGTGCGATTACAACAAACGATGATGCATTAGCAAAGCAGATTCGTTTACTCGGAAATTATGGATCAGCAGAAAAATATTACTACGAAACCATTGGAGTAAATTCTCGATTGGATGAAATTCAAGCGGGTATATTGTCGATCAAATTAAACTATCTTGATCGCTGGAATGCCGAACGGATTGAATTAGCAGCGTTGTATTCCAACGTGTTAAAAAATATAGATGGAATTCAAACGCCCATTATTTCTGCTGATTGTACACATGTATTTCATCAATATGTGATTCAAACAGAAAAGCGAAATAGCTTACAAGATCACTTGTTGAAAGCAGGTATTCAGACAGCTATTCATTATCCGGTGCCACCGCATTTACAAAAGGCCTATGATTTTTTAAACTTGAAAAAGGGAAGTTTGCCCATTGCAGAAAAATTAGCAGAAACGATTTTAAGTTTGCCGATTTATACGGGAATGAAAAGAGAAGAGGTGGAGTATGTGTGTGAGGTGATTCGTACGTTTTATGCATAAGTAAACATAAAACGCGTTCTTATTTTTATAATTAGAGAACGGAAAATTGGAAGGATTATTTTTTTATAATTTCCAAGGCATCAAGAATATTGAATGTTATGGCTTTGCGGGCAACACCTATATAGCGATCGTCTAATCCTCTTGTTTGAATACATGTAGCGAAATAAAATACATTGTTGTCTTTTTCGACATAACCGACATACCAACCCACATGACGATTGCTTTCATCGCTCCAACCGGTTTTTGCACGTAATACATAAGTATCCTTTTTCTCTGCAACCATAATATCTGTTACAATATCCATGGTACGTTTCGAAAAGGGTAATTTGTGATCGTGCAAGCGTCTTAAGAAATCGATTTGCTGTTTGGGTGTAACACGTAGTCCTCCTGTAAGCCAAAATAGATCAATGCCGCCGCTCGTATCTGCATTTCCATAATTGGACTTTTTCAGCCAATGATTCATTTGATTCTCACCAACTCTACGTGCAAGTTCTTGATAATACCAAACGGTAGAATTTTGAAATGCCATGCGAAAGGTTTGATCTTGATTCCAAACGGGATAGCTTCTGGTTACGCTATCCCAAGGGATTACAAAATCAGCATCTTTAATGACTCCAGTTTCTATTCCGATTAAAGAATTACAGATTTTAAATGTGGAGGCCGGACTAAATGATTCTGTGTATTGTGGTTTATTATAAAATGTATACGAATGCGCATTTTGATTGTATAACACAAAAGAGCCATCCACTTGGAATGAATCATAATAGGTTTTAAAATCATTCCGAATAATTATTGGCTCTTTTTGAATAAATGAAAGAATGGTCAATAAGAATAAGAACGTTATGCTGAATTGTTTCATCTACAATGCAATTATTATCCTTTACTGACTACCATATCTTTCAAACAGGCTACCCAAGTAGCATTGGTATTTAAACTTTCTACCAACTGCCAATCTTTACCACCATGTTCTTCAAATAACAATTTATATTCTTCGCCGCCTTCAACTGTTGTTTCTAAACAATCTGCAATGAATGATGGAGAGAAAAATAATATGCTTTTCTTTCCTGCTTTTGCTAATTCTTCAATATTATGATCGGTGTAGGGCTTAATCCAAGGTGTTTTTCCCAAACGCGATTGAAACGAAACAGAGTAAGTATCTTCTGCTAAACCCATTTCTTTTACCAATAAACGGGTCGTTTCATAACATTGTGCTCGGTAACAATACTCGTTTCGAGAGCCGTAAACCTGGCAACAGGTTCCCAATTTGCATTGGTCGCCAATAGAGGCTTTAACGATTTGTCTTTCAGGAATGCCGTGATAGGAGAAAATAATGTGATCCCAGCTTTGTTTAGCTAAGTACGCATTTCCTTTTTCAGCAAATGCTTTGATAAATAAGGGATGATCAAAGAATTTTGAAATCACTTCAATATGTGGCGTGATTTCCCATTTCCCTAATACTCTTAATGCTTCTTCAACGGCAGAGCCTGTAGATGCAGATGCATATTGTGGGAATAATGGAATAACGATAACTTTATTATATCCTTTGGCTTCTAGTTCTTTGGCTGCAGATTCAATAGATGGGTTTTGATAGCGCATGCCCAAAACCACTTTATAGCTATCGCCTAAGGTTTCTTGTAGTAATTCTTTTATGGCAACGCCATGAAACATCAACGGCGAACCTTTTTCGGTCCATAATTTCTTGTATTCATGTGCGGATTTGGGCGATCTAAAAGGAGCTATAATCATGTTAATCAGTAGCCAACGATTAAACCAAGGAATGTCAATGACCCTTCTGTCCATTAAAAATTCGCGCAGGTATTTACGTACATCGGGTGTATTTGGACTATCTGGTGTGCCGAGATTGATTAGAAAGACGGCAGTTTTAGATTTTTTATTAGGCAATGACATAGAAAGATATTTAATTTGCAAACTTAACAAATAACTAAATGATATGTTGTGATTTTAATCAGTCGCTACAAAGTTTTGGTTAAAGTTAAGGGAATTAAACTAAATACGTAAGTACGGTACGTTCAATTTAAGATATGGAAAATAAAGTAGTTGCCCCAGCAGAAAATGTTCTGATGAAAAAAATCGTTTCTCATGCAAAAGAATACGGATTTGTTTTTCAGTCGTCAGAAATTTATGATGGCTTGCAAGCGGTATACGATTATGGACAAATGGGTGTTGAATTGAAAAACAACATTAAAACGGTTTGGTATAAATCAATGACGCAACTCAATGATAATATCGTTGGGTTGGACGCATCTATTTTTATGCATCCCTTAACATGGAAAGCTTCTGGCCACATCGATGGTTTTAGTGACCCAATGATTGACAACAAAGATTCTAAAAAAAGATATCGTGCAGATGTTCTAGTTGAAGACCGTGCTGCTGCATTAGAAGCTGCTGGTAAAAAAGAAGAAGGCGATGCATTGGTAAAAAAATTAGCACGCTTGCTTGAAGCCGATGATTTATCTGGTGTTCAAGATTTAATTACGACTGAAAAAATTGTTTGTCCGGTAAGTGGCACATCCAACTGGACAGAAGTACGTCAGTTTAATTTGATGTTCTCTACGCAAGTGGGTTCTGTTGCAGAAGATTCAAGCACGATATATTTAAGACCAGAAACGGCACAAGGAATTTTTGTAAACTTCTTGAACGTACAAAAATCGGGTCGTATGAAAATACCCTTTGGTATTGCGCAGATAGGTAAAGCGTTTCGTAACGAAATTGTTGCGCGTCAGTTTACCTTCCGTATGCGTGAGTTTGAACAAATGGAAATGCAATTCTTTATTCGTCCGGGGACAGAAATGGAATGGTACGCGAAGTGGAAAGAATCACGTATGAATTGGCATAAGGCAATTGGTATACCTGCAGAGAAATTAAAATTTCACGATCACGAAAAATTAGCGCATTACGCAAATGCTGCGGTAGATATTGAATTTGAATTCCCATTTGGTTTCAAAGAAATGGAAGGCATACACTCACGTACCGATTTTGATTTGTCGAGCCATGAGAAAATGTCTAGAAAGAAGCAGCAATATTTCGACAACGATGTAGATCCTGCAACAGGAAAACCATTTGGGAATTATATTCCATATGTGGTTGAAACTTCGGTTGGTGCAGACAGATGTTTCCTTGCGGTAATGTGTAATGCATACACCGAAGAAACAACGGTTGAAACAAATGAAGCAGGCGAAGAAAAAACAAAAGAACGTGTGTACTTAAAATTGCACCCTACCTTGGCGCCGATCAAAGCAGCGATTCTTCCAATCATGAAGAAAGACGGTTTGTCTGAAAAGGCAATGGAAATTTATAATGAATTGAAATACGATATTAAGGTAACGTACGAAGATAAAGATTCAATCGGTAAGCGTTATACACGCAACGATTTAATTGGTACGCCTTTCTGTATTGCAGTAGATCACCAAACATTAGAAGACAATACGGTAACGGTTCGTCACCGTGATACAATGATTCAAGAACGTGTTGCGATTAGCGAATTGCGGTTGAAGATTCGAAAAGAAACAAGCTGGAGAACGATCTTGGAGAAGGTATAGTTTTTCAGTTTAATTATTTTGAAAAGGAAGGCTTGTCGAGGGACAGGCCTTTTTTAGTTAATAGTACAAATATTTCCTTGTGTAAAAACCAAATTAGTCGTTAATGAGCCTTTAAACCTATGTTGGCGTCAACAGCCTCTTACCCAACCACAACTCTAACCGTTGTTGTGCCAGCGGCCAACAACCAAGCAGTCTGTGATGCTAAAAGTTTTTGATGAAAAGAGCATGCACACTATCCTTTTAAACCCATGTTGGCGTCGACAGCCTCTTACCCAACCACAACTCAACCCGTTGTGTCATTCGGCCAACAATCAATAAAGACATATTTTGATATTCAATTACTCATTAAAAAGAAGAAGCTTCACCCATGTTGGCGTCAAGAGCCTCTTACCCAACTACAACTCAAACCGTTGATTTCTATGGTTTATGCAAGCGGACTTGTATAAATATATTCATATTTTCTATTA
>NZ_CALMGQ010000025.1 GCF_937863595.1 uncultured Cytophaga sp.
ACGGATCAAATTGATATACAACTGAAAATCTTTTAATTAAGACGCAACGCTAGTGTATTAAAGTCTAGTTTAAATATCTTCTGAGTTTCCAAGCAATCGTTTCATGCTCTTGTATCACTTTAGTAAAATAATCTGTAGTACCAACGTCACTATCTTCATCAATATCTTTTCTTAAAGCTACAATAAGTGTTTCGTGATCAGCAAGCAATTCTTTAATCATATCCTTTTGTGCGGGATATTTTCCTGGAGTTTCTTTTAAACGTGTAGTCTTACCAAACTCTTCCATGGTACCAATTGTATGAGAACCTAATTTATTTATACGTTCTGCAATTTCATCAATAACCTCTTCCAGGATTTTATATTGTCCTTCAAACAATAAATGCATTTCCATAAAGCTAGGTCCAGAAACATTCCAATGAAACTTTCGTGTTTTAACATACAATGTCATTTCGTCTGCTAATGCAACGGATAACATGTTCACACTTTTTTTAATATTTTCTTCTGAGATACCTAATTTAGTTGCCATAATCGTACTGTTTATATCGTTTTGTTTGTATTAATGATCTAAACAAATTTGAAAAAAAATCGACCAATTTACTTACAGCTATTTTGTAAATTGTTATAAAAATCACAGTACTATTATTATAACGGCATCGTAACAAAAAAGGTAGCCCCCTCATCTATTTTAGCTTCGGCCCATACTTTGCCACCATGCTTCTCAATAATTCTTTTTACGATAGCCAATCCTACACCAGTACCTTCAAATTCTTTATTACTGTGGAGGCGTTGAAATACTCCAAACAATTTATCCATATACTGCATATCAAAACCTACTCCATTATCTTTTACATAAAACGCATGCATGCCTTCATGTGCAAATGTTCCTACCTCAATAGTAGGATTTTCCTTTTTGTTTGAATATTTAATAGCATTGGAAAGTAAATTTACCATCACTTGTTTTAATAAGCTATAATCTGCTTGAACTATTGGCAAGTCAGAAATTTTAATAGTTAAATTCGGGTTTGCATGTGGTATCTCATCCAAACAAATTTGAACTAATTCTTTCAATTCTATTGGTTGCTTGTCAATCCCTTTTTTCCCAAGTCGAGAGAACTCCAATAAATCATCAATTAAATGATCCATTTTAGTTGCATTACGTTTAATGTTACCTAAAAAACGTAGAGACTTTTCATTCATTTCTGTCCCAGCAGACTCTTCAAGCATTTGTGAATAATTATTTATTGCACGCAAAGGGGCCCGCAAATCATGGGATACAGAATAGGAAAAAGATTCCAATTCTGTATTTGAATTTTCTAATTGAATTACATTTTCTCGCAAATTTTCGTTTAATCGAATAATTTCTATTTCTTTCTTTTTGCGTTCAGTAATATCGCGTGCATTTGAAAACCACTTCTCTCCTTTTATCAATATATTCCATTGTAAACATCGATAGGATTGATCTTTACACATTACTTTTGTTTCAAAAGACAACGTTTTTTCATCTGATTTTTTAAAATCACTAACACGTATTTTATCTTCATCTGATAAATAAAACAATAATGTATGTTTTGAAATTTCCTTGGGCGTATATCCTAATATATCAGACATGGCAACATTAAATTCATCAAACTCAAATGTTGTTGCATCAATGGTACAAATAATATCAATGCAATTATTAATTAAGATATAAGATTTCTCAAGTGCATTGTTTGTTTCAACTAATTTTTTACGCTGTAGCTCAAGCTGAATAAGCATTGTAACTTTGGCTTTGGTTATTTCAGGATCTAAGGGTTTAAATAAATAATCAATAGCTCCTTCTTCCAAACCTTTAAGAATATTTTTCTGTTCTTTAAATTCAGCCGATGCAAATAAGATGGGAATATCTTTTGTTCGCTTATTTGATTTAAGCATATTAGCTACTTCAAAGCCGTCCATTTCTGGCATTTGAACATCCAGAATTATCAAATCTACCGGCTGATTCAAGGCTATTTTTAAACCTTGATTTCCGGAGGTCGCTTGCAAGAATGTACGATTATCGGTTGCTAACAAATTTTCCAATGCATAAATATTGCTCGCTATATCGTCAATAATTAATATGGTGGATTTACCTTCTTTCATAAATTTCTTCTAAGTAGGACTTGATTTCATCAAGAGTTAAAATATTTTGTACCGCTCCAATAGCTATTGCAGCTTGAGGCATGTATGGGTATTCTGCTGTTTTAGGATCTTGCGCAATGGTATAGCCACCTTGTCGCTTAATTTCTAATAAGCCTTCTGCCCCATCACTACTGGCACCTGTTAATAGGATACCAAGTAAATTTCTTTTATATGCTTCTGCAGCAGTTTCAAACAACAAATCAATAGATGGTCTACTATATTTTACATAGACATCGGATGTCAAAGAAAATGTTTTATTCATTTCAATCAACAAATGATAATTTGCTGGTGCAATGTATATATATCCTTTTTCAATTTGTTCCTTTTCATCTGCTTGCTTTATGTGCAATAAACATTTTGATTGCAAAACTTGCTCAAGTAAGTCTTTATAATCTTTCCCTCGATGCTGAACCACAATAATAGGAATAGGAAAATCTGCTGACAATTCGCTCAATATATGAATTAGCGCATGTAAGCCACCTGCAGAAACGCCAATGGCAATTGCTAAAAATGAATTATCTGAAGCAGTTTCCATTATTGAATTTTCATAAATATGCGTTCCTTTTTATCAATATCTTCAAAGTCTTTCTTTTTATCCGTAAACAGAAGTGATTCTTTATTCCCTAGAGCTAAGAAACCAAATGAACAGAGACTATCATGAAATAAATTAATCACTTTATTTTGCAATTCTTGATTGAAATAGATCAACACATTTCTACAAATTACCAATTGAAACTCATTAAAAGATTTATCAACTGTTAAATTATGTGGTGAGAAAACAATATTTTGTCTGAGTGATTTATCAAATAATACAGCATTGTATTTAGAAATATAATACTCCGACAATGATTTTTTACCTCCTGCTTCATTATAATTACTCGTATACGATTTCATATTATCTACTGCATACAAACCTTCTTTGGCAATAGAAATAGATTTTTGATTTATATCTGTCGCATAAATTATTGAACGCTCCAGTAGTCCTTCTTCTTTCAATAAAATGGCAATGGAATATACTTCTTCCCCTGTAGCGCAACCAGCAACCCAAACCTTTATAACGGGATACGTAGCCAAACGTGACATAACATTTTCACGTAAGCTTTTATAAAAAGAAGGATCTCGAAACATTTCAGTAACAGTGACCGAAAGCTCTTGAATGAATATTTCAAACATACTTTCTTCTTTCAGTAACAACTTACTTAATTCTTGTAAAGTCTCAATTTTATGAACATGCATAAAATTGATAATTCTTCTTTTTACAGAAGCTTCTGCATATTCAGTAAAATCGTAGCCATACATAAACTTTATAGAGTCTAGGAATAAACGGGATTCTTCTTGAGAAAATTGGTACGATTGAGAAGTTGGTAAACTCATAACATGTTTAAAGATATTTTATTTATATAACCACACCCTTAATAAGGAAAGTAATTGTTCCATATTTATTGGCTTAGAAATATAATCGGACATCCCTACAGCAAGACATTTCTCTCTGTCTCCTTTCATAGCTTTCGCTGTGATTGCAATGATGGGAATCTTATTAAATTCAGGCATATTTCTAATTTCCTTCGTCGCTTCAAAGCCATCCATTTCAGGCATCATGATATCCATTAACACGAGTTCAATGGATGGATTTGCTGCCAAAACTTCTAAAGCAATTCTTCCATTCTCAGCAACAAAACAGGTCATTTCTTGCTCTTCCAATGCATTTGTTAAGGAATACACATTACGTATATCATCATCAACAACAAGCACCTTTTTAAATTTAAGTATTTCTTCCGTTTTATGAAGTTTACGGATTATATTTTGCTTGTCTTTTGGCAACTTGGATTCTACTCGATGTAAAAACAAGGTAGTTTCATCTAACAAACGCTCTTGAGAATTTGCTGTTTTTAAAACAACAGCACTTGCTAATTTGTTTAAGATTGTTTTCTCTTCATGATTCAATTCCCTTCCAGTATATACAATAATAGGAATGGATTTAATGGCTGCATTTTCTTTAATTTTTTCAATCAAATCAAACCCAGACATATCTGGCAAGCCTAAATCTACAATGATGCAATCAAACACTTCAGATGTAAGCATTGCATAGGCTTCTTCTCCTGAATAAGCTGAATAGCTTTTTACATCGCCATTTCCTATCAATTCTTTGATAGCTATATTTTGTGTCTCGTTGTCTTCAACAACAAGCAATTTTTTTAATTTTCTATTCCCAAAATCCACCATTTTATCAAGCGCACCTAATAATATATCTTTGGTAACAGGTTTGCGAATATAATCGAAGGCTCCAAGTTCAAGTCCTTCCCGCTTCCGATCATAGCCAGAGATAATTTGCACAGGAATATGTCTTAGCGCAGGATCATTTTTTAATTGTTTCAACACTTCAGCACCATCTAATACGGGCAGTTTCATATCCAGCATAATCGCATCAGGTCTATATTGGCGTGCATAGTTTAAACCTGTATTGCCCCGTGTAGCGATAATGCCTTTATAATTGCGTTCTCTTAAAAAATCTAGCATCAGATTTGCAAAGACCAAATCGTCTTCCATGAGCAAAACAACTTTATCGTTCTCAACAATCGAATAGCGATCATCTGTTATAATTTCTAGCTCTTCCGGGATTGCAATATCATCAAGTCTAATTGATGCTGTTTTTTTATTTGAATCTATACCTCTTATTTTTTCAATATTATGGGTTACCACTCTTTCAGATACACCTATAAATGATTCATCAAATTCAATTGGAAGATATAAAGTAAAACTACTTCCCTTGCCTTCTTCGCTAGATAAATGAATTTCACCACCTAAAGCTGCACACAGTTCTCTGCTAATAGATAAACCTAGCCCAGTACCACCGTACTTTCTTTTGGTTGAGCCATCCACTTGTTGGAAAGCTTCAAAAATTAGTTGTTGTTTATTATTCGGAATGCCGATACCCGTATCAGTAACCTTGAACGCCAAACAATTTCCAGGAGATAAATTTCTACTTTTCAGAATTGTTTTTTCATTAACTTTTGATATTTCAAGAGTTACATTTCCTTTATTTGGGGTAAACTTAAATGCATTTGAAAGCAGATTGCGCAATATCTGCTCCATACGTTGCCGATCTGTTTGAATAATTTTTTGCGATATTTCATCCGAACAATCTACCGTAAAATCGATTGATTTCTTTTTAGCCACTTCATCAAACATTGCGTGTATACTATTTCGTATTCTGTTTAATGGAATTTCTTCAATTTCTAAATCAAGTTTACCTGATTCAATTTTTGAAAGATCTAAGATTTCATTTATTAACTCAAGTAAATCAGTTCCTGAGTTTGCAATATTATGTGCGAAGTCAACTTCTTTTTGACTAAGTGTATTGTTTTTATTGTCTGCCAATAATTGAGAAAGAATTAGAATACTGTTCAAGGGTGTTCGCAATTCATGCGACATGTTTGCTAAAAATTCTGATTTGTATTTGCTATTTAATTCTAATTCGCGTGCTTTTGTTTCAATTTGAAGTTTGGCATTTTCAAGCGTTTCTTTTTGCTCCTCCAATAAGTTGGCCTTTTCTTCTAACTCTTCATTGCTTTGATGCAGTTCTTCTTGCTGCGCACGAAGCTCAGCTTCAGACTTCTCCAATAATTCTGTTTTAACTTGCAATTCTTCATTGAATTGTTTGAGTTCTTCTTGTTGTGTCTCTAATTCCTCTGCTTGTTGTTGTGTCTCTTTAAGAAGATCTTTTACACGTTCTCGATCTTTCGCTGAAGTAATTGCTATAGCAACACTCGGCAAAACCAATTCAATGTATTTTTTATGTGTATCTGTAAAAGGAAACATACTACCCAGTTCTATCACACCAACAGTTTCGTCTTCAAAAAGAATTGGAGCTATCAAAATATGCGATGGCTTAATTTCACCAATAGAGGCTTGCATTACAAAATTTTGATCTGGTATGTCATCGACACAAAGTACTTCTTGTTCTTTTGCCACTTGACCTACTAGACCTTCCCCAAATTGTACCCGTTCGCCTATATATTTAGAACTTGCCAATGCATAACTATTCGTTAATTTCAAAGAATTCACTTCTCCATTAACAATATACAAAGCAGCAATATTACTTTTTATATAACTTACAAAGTGCTTGAGTATCGCTTCTCCGAGATCAGAAATTTCCATGTTACCTTGCATTCGTAAGGCTATCTCCGCGGTTCCTTCCAAACTCCAATTTTTATTTGAAGTTTCTTTTTCTGCTTTACGTAATGTGATTAAATTATTCATCACAAGAAAATAAACACCGATTAAAACCAATACTATACAAACAATAAGTGTAATAAACACCATATTGAAATCTCGCGTATTGTTTTCACTCGCTAACTGACGTTGATCCAAAAGTTTTTGTTCTATATTTTTTGCTTCTAAAACTGTTTCTCGAATATTAACCATCAACAAACGTCCCTTTTCAGAACTCACTAATTTTTGGGCATGCTCAAAATCTTGTTCTCTGAAGTATTTACAACTATCTAAAAAAACCAAATGTTTATTGACCAAACTTCGGATACTATTTAATCGTTCTTGTTGAATGGGATTATCTGCTGTTAATTCCTTTATCCGAATGATGTTTAAATCTATAGCATCAACTGCTTTAGAGTAAGGAATCAAAAAGTTTTCATTACCCGTAATAACAAAACCACGAATGGAAGTTTCAGCATTTGTTTCTATTAGTAAAATTTGTTCCAAGCCATATAAAACTTTATGGCTGTGATCTACCCAAGCATTAGTTTCTTTTAATTTGGTTCCATTATTATAGGAAATAAAAGCAATAATGATCAAAACGATTGCTGACGCAGACAAGCCAGCTAAAATTTTATTATCTGTAGTAAATTTCATTTATAAAAATATCAAAAAAAACAGACTATTCATGCATAAAAGAACATGTTAGATTTAAGATTTACAGATTTTAAATATATTGATGTAAATAAAAATGGGAATAATGTAAAACATTAATCATTTTTTGGTTTAAGGCAAAATTCCAATCTTTGATTTCTTCGTATAGGATAGCTATATTTTCACCAGCTATTGAATATACTATGGAAATCAACAAAAAACATATTAAAATTTTAATTTTAGAAGATACTGTCGATGATATCGAGATTATTGAACATGTATTAAAACAAAGTGGCTTGAATTATGAACTCTATCAAGCAGATTCTAAAAAGACATTCGTCTACGGACTTCAAGAATTTAAACCTGATATCATTTTATCGGATCATTCCTTACCTCAATTTAATTCAATCAATGCATTTAAAATTTGTGTAGAAACAAAATTGAATATCCCCTTTATACTCGTTACAGGAGCTGTATCTGAAGAATTTGCTGTAAGTTGTTTAAAGCATGGTATAGACGATTATATTCTAAAATCAAATTTATCCAGACTACCTATAGCCATCATGAATGCGATCAGTCAACGCGATATGAAGCATAAGGAAATTCAAACACTTGTTGAATTAACAGAACAAAACAAACACATACTGAAGATAAATAAAGAATTGGATTCTTTTATATATAGCATTTCACATAGTTTAAGAGGTCCCATATCAACTATAAGTGGCTTATTAAATCTGATTGAAATAGATGAAAAAAAATCTAATTTCCCAGAGCTACATGATATGATGAGCGTATGTGTGAATCGATTAAATACTACTATTGAGCAAATGGTAGATCAAACTAAAAATGCACGCCATGAAGTTGAGGTAATTGAAATTGATTTACAAAAATCGATCGAGAAGTCGATCCATAAATTCGAATCCCTTACTGGGTTTAATCAAATAGAAATACTTACGGATTCCACTTACTCTGTACCATTTTACTCTGACCCTTATCGCGTAGAAGTTATACTAAATAGTATTTTATTGAATTCAATTAAATATGCAGATTTAAAAAAAGTGCAACCATACATTCATATTCAAGTTTCTCAATTAAAAAACAATATCATACTTAAAATTTCAGACAATGGAATCGGTATAGATGAAAAAAACATGCCGAATATATATAATATGTTTTATCGTGCATCTGAAAAAAGCGATGGCGCTGGTTTAGGCCTGTATCTAGTAAAAGAATTTACTGAAAAATTACGAGGAAGCGTTCATA
Source organism: uncultured Cytophaga sp. (assembly GCF_937863595.1). Lineage (GTDB taxonomy): Bacteria > Bacteroidota > Bacteroidia > Cytophagales > Cytophagaceae > Cytophaga. The sequence continues at coordinate 8,287 of NZ_CALMGQ010000025.1, forward strand.
TAGAATCGACTCTCCATGCAGGAACTATCGTAGAGGTTGCATTGCCAAACTTATATAAAATATAATTCAAGGTCTTCTTTCTGAAGGAGTAATTGATTCAATGACTGTTTTATTTAGAGAATTAATTTCATTGTCTTGCAAAGCCGTTAACACAATACAAATATTCTTTTTCAATAAGGAATAATGATTGGGTTTGGTAAAAAAAGCAAGTGCTCCAAGTTCAAATGCTTTATCAATTTCATGTTGAAAGGAAGATGTAGAATACATAATAACAGGAACATCTTTAACAGCTTGATTGCTTTTAAATTGCTTTAAACACTGCCAGCCATCCATTCCAGGCATATTAATATCCAAGAAAATGATATTTGGCACATAGCCACCATCAATCATTTTAACGGCATCCGCTCCTTCCATTGCATAGGTATAATTAACGGGAATATCCATTTCATTAAGTGCTTCAACAATCAAATCTGAATCGTCATTATCGTCATCCACCAACAAAAATTCTATCATATTAAACATTTTTATTTTTTGTATTAAATAAGGGCAATAAAATTGTAAACTCTGCCCCTTGGTCTTTTACACCCGTTGCAGAAATTAATCCATTATGCTTTTCAAC
>NZ_CALMGQ010000026.1 GCF_937863595.1 uncultured Cytophaga sp.
TAAATCACCGAAAACTTAAAATAATTGACATGTTATTCATTGTCGTTTAGGTTAGACGGGCTCGAAGACAGATATCAATTATTGAGGAGTGCGCTCTAATAATTGAGTCGTCGGACCAACTGAAAAAGTGGTCTGACGACTGCTCAAATAGATATAGTTGTTAACTAAACGAGAAGTATATGTGATTTATAAAAATACGATTGAATTGGTCTTTCATTTTAGCAGATAATAAAAAAAGAACATAGCTAAAAAAAATGATTCCTTACCAAATATTTCTACTAAACGTATCTTAATACTAAAAACCTTTCAAATCAAATTCTTCTGTAGCAATCAATTCTACTTTTTTACGCATCTTTTTCTGAATAACACTAAAGTGATGTTCTTCTTCTTTGCTTATTAAGCTAATCGCAACACCAGATGCTTCTGCTCTTCCTGTTCTACCTACCCTATGAATAAAGTCTTTGGGAGAGCGTGGCAATTCATAATTAATCACAAATGGCAAAAAAGGAATATCGATACCGCGAGATATTAAATCGGTTGCCACCAATACCTGTACCTTTTCTGCTTTGAATTGTTTTAATGCATCTGTACGCGCACCTTGACTTTTTTTGCTATGTATGGCAGCTGCATTGATATTGTTCGCTTTTAACTTCTCAACTACCGCATCTGCACGATGTACCGAAGACGTAAAAACCAGTACTTGTTTCATTTGCTGCTCTTTAATCAAATAGCGTAATAGCGGTCCTTTACGCTCTTCTTCTACTTCGTAGGCAACTTGTTGAATGAGATCAATGTTTATTTCTTCTGCTACAATCTCAATCTTTACTGGATCATGCAATAAAAACTCTGTAATGCTATCGATGTCTTTACCGAGTGTGGCAGAGAACAATAAATTCTGACGTTTCTTAGGAAGGAGTTTAAAAATACTTGTCATCTCTTCTTTGAAACCAAGATTTAACATTTTATCTGCTTCATCCAATACTAAAATTTCTACATCACTTAAGTACACAGCTTTTGAATCTACCAAATCCAATAATCTACCAGGTGTAGCAATCAATATTTCTACGCCTTGCATCTGTATCATCTGTGGATTAATGGATACACCACCAAATACAGATAAGGTTTTGATGCGGTTGGGTAAGGCATCGCTAAACGCTTTAAACACTTCTCCTACTTGCAATGCCAATTCGCGCGTTGGCACCAATACCAATGCGCTGATGTGTCTATTTCTACCTAAAGGCATTTTCTCAAGTAACTGCAAAATAGGCAATACAAAACTGGCGGTCTTACCCGAACCTGTTTGCGCAATACCCAAGATGTCGTTACCCTTTAAAATAGGTGGTATAGCCTGTTCTTGTATTGGATATGGAGCATTGTAAAATTGTTTTTCTAATGCTTTTAAAATTGCAGGACTTAAACCAAGTGAAGCGAAGGACATATATATGGGAGAATTTTTGAATGGGTATAAAGATACATAAGAATTATTTAATGTACGTCTCTCATGTTTACCTACACATCTTTCATAATACAAACCTTAGTATAAAAAATAAGATTTTAATACAAAATCAGAAGCAACTAAAAAACACATCCCCAAAATGCGCACTATTCGAATTATAAGATTAGAAAGCAACGTAAATAACAGGTTATTTTCTAGTAGACTCAGACTCTCCACGGCGGGTTTATTCTATTCTCACCCGCGCTATATAAAATCAATTGATTTCCATCGGGGTCTTTCAAACGTGCTTCGCGCCATAGCCAAGGCTTGTCAGTCGGTAATTCTTCAAACGTAATATTTACAACCTGTAATTCAGCAACACGAACATCCAAGTTATCTAATTCAAAATAAATCCAAATGCCATCTCCTGTTGTCAACGCATTCACTCTATGGATTGAAAAGGTTGCTTCGCCTTGATCACATAAAAATCGGGCATAATCGGGCAAGGATTTTACAATGAGTTTAAAACCTAATGTTTGATAAAACGGAATGGATTTTTCAATGTCTAATACTGGTAGGGTAATTTGGTTTAAGTTCATATCTTATTTTAGATCAGTCCAAACGTTGAGAATGCTTGGTCGAAAAGACCAAATCATGGCGAAATAATATAAGACTAAAATATAATTGAATTTGGGATACGTTCATTAAATGATAGATTTGGAATTCATTACGATCTATACTCTTCAGCACGTTAGTCTGAGCTAAGAATTCAAGGGATTTAAAGAAGATAGCAAATTATTAAGCGCAGTATTCAGACGACTTTTTTGTTCGTCCGAACACTTGTCTGTTAGAGATCTAGTGTTTAAATATATTGAACAAAAGTATAAAAAAGATTTTCATCTAAAACCTAAATCGTCTCGTTGAGCAGCAATAGTATATATATTATACAAGTATTAAATTTATACAGACTATGAAAACCGTTACACACTACTGTCGTCGGACCACTGAAAAAAAGTGATCTGACGACAGTACAAGCTTTGACAGCTTCACTTAAAATAAATCCTACTTTAATACCATCAATTAAAACCGTCCTGTACCTCAACCTCTTCTATTTGCGGCTCTTCTACAGGAATCAATTCTTCTTCCAATGTATGCCCTTCGGTACTCACAACTTTTTTTGTATTGCCATCAGGTTTCATAAATAATGAAGCCGGATACGCTGTTCCTGATTCGTTCTGAACGCCTTGCATGTAATAAGCCCATATCGGCAATGCCATACGTGCACCTTGTCCGTAGGTCATGGTATTGAAACGTATTACACGTTTTTCGCCGCCAACCCAAACACCCGTCACTAAATTAGGTGTAATACCCATAAACCAGCCATCAGCAGAGTTTTGCGTTGTCCCTGTTTTACCACCCAAGTCTCCTTTAATATTAAATTTACCACGCAAATCAACTGAGGTACCACCCGCTTCTTCTACAGAACCTTTCAACAATTCAACCATATTGAATGCGGTTTCTTCATTGATCACTTGGTGACTGCTTGTATTAAATTCTTCCAATACATTACCATACTTATCTTCAATACGAAGTAAAAATTGCGGTTGCACCCAAACCCCGTCGTTCACAAATACGCTGTATGCATCCACCATCTCAAACAAATTTACATCACCAGTACCCAAGCATAAAGAAGGAGTCGCTTCCAACGGACTTTTAATACCCATACGTTTTGCAAACGATACAACAGAATCTGGACCAACCAAATTCATTAATTGCGCACTGATTGAGTTAACAGAACGCGCCAATGCTTGCTTTAAGGTTAACTCTTCATTTGAAAATTTACCATTACTATTGTTTGGCGTCCAAGGCGCTCCTCCAGGAATTGGAATACTAATGGGTGCATCTGGGAATTTCGAATCAGGCGTTAAGCCTTTTTCTTCCATTGCATAAGCATACAGGATAGGCTTAAAGGTTGAACCCGCTTGTCTTCTACCTTGTACCACGTTGTCAAATGGAAAATAGGTAAAATCGATATTTCCAACCCAAGCACGAACGAAGCCGTTTTTAGGATCCATGGAAAATAAACCTGTGCGCAATAGTTTTAAGGAATGTTTAATTGAATCTAAGGGAGACATCAAAGTATCAACTCTACCATGCCACGTAAATACTTGCATCGGTATTTTTTTCTTCATTTCAAGCATGGCCAAACCTTCATTTCCATCATGCTCTTTTTTCAATTCTTTAAAATGATTGCTCGCTTTTGCAAGTCGAGTTAATAAGTCTGGCTCTGTTGCAGTCCAAGGTTCAGACTTTAACCATGCTTTATTAAATTGTGTTTGTAAAAAAGACATGTGTTTCTGTACAGCAAGTTCTGCAGATTCTTGCATACGTGTATCAATGGTTGTATATATTTTCAAACCATCTTCATACAAAAACATTTTATGTTCTTTACACCAGTTGATCATTATTTTCTTCAAATAACTTCTAAAATGTGGTGCCAAGCCTGATGTTTCGCCATCGTCTTGAAATTTCAATCCTAAGGGTTTTGTTTTGGCAACTGTTGCTTCTGCTAGGGAAATATATTCGTATTTAACCATTTGGTCAATTACGGTATTTCTACGATTCAAGGCACGTTCAGGCTTGCGGCGTGGATTGTAATACGATGGGCCTTTTAATAAACCAATCAATAAACTTGCTTCTTTTAAATTCAAATCAGAAACCGATTTGCTAAAATATTTTTTTGCGGCGGAACGTATTCCAAAGGTTCTATTTCCAAATTCAACCGTATTCAGATACATCACCAATATTTCTTGTTTTGAATACGACTTCTCTAATTGAATTGCAATAAGCCATTCTTTTATTTTGTGAACAATTGTATTATCCAATACACCTGTGTATTCATCTGCACTTCGCAGGCTAAATAAGTTTTTGGCAAGTTGTTGTGTCAAGGTACTTGAGCCGCGCTTCTTACCCATTAAAAGAGAGGGTACGATAGCAAATACCCCTTTAATATCAACACCGGAATGATCGTAAAAACGTGAATCCTCCGTTGCTAATAAGGCATCAATAAGTACTTTTGGAAGTTCGGGATATTCAATATCCGTACGATTTATTTCATTATAGAATTTACCTAAAACTTTACCGTCGCTAGAATATACAATGGATGCTTGATCACTTTCTGGATTTTCCAGCACATCAATACTGGGTATGGGTCCAAAGAGGTTAAAGGGATTAAAATATACCATTGATATTAAAAATATCAATCCTAAAAAAACCAGAGCCGTACCTTTAAATAGCCAACCCAGTAGTTTGTTGTAATCTTTCATAATCATTTAAAACAAGAAATGTATAGCCTTTGAAATCGTCCATTAAAAAAAAGAGCTTCCTAATGGAAGCTCAATTTACAAATTTTATTCTGCTAACAATTGTTTTATTAAAAGTTCCGTTTTTGAATCACCCGGAGTTGGTGCTTCAAAGTTAGCAACCTTGCCGGTTTTGTCAATCAATACAAACCGAGGAATATATTGCAAGCCATAACGTTCTCCAACACGCTCCTCTTCTCCTCCATTTCTAGCTATAAGATTTACACCTACAATTTCTTTTTTCTTTACAACAGCTTTCCAAGCATCTTCGCTGTCACTATTATCTACAGATACATACATAAAAACTACATTCGTATCGCCAGCAAATTTTTCTCTTAGCTTTTTAGAATGAGGCATTTCAGCCAAACACGGTCCGCACCAAGTAGCCCAAAAGTCAATGTATACTACTTTACCTTTAAAATCGTTTAAACTTACTTTTTTACCTTCCATGTTATCTAAGGTAAAGCTTGGTGCAATAGGTCTTTCCTGCACATCACCTACAAAAGAGCTCATTAAAAGTATCAACAACCCCACTGTTGTTACTAATTTCAAATGTATAAAACGGTTCATATATCTTTCTTTTTTATTGAAATGGCTAAAATGGTGCCATAAATTTAATTAAGGGAATCAGGATAAAAAGATACGAAAAAAAACGTTTTAAAATATAGGACAGGGTATTAAATAAAAGAATTCCATACAGTTAAACTATATGGAATTCTTTTATTTAACACAGCCATCCTATTTATTTTGGATGATAGAATTTCATTGCTTCTGGTAAATAAGCTTCTAGATCTGCTATTCTTCTATCATCTGAAGGGTGCGTAGACATAAATTCAGGTGGAGCTTGTCCGCCCATTACAGTACTCATACGTTTCCAAAATTCAACTGCAATATGTGGATCGTAACCTGCCATTGCCATAAATACGAGTCCCATCTTATCTGCTTCCGATTCATGTTTTCTACTAAATGGCAAAATCACACCATATTGCGCACCATATCCATAAGCTTGGTCAAATAATTGTCTCGTTAAAGGTGTTTTTGTAGAAAGTGCAAAATCAACTACTTGTCCGCCAGCTTGTGCAACCATCTGTTGACTCATACGCTCGTTACCATGATGTGCAATTGCATGTGCTATTTCATGACCCATAACCACTGCAATACCGCCTTCACCTTGACAAACAGGTAATATACCTGTATAAAAAGCTACTTTTCCACCAGGCATACACCATGCATTTACCGTTTTATCATCTTGAATCAAATTGAATTCCCAGTTATATCCTTCCAACTCTTTCGATCTACCTTGATCGCTCATGTATTTTTCAACTGCAGTCTTAATCGTATTCCCTACTTTCTTAACGAGAGCTACTTCTGTAGCATTTGTACTTAAAGGGCCTTGCTGAATCACTTCAGCATATTGTTGCGTGCTCATGGTAACCATTTCAGATTCTGGAACCAAACTCAATTGCTTACGTCCTGTAACGGCAACAGTTTTACAAGCTGTATATAAACCTGCACACAGTGTTAATGCTGTAGCTGCTAAAATAATGTTCTTACTTATCCACATAATATGTTATTTAATCTCAAATATAAGACTTTTGTAGGTATCAAGTCAATATTGAATATATGAAAATTATTGGAATTGGTCGCAATTATTCTGCACATACCAAGGAATTAAATAATCCACAACCAAGCGAACCCATTGTTTTTATGAAGCCCGATACTGCTTTATTAAAAAATAATGAGGCATTTTATTTCCCTTCATTCACGGAAGTGATTGACCATGAAATAGAACTGGTTGTTAAAATTTCAAAAGAAGGGAAATACATTCAAGAAAAATTTGCACATAAATATTACGATGAAATCGGCATAGGTATTGATTTTACTGCGCGCGATTTACAACAAAAAGCAAAAGAACAAGGCTTACCTTGGACCTTAGCAAAAGGTTTTAATGGCTCTGCTCCTGTTTCAGAATTTGTATCGATTAAAGATTTTCCAGATATGAAAAACATTTCTTTTTCGTTATCTATAAATGGCGAACTTCGTCAACAAGGAAACTCTGCAGATATGGTTTTCAATATTGATTATCTGATTGCTTACGTTTCGCAGTTTATTACGCTAAAAAAAGGTGATTTAATTTATACAGGAACGCCCAAAGGTGTTGGCGCAATTGCAGTTGGTGATGTATTGGAAGGGTTCCTTGAAAATAAAAAAATGCTTACTTGTGAAATTCGTTAAACTCATTCAAACCGCTTTACTATTCATGTGTCTATCAAATATTTTGATGGCACAATTCCCGAATGGCTATCCTAAAAATTATTTCATGTTTCCCATTAATCCGGGACAACGTAATTATTTAGCAGCCAATATGGGTGAATTGCGTCCAAATCATTTTCATGGTGGTATGGATATCAAAACAGGTGGACAAATTGGTTTGCCGGTGCATGCCTGTGCAGATGGCTATGTGTCTCGCTTGCGTGTTTCTACGAATGGGTATGGGAATACACTATACATCACACATCCGAATGGCTTGGTTACGGTATACGCGCATTTAGATCGTTTTAATGCAAGCATAACAGCCTATTCATTAGAACAACTCTATGCACTTGAACAAACGGACATCGATATATTAATTCCAGAGAATACATTACCTATTAAAAAAGGTGAGATCATTGCAAAGTCTGGAAACACCGGCGGCAGCAGCGGACCGCATTTGCATTTTGAAATTCGTGATAAAAAAGAAAATGTATTAAACCCTGCTTTATTTGGTTTTACAGAAATCGAAGATAACATCAAACCTACCTTCGATAAAATTGCTATACGCACGATGGATATTGACTCACGTGTGAATGAAACATTTGGCAGAGAAGAATTTTCTGTTACGTATTTAAGTCCAGGTAAATTTTCTATCCCACAAACAATCACAGCCAAAGGTTTATTGGGATTAGAAATACGTGTGCACGATAAAATGAACGAAACACATAATGTGTATGGAGTAAATTGTATTGAATTAAAAGTGGATGGCAAAGAAGTTTTTTATCACAATCTTGAAACGTATGCATTTGATGAAAACAGATACATCAACGTTCACATTGATTACGAAACGTATATTTTAAAAAGACAATATTTTCAAAAATGCTACGTGGCAGATGGCAATAATTTGAATTTCTATTTAATGAATGCCTTAAATGGAAAAATATCCATCACAGATTCTAGCACACATATCGTAGATGTGCGCATATATGATTCCAATGGAAATGCTTCTTCTTTAACGTTTAAACTTAAAGGCAAGCAAGATCAAAATCCTAAATTAACAAAAATATATACCCCGAAACCCGATTTTGATATCTACGAAAACACCTTAAAAATTAATGGTAGTTTGGGCTATACAGAGAATGCTACGTTGTTTTTACAACAAAAAAAGGTATCGATCCCTATGGCCTATTCCATAAATAATATACCAACATATTTATACGATTTGAGAAAAGGACTGCCCGACTCCTCTTCCGCTGGAACCTTTAAATCGGTTTATGATTTTGTAGATATGGTTGTACCCGGTAAACGAAGAATCCCCTTGGGAAATCTGACATTATTGTTTACCGACACCACCTTATTTGATACCCTTTACCTAAGAGTTAAGAAAAACATCGTCTTAAATGGAGAAGAAACCTTCGAAATAAACAATCCTACGGTACCTATTTACGGTCCGATTGGTGTAACCTTTTGTCCACAAAATTATGTAAATAAAAATGAGCGGTGCTACTTATACAGCATAAATAACTCATTATCAAAAAAATACGCTGGAGGCAATTGGACACAGGATAGTCTAATTCACAATCTAAGTTATTTAGGTAAATACATCGTTTCCAAGGATTCCACTCCACCCGTAATTACCTACAAATCAAACACAACAAAACGCATAAATTTCACTATTTTTGACAAAGAATCGGGTATTGATACCATTCGTGCTACCTTAAATGGTGATTGGGTTATGATGTATTACGAACACAAATCGCGATTGATTTGGTCGGCATTTAAAGATTCTACACAGGTATTAAAGGGCGATTTTGTTTTAGAAGTAACAGATAATTCTGGAAATAAATCGGTTTATAAAAAAACATTATGACACTAGCGGTTGGCGACAAAGCTCCTGTATTTAAAGGAATCGATCAAGACGGAAATACCATCTGTTTAAAAGATTTTGCAGGTAAAAAAGTCGTATTATATTTTTATCCAAAAGACAATACACCTGGGTGTACCAAAGAAGCATGCAATTTGCGTGATAATTACAAAGCCTTACTGAAAGCAGGTTATGTGGTTATTGGTGTGAGTACCGATGGTGAGAAATCCCATAAAAAATTCATTGAAAAATACGAACTTCCTTTTCCACTCATTGCGGACGAAGATCAAACGATTCACAATCAATACGGCGTTTGGGGAGAAAAGTCTATGTATGGCAAAACCTATATGGGCACGTTCCGCACAACCTTTGTAATTGATGAAAAAGGTAAAATCGAAGATGTGATTTCGAAAGTAAAAACAGACGATCACACCGCACAAATTTTAAAATAAACCCTATAATAGCTAATTCAATTATCATGTCAGATTACACAGAACTGAAAAAAGTATCATCTCAAGTAAGAAGAGATATCGTACGTATGGTACACGGAGCCAAAGGCGGTCACCCAGGTGGCGCATTAGGTTGTACCGACTTATTAGTGCTTTTATATTTTAAAATGATGAAGCATGATAAAAGCTTTAAAATGGACGGCATCGGTGAGGATATTTTTTATCTTTCAAACGGACATATTTCAGCAGTTTTATATAGCGTCTTAGCACGTTCAGGTTATTTCCCTGTAAGTGAGTTAGGCACACACCGTAAAATCAATTCTCGTTTACAAGGCCACCCTACTCCACACACCCATCTTCCAGGTGTACGTATGGCATCAGGTTCTTTGGGACAAGGTTTATCTGTAGGTTGTGGAACAGCACAAGCAAAGCGTCTGAATAAAGACGATCGCTTTGTGTATGTTTTAATGGGCGATGGCGAACAACAAGAAGGTCAAGTTTGGGAAGCTGCAATGTATGCACCGCATACGAAGTTAGATACTGTAATTGGTTTTGTTGATTACAACGGACAGCAAATTGACGGACCGTGCGACAAGGTTATGTCTTTAGGCGATCTTGGAGCTAAATACAAATCGTTTGGATGGAATGTCTTAAGCTGCGATGGTCACGACTTTGCAGACTTAGAAAAAACAATTCTTAAAGCACAAGCAAACAAAGGTACTGGTGTACCAACAATGATTTTAATGAAATCAGAAATGGGCGCTGGTGTTGATTATATGATGGGTTCACATAAGTGGCATGGTGTTGCACCGAATGATGCAGAACTAGCAACAGCATTGAATCAATTGGCGATTATTAATCCGCTGGTTAAGGGAAACCTCCAAGGAATCTAATTCAAACTAAATATTGTTATTCTCCATTGAAATCCTTGGAGGTTTTAATAGAGAACAACAATAGCACAGAAACCCATTAAAATAGACATTACAAGAATGAAAAAATATACATTTACTGAAAAGAAAGATACACGTTCTGGCTTTGGTGACGGGATGACAGAATTAGGCAAAACAAATCCGAATGTAGTTGCGCTATGTGCTGATTTAACGCCTTCATTAAAATTAAACGATTTCGAAAATCAAAATCCAGATCGTTTTTTCCAAATTGGTATTGCTGAAGCAAACATGATTTGTATTGCTGCTGGTATGACGATTGGTGGTAAAATTCCTTTTACAGCTACGTTTGCAAACTTTTCTACCGGTCGTGTGTACGATCAAATCAGACAGTCTGTAGCGTATTCTGAAAAGAACGTAAAAATATGTGCATCCCACGCAGGTTTGACCTTGGGTGAAGATGGTGCAACACACCAAATATTAGAAGATATTGGATTGATGAAAATGCTTCCAGGCATGACCGTAATCAACCCTTGCGATTACAACCAAACCAAAGCTGCTACGATTGCGATTGCAGATCACGAAGGTCCAGTTTACTTACGTTTCGGTCGCCCTGCATTGCCTGTATTTACTGCACCCGATCAAAAATTTGAGATTGGTAAAGCATGGATGGTAAACGAAGGGAAAGATGTTACCATCATTGCAACAGGCCACATGGTATGGGAAGCTATACTTGCTGGTGAAAAATTAGCTGAGCTTGGTATCGATGCAGAAATCATCAATATCCACACCATTAAACCATTGGATGAAGAAGCAATTTTGAAATCTGTTGGCAAAACAGGTTGTGTAGTAACTGCTGAAGAACATAACATCTTAGGTGGTTTGGGCGAAAGCGTTGCACGCGTATTAGCAAGCAACCTTCCTACTCCGATTGAGTTTGTAGCTGTTCAAGATACCTTCGGCGAAAGCGGTACTCCAGATCAATTGATGGAGAAATACGGTTTGAAAGATCATCACATTGTTGCAGCAGTGCAAAAAGTGATGAAGAAAAAGAAATAGTTTAAAAGTTGTTCGGGATTTGTAATCCCGAAAAGCAGTAAATAATTCAGACCTTCAAGGTTTTAAAAACCTTGAAGGTCTTGTTCAATAACAATCTTTTAGGGAAACCGATACGATGAGTATCGGTTTTTTTGTGCGTAATCCCAGCACTGACACGTATTATAACAGGCGTAAATATACCCGCAAAAACATACGCAAATAAATTAAAAAAACTATATTATATAGCAAAAAAAAATTTAATAAAGAGATTTAAATATATGCATCTGATTAATAAATAACATATTATAAAAAAATACATATTTTCACATTATTCTCAAAATGGCACGTAAATTCATCCTCAAAATAAATTTATTTTAAGCACTTTATAAAGAAAAAAGGCTATATTACTGAACACAATTTTTACCAACAATTAGAAAAATGGAATTGTACGAATTACCTAGTGCTATGGAACCGATGATCCCTACAGACCAGAAGGGAATATTAACAGAACGAGCAGTTGAATTGATACGTAAATCTGCTGCATTGTCGAGTTTACTTCATCCAATTACACGAGGAGCAGTTAGTCAGATTATAAAACCAATGAACAGCTATTATTCTAATTTAATTGAAGGACACAATACGCATCCTATTGATATTGAAAGAGCAATGAATCATGATTATTCGCAGGACCCAGGCAAAAGGATTCTACAACTTGAAAGCAAAGCACATATAGAAGTTCAAGAAAAAATAGAAAAAATATTTAAGGAAGATGTTACCGTTCATATTTGTAGCATAGATTTCCTATGTTGGATTCATAAAGAGTTTTATGCCGAACTTCCAGTAGATCTAAGATTCGTAAAAACTAAAGAAGGTAAATTATCAGAAGTATTTCCTGGAGAATTACGAACAACGGAGGTTGAGGTGGGTAAACACATAGGCCCTGCATCGAAGTCATTGCATTTATTTCTAGAACGCTTTGAACATGCATACCGTCCTGATAAAATTACAAATGCTACTAATCGAATTATAGCAGCGGCTGCATCTCACCACCGTCTTGCTTGGATACACCCATTTCTAGATGGTAATGGTCGAGTTATGAGACTTTTCACACATGCGTACATGATGAAAGAGCAATTGGATGGTGATGGTTTATGGTCTATTTCAAGGGGACTTTCAAAAAGACAAAAAGAATATAGAGCTGCTCTTCACAATGCAGATCTACAAAGAAATAACAATTATGATGGAAGAGGAAATCTTTCTAACAGTAGATTAGAGGAGTTTTGCTTATTCTTTCTGGACACAGCCATTGATCAGGTAGAATTTATGCAACAGTTACTGGATTTAGATAAAATCCAACTACGCATTAAACGATTTATAGACCTTCAAATTGTACATGGAAACTTTAAAGAAGAATCAAAAAATATACTAATTGAAGTATTCCTAAAAGGTCAATTATTGAGAAAAGAAATGGAACGCATAACGGGAAAATCTGAAAATACTGCCCGCAAAATAATGAAAGAATTAATCGACCATAAATTACTGGTTTCTGATGATTCGACGGGACCTGTAAGAATCAACTTTCCAATAAATTACGTTGGATATTTCTTCCCGAAACTATATCCAGAAACGATTGAAGCAACGTTAAATAATGAAGCATTCGATTAATTAAATGAATAATAATATTCAGTATTTAATCCTCCTTCAGTCTGCAGATAATAGTCGACACTACGATAGAGAATTATTAAATAACCACTGTAGCACAAGCCATAAATTATTTTCAAACTAAAATATAATAAATTTGTAATCTGTTCATAAAACGGATTGCAAATCCTATTTATCTGGCTTCGAAATTACAAATTCCAAAGAGCCATAAAACAAGATAGAAGTTCATTAACAATATATAACCCATGCGACTCAACTCTCAACTCATAGGTACTGGACATTATGTGCCAGAACAAATCGTTACCAACCAAGACTTAACGGCTTTCATGGAAACCTCTGATGCATGGATCCAAGAGCGCACGGGTATTAAAGAACGTCGCTTCTTTACCGAAGGTGTGGACACAGTTTCCAACATGGGTACAAAAGCGGCACGCATGGCATTAGCCAACGCCAAGATGGACGCAAGTGAAATTGATTTGATTGTATTTGCAACCTTGAGTCCGGATTATGCCTTTCCAGGCGCGGGTGTTTTGTTGCAGCGTGAATTGGGTATACCCAATATTCCCGCATTGGATATCCGTCAGCAGTGTGCTGGTTTTATCTATGCGCTCTCTGTAGCGGATCAGTTTATAAAAACCGGCATGTATAAAACAGCCTTGGTTGTTGGCAGCGAGATTCAATCGAACATAATGGAGCTGTCGGATCGTGGTCGCAACGTATCGATTATTTTTGGTGATGGTGCAGGCGCTGTAATCTTAAAAGCAACAACAGAAGATACAGGCATCCTCTCAACACATTTGCATGCCGATGGTACCTATGCAGAAGAATTAATGATGGAACACCCAGGAAGTAAAAGCAAGACGCGCATCACGGCTGAAATGATCGCGAGCGGCGCACTCCTACCTGTAATGAATGGACAGGCTGTTTTCAAACAAGCAGTACAGAAATTTCCTGCAGTAATCATGGAAGCCTTAGAAGCAAATAATTTACAGACTACAGATATTAGTTTATTGATTCCGCATCAAGCAAATTTACGCATTGCAGAATTTGTGCAAAAGCAATTAAAGCTTGAAGATCATCAGGTGTTTAATAACATTCAAAAATACGGGAACACTACAGCTGCATCTATTCCAATTGCATTGAGTGAAGCCGTGCAAGAAGGAAGATTGAAGTCTGGTGATTTGTTGTGTCTTGCGGCCTTTGGAAGTGGATTTGTTTGGGCGAGTGCGTTGCTGCGGTATTAAAAGTTATTCAACTAAAACCTATGAGGTTAAAAAAAAAACCTCATAGGTTTGCTCAATAACAATCTGTATCGGTAAAACGGTAAGTTGGTTTATCGGATTTTTTTGCAGACAAAGATAACGTTGTGGATTTGTATAAACGGTTTCACTGATTTTATTTTTGTAGTATAGTAAATCTCAACAATGTTCTAAAAATCACCCTCAATTATTCCATCGGCTTCACGCCCATTTTTTTCAATAAATCAATGTGCGATTTCAGTGCATCAAAAAACGAATCGTATTCATGGTATGGAATGGCATATTCAGTTGCTTTTCGTTTCACAATTTCAGATATCGCTGGATAATGTACATGGCAGATTGATGGAAATAAATGATGTTCTATTTGAAAATTTAAGCCGCCTGTAAAGAAACCTGTTACGTTACTTTTTCTACCAAAATCAGCTGTCGTATACAGCTGATGTACCGCCCAATTATGCTCCATCATTCCCTGTGCATTTGGAATTAAAAAGGTTGTTTTCTCTACAATGTGCGCCAATGCAAATATGGTAGCTATTGCCAAACCTTCAAAAAGATGACTCAAAATAAAACCTCCTAGAATTAAATACCAGGGCATTTGAACTACCAAAAATGGTACGATTAAAAATAGACAATAATAAATTCCCTTAAAAAGGAATAGATTTACATATTGAATTATTGGATGTTTTTTGTTGTCATAGTTCCCTATATTCTTTTGAAAAAATTTCTTATAATCTTTTGTAAAAACCCAAAATAAGGTGCTAAAAGAATATAAGAGGAATATATATATACTCTGATATCGATACAAGGGTTTCCATTTTTTGTGTGGTGTCAATCGAGTAAAAGGAATCGATTCAATATCCTCGTCTGCTCCTTCAATATTGGTATAGGTATGATGTACTACGTTATGGGTTATACTCCACATATAGGAATTCGCACCCAGCAAATCATACGAGCGACTCATAAGCTTATTTATAATTTTACGATCCGAATAGGCTCCATGAATGGCATCATGACCACAATTAACCGCCAGAAATACCGATGAAAGACCTAAGAATATCCAAGCCATATAAGTAAGCCATAGACTTAAGCCTCCAAATAAGATTGTTAGATAACTTATAATTAGAACACTAAGGAAAAAGAATGTTTTAAAATACATGTATGCATTTGCTTTCTTAGTATTTCCTGACAATTCAAAATATTCATTTACTGCAGAATTCACATCTTTGTGAAAATCCTTCGTGTCTTTTTTAAATACAATCTTCATCGATTAATCATTTTTGTTCTAATTCCTTGAGAAAACAATATTAGTACAAAAATACTATTTATTAGTACACTTGACCTATTATTTTTAATAACAGTAAAAAAGTGTAATTTGAAACATGAAGGAATCTACCCGCGAAATTATTTTACAAACGAGCCTCAAACTCTTTAATGAACGCGGCGTAAATGGAATTACCTTAAGACAAATTGCTTCAGAAAGTGAAATGAGCCAAGGGAACTTGAATTATCATTTCAAAAAAAAGGAAGATATTCTAAAAGAGTTATTTAACCAGTTTTCAATAATATTAACAAATGAATTTACTGAGGTGTCAAAACTTGGGCCTAATTTTTATTTCATTTTTGAGTTAGCTCGCAAAACGATCGTAATTCAAATGCAATACAGGTTTTTAATAGTAGATTTAAATTATTTAATACAAGATTTACCCCAGATAGAAGCCGCAGTAAAAGATTCTATGCTTTTACGTATCAATCAATTCAAACAGCTTTTTAAAGGATTCGTTGATAAAGGATTCATGAGAAAACCTGAATATAAAACAGAGTATGAAGAACTGGCAAATCGTTTATATATATTGGGGGTTTATTCCATTCTTCCTCTGGTAAAAGAATATGATTTAAACGAATCGAAAACAATTAAAAAATATCTTAGCATAATTTTATCTGCATGTTATCCTTATTTAACAAAAGTTGGCAAAACAACCTATACTATAACAGCACAGGATTATGGAATGAACATTTAGTCTAAGGAGAAAAGCCTTATACTAAATGATTGAACCTATGAATCATTAGCTAATCAAAATTTAAAGCATGAGAACGTCGTCGAGGTTTTGAACCTCGACGACGTTCTGAAATCAAACCAAAATCACTATCTTTAACCTCCCACAAAATAACATCTCACCATGGCAATTGATTGGAAAACAGTAAAACAATACGAAGACATCACCTATAAAAAAGCAAACGGTGTGGCACGCATCGCTTTTAATAGACCCGATGTGCGCAATGCATTCAGACCTAAGACAACATCTGAACTCTATGAAGCGCTGTACGATGCCTATGAAGATGCTTCTATAGGTGTGGTATTGCTATCTGCTGAAGGTCCATCGTCGAAAGATGGTATCTACTCATTCTGCAGTGGTGGTGATCAAAAAGTACGTGGCGAAAAAGGCTATGTAGGCGAAGATGGCAGACATCGTTTGAATATTTTAGAAGTACAACGTTTGATTCGTTTTATGCCGAAGGTTGTTATTGCGGTGGTTCCAGGCTGGGCTGTTGGCGGTGGACATAGTTTGCACGTTGTATGCGATTTAACATTAGCCAGTAAAGAACACGCCATCTTCAAACAAACGGATGCAGATGTAACCAGTTTTGATGGTGGTTATGGTTCGGCATATTTGGCTAAAATGGTTGGACAGAAAAAAGCACGCGAAATATTTTTCTTGGGAAGAAATTACTCTGCTCAAGATGCCTATGATATGGGCATGGTAAACGCGGTAATTCCGCACGATGAACTTGAATCTACTGCCTACGAATGGGCTCAAGAAATTCTAGCAAAGTCCCCTACTTCAATTAAGATGTTAAAGTTTGCAATGAACTTAACAGACGACGGTATGGTTGGTCAACAAATATTTGCAGGGGAAGCAACGCGCTTGGCTTATGGAACAGACGAAGCAAAAGAAGGTAGAAATGCATTTCTTGAAAAAAGAAAGCCAGACTTTGGCGATGTTGGTTGGGGACCTTGTTAACATTGTTTCCTAACAAAACATATATTACTTGAACACAGAAATAAAAATTTAAATTAATTACCTATGAAAAAAAGTTATTTTTTAATACCGATTATTCTTTTGTTTTGGTCTTGTAACATTAAAGAACAATCTGAAATTCAAAAAGAAGTTATCGCATCTACTGAAAGTATTACAATAGATGCAAAAGACCTATTAAAAAGTTTTGTCAAAGATAGTGCGGGGTCTGCTGAGAAGTATGTAGGAAAAATACTTTCTATAAAGGG
>NZ_CALMGQ010000027.1 GCF_937863595.1 uncultured Cytophaga sp.
CTTTCGAAATAGTAAAAGTTGGACCTGACCAGGCATCTATGCAGATATACAACAGTTGGGGAAGTCAGGTATATAGTAATGATGACTATTTGAACAGCTGGCCAGAAGATAAAACAGAAGCGGGTGTGTATTATTATCAGTATGGTGTTTTTAACTGCAATAGAAAAGGCTGGGTGCAGGTGATGAAATAGTTGCTAGTTTTTAATTGCTAGGAACAAGACCTAAAAAGTACAAAGTACAAAGTACGGAGTAATGAGTACGCATTAGGTATTGAATTCTATCAATATTATACTCGCCACTAGTCTCTTAGAATCTTATAACATAAATTGTCGCCTGTGCCTGTTTCAGTTAACGACGAAGCGATTCACACTAACACGTATTTAAAATACATACGTATTGGCTCCATATTCACATGAATCCTTGGTGCAATTTCCGACTTATAACTTTTGGCATTAGGCCTTCCGCTTTAAGCTTTCTGCATTAGGCCTTAAGCCATCCGCTTTCTCCTTTCCCCATTTCTTATTATATTTGGAATTGGTACGCCATTGAAAAAATCGAATAAAAAAATATAAAAGAACATCGAATATGAGAAAGAAAGTAATTGCAGGGAATTGGAAAATGAATAAAACACTTGAAGAAGGCGTTACATTGGCTTCTGAAGTGGCAAATATGGCAAAGGATGAGCTTCCAGGTGATGTACATCTTGTTATGTGTGTTCCATATATTTCTTTAGCATCGGTTTCAAAAGTTATCAATGATAAAGTAGCATTAGGTGCTCAAAATGTATATCAAAAAGAATCTGGCGCTTTTACGGGTGAAATTTCTGCACCTATGTTGAAGTCTGTTGGAACGAAATATGTAATTATTGGTCACTCTGAAAGAAGAGAATATTTTGCTGAAACAAATCAGCAATTAGCAGATAAAGTAAACATCTCTTTAGCAAACGGATTAACACCATTATTTTGCTGTGGCGAAACATTGGCGCAAAGAGAAAAAGGCATTCACATTGATTTCGTAAATACGCAATTAACAGAAAGCTTATTCCACTTATCTCCGGAAGATTTCAAAAAAGTGGTAATCGCTTACGAACCAATCTGGGCAATCGGTACAGGCGTTACAGCATCTGACGAACAAGCACAAGAAATGCATGCAAAAATTCGTGAGCATTTAGCTTCTAAATACGGCACAGTTGCAGAAGAAATCAGCATATTATATGGTGGTAGCATGAAGCCAGACAATGCAAAAGGATTGTTGGCGTGTAAAGATATTGATGGTGGTTTGATTGGTGGCGCATCGTTAAAAGCACGCGATTTTATTGACATCGCTAAGTCTTACTAATTGAAATATGAAATGGTCTGTGAGTCACAGACCATGGAGAAGATCTGGCGCCAGTGTTAAGCGAAGCGTCACTGGTGTCTAATTATTACGCAGTCTTTGACTGCATTTTATTAGGAAACATGTAGTCAAAGACTACAAAATGAAAGACACCAGTCTGAAGACTGGCGCCAGATTAGCCAGGTCAAATGGTTTGTGTGTCACAAGGCATGGTTTAGGCAGTCTTTGACTGCATTTTAAACCATACACCTCGGTCTGTGACTCACAGACTGAAAATATTTACATTATTTAACCAACATACAACCCCGATCGAAATCGGGGTTTTGTTTCTTATGGAGCAATATATAAAAGTAGAAATTGCCGTAAACGAAAGCGCACAAGAACGCGTAATGGCAGAGTTGTTAGCAATCGGTTTCGATTCATTTGCAGAACATGATACACTCTTAGAGGCATATGTTGAAAAGGCGCTGTTTAACGAAACAGAGCTAACAGAAGTGTTGAGTGAAATCGATCCAAGTTATACATTTGTGTTTGCAGACATGCCAAACATTAACTGGAACGAGGAATGGGAGAGAAATTTCGAACCCTTGGTGATTGCAAATAGATGTTATGTACGTGCATCCTTTCACCCAGACCGCCCAGAGTTTGAGTATGAAGTGGTTATCAATCCTAAAATGTCGTTTGGAACGGGCCATCATGCAACAACTTCATTAATGCTTGAATATGAGCTTGAAACGGATTTAACCGATAAAATAATGATCGATGCAGGCTGTGGAACAGGTATTCTCAGCATTTTGGCACAAAAAAAAGGAGCAAAGAAAATATTTGCCTTCGATATTGAGGATTGGGCTTTTGAAAATTTGATTGAAAATTGTAATTTGAACGGATGTGATAGGATTCAAACCGGACAAGGAACCATCACTGAAATCATTTCATCCGATATTCAAGTTGATATTTTGTTAGCAAACATCAATAAAAATGTCTTGTTGGCGGAAATGGATGAGTATTACAAACGACTTCTTCCCAAGGGCTTATTGTTTTTAAGTGGTTTTTATGAAGAAGATATACAAGATATTTTAGACCGAGCTGAAGCAGCAGGTTTTAAGAAAGAAAGTTTCAAAGTAAAGGACCGTTGGGTTTCGATGAAACTTTTAAAAAACTAAAACGATGAAAATTCGTTTTTAAAAAAGAAATTTAACTATTGAATATGCAAAGAATTCAAACTATTGCTCTGCTTTTTTTTATGAGTATGTTGTTACAGACTTCGGTCTTAGCGCAACAAAAATTTTCAGATGATCCTTCTGCGTATCCTGCCGATGTTCAAACGATGATGGCTGTTACTAAGGACCAAGCATCTATAGATGCAGGTTCTGCTCTAGCATC
Source organism: uncultured Cytophaga sp. (assembly GCF_937863595.1). Taxonomy (GTDB): domain Bacteria; phylum Bacteroidota; class Bacteroidia; order Cytophagales; family Cytophagaceae; genus Cytophaga. The sequence continues at coordinate 2,719 of NZ_CALMGQ010000027.1, forward strand.
CTCTTGGGGTAGTTTTAGTGCTTCGCAACAAAAGGCAATCGTTACACTTTCCCAGAAGTTAGTAAAAAGTAAAAAACTAAGAACGAATCCACATTTTAAAGATTTGTACATTACCTTAACCGCTATGCAGGGTAGAGGTATGGGAGGTGGACAGTTGGATACATTTTTAATCATAACCGACCAGTTTATTGAAACACTTGCCGGAGCACAAATGGGAGAATTTTTTAAAACAACTCGTTTAATTACACAGGAAAATTTATTTTTCAGCTCTACATATAGTACTCTAAAATTAGAAGGGGGAAGTTTTGCATTTAGGCTTGAGGGAAAGAAACCTGAAATTGTAGAAGAGATTCCAGTAGAAGATACTGTTCAGGTTGAAAATCGTTTTGAAGATTGGGACAACTTTGATCAAAACGAAGAGACTTGGGGTACAGAGGAAGTGGTAGCCCCTAGCAACGATCAATTATTGGATAATGGGTACAACCCACCTGCACAGCCCAATCTAGAAGGGCCAGTGATTGTTTTTAATGGTGGTACCTTGGTTATCACAACAGCAGTAGATACGGTTCAAATAAAAAATACTTCTGGTGCTGTAGGTTTGAAAACAGGATTACTTGTTGGTGAAGGTGGAACATTTGATTGGTCAAGCGTTGGCTTGCCAAATGTATATTGCGATTTGGGTGGTTATAATTTTCCTGTAAAAGGATTTAAGTTCACATCGGAAGGATCCAGATTACATTATCCAGAACAAACGGATTCAATACCTATTGGTGTATTTGAATACAATAGTGTGAAAGCAAGAAGTTATGCTGATAAAAACTATCCGCGCTTTAAATCTTTTTATAGTAATATCCCTGTTAAAGGATTGGATAAAAATATTGAGTATCATGGTGGTTTTTCTTTATCGGGTACAAAAATATATAGCTCATCCATAGATGAAGGATATTCAGAAATAAAAATATTAAAAAATAACGAAGTTAAGGTCCGCGCAATTTCTAACCGTTTTCAATTAGGGGATACACTTATAACTGGGGACTATACCAAGCTTGTTATTTATCAAGGAACAGATTCAATTTACCATCCAGGTACTATTTTCAAATACAATAAGAATAGTGAATTGTTGAGACTAACTAAATCGAATGGCTATCGAATGGCTCCTTTTTTAGATTCGTATCACAAACTCGAAATTACAGCGGATGCATTAACGTGGAACTTGAATGAAGACATCATTAATTTTAAAATTATAAATGGCCGTACAGAGATAGCCGCTTTGTTTGAATCTCAAGAATATTACGAACTCAACAAATATGCCCGTTTAAAAGGGATTTATCAATTCCACCCCTTGCAACTTGTAGTGTGGTATTCGGATAAAATGAAGTCGAAAGAATTTTCTGTATTAGAACTTGCAGATGCTTCTAAAATTTCAGCTACAACTTTGAAAGGCGCTATGATTCAATTAATGAAACTTGGCTTTATTGATTACAATTCAAAATCAGGGCAAGTAATTGTTAAGGAGAAAGCTTTTCATTATGTATTATCAAGTAGAGATAAAAAAGATTATGACAACATCAACTTTGTTTCATTAAGCCCCTCAGGTGCAAATGCTGAGTTAAATTTAGAAAGTAATTCTTTGATTGTACATGGCGTGAAGCGCGTTTATATTAGTGATTCACTTTCTGTAAATTTCGAACCAGATAGCAGTACAATTGAAATTTTAGCCAACCGAGATTTTAAATTCAACGGAAAAATCAATACATCAAATTTTCAGTTTATAGGAACGGATTTTGAATTTAACTACGATAGTTTTTATGTTGTATTAAATAATATTGATGCAATTAAATTAGCCGTTTCGGAAGAAGATAGTACTTCAAAGAAAACAGGTAAAGCAAAAGTGTTAACAAATGAATTGAGATATTCGTCTGGTAAATTATATATCAATAAACCAAATAATAAATCTGCCCGCAAACGGTATGCAGAGTATCCAATTTTTCAAGCATCAACCGGAGCAAGTGTGTTTTTTAATAAACCAGATGTTGCAAAAGGAGCCTACGATACAACCTTTAAATTTAAAATCCCTCCGTTTACGGTGGATAGTTTATCCAATGATGACCCGAGTGTAATTGGGTTTGATGGGACATTTGAATCCGGTGGAGTGTTCCCAGATTTTGAAGAGCGACTTGTTGTAATGCCTGATTATTCGTTAGGTTTTGCACATGGCACTCCTGAGAAAGGGTACAAAATGTATGAGGGTGATGCGGTGTATAACAACATGATTAAATTAGATAATCAAGGCTTACGCGGGAATGGTGTGATTCAGTATCTGAATACAACTTTAGAGTCTCATGATTTCGTGTTTTTTAAAGACTCTACTATAACAGACGGTACAAAGATGACAACAAAATCGGGCAAAAATCCATTGTTGGATCCATCCGTTACCATGCCAGATGTGCAAATTGATGCCTATCGATTGATGTGGAAACCGAAAGTAGATACTATGTATATGTCTTCTATTTCAAAACCATTTAACATATATGATTCAACTGCAACATTTGATGGTACCTTAGCCTTAACCCATAAAGGAATGTTTGGCATGGGCGTATTATCGACGAAAGATTCGGAAATAGAATCTCCTAAGTTTCATTTAGAAGACATGCACTTAAGTGCAAATGATGCAATTTTTAGAATCAAGTCAGATAATCCTGAAAAGCCCGCTTTAAAAACGATTCATGCTAAAGTAGATTTTGATTTGAAAAAGGGTATTGCAACTTTTGGTCCAGAGCAAGAAGGTGTTGCAAGTACCGAGTTTCCGTATGCACAGTATAAAACGAGTATAGGTAAAGGTACTTGGAATGTTGCGGAGCGAAAAATATATTTGGAAGCAACAGATTCTACGCAAATAGGCAACTCTTATTTTTATTCTACACGAAAGGATCAAGATTCATTGGTGTTCAATGCCACCAGAGCTGAGTATATAATTGACTCCTTGATATTGAGTATTTATGGTATTCCATATATCGTAGTAAACGATGGTAAAATTACCCCAGAAAATAACCATGTGGTTATTAAAGAAAATGCTGTAATGCAAACGCTTAACAATGCTTTATTAGAATTTGACACCTTAACCAATTATCACCATCTATACGATGGAAATGTAGATATATATGGGCGTAGAAACTTTAATGGCGAAGCTTTATATAGATATGTAAACTTAGGTGCTGATACCCTGCAAATCTTGTTCAGTAATTTTAAGTTTGTTGCACCTGAAAAGAAAAAGGAAAACTATTTGACCACGGGTATTGCGCAAGTACAGGAAGATGATTCTTTGTTTGTAGGAGATAAGATTTTATACAAGGGGAATATTATAATGAAGTCTCCTGAAAAATTCCTAGCTTTTGAGGGGTACATAAAATTGGCTTTAAAGGGTCAGTTGAGCTATTCCTCTTGGCTGAAGTATTCTAATACTGGCGCTACAAATACCGTTTCGGTTGATTTAAATAATGCTGTTTCTGAAAGAGGAAATCCGTTAGTTACTTCACTTTCATTTGATAGTAAATCCAATCAATTGTACCCGAATTTTATTTCTGAAAAAGTACACCCCGAAGATCAAGATTTATTGCCTGTATCTGGTATTTTTCAATACAATCCAGATTCTACAGAATTTATTGCCGGAGATGCTAATAAACTAAATCAGAAATCATACAAGGGAAATTATTTTGCTTATAATGACAATTCCTCTGCCATTAAATTTGGAGGCAAGTTTAATATTTTAAGCCCAGACCCAAATGTTACAGCATATACCAGCGGTATTGGTAACGCAAAATTAGTTGAAGATGCCTACAGCTTTAATTATTTCCTAGGGTTTACTTTCAAGGGCAATACAGTGCCATTGACAGCAATGGCTGCAAATATTTCCGCGTTATCTATCTCATCTGAGCCAACAGAAGAAGTAAATTCGTTTGACGTGGATGTGGTTAAAAAGCAAGAGCAAAAAGATAATTTGTTATTCCAGAAATTAGCAGAGTTTATCGAAAACGAGGGTGTTGCAACCTATAAGACAAAACGTGCTGCTGGTCAAAGCGGATTATCCACCCTCACTTCAAGTTTTCAAAAGGGTATTTTCTTTTCAGAAGTAAAAATGAATTGGTCGCCAGAGTATAAAACGTTTTATAGCGTAGGCCCGGTTCAACTTTCACATATATTAAAAACAGACATTAATAAATCTGTAAAAGGATATATTGAAATTAAAAAATCCATTTCTGGAGATGTTGTAAGTATTTATCTTGAGCCTGTTTATGGTAATTGGTATTTTATCAAATATGAAAACAATCGATTAGCTTATGCTGCATCAAGCGGTGATGTATCCACAGCGATTGCTTCTAAAACAAAAGGTGAAATGGCTGATCGTAGCAAGTTCTTTGTTGTGCAAGCAGAAGCGATGGAAGTGAATCAATTTAAGGCGGCGTTCAAGGAACATTATGGCATAGTTGAGGATGAATTTGAGGAGCCCGCTTTTGACCCAACTGTACCTAATTTTGAAACAGATTCTTTACCAATGGATTCGGTATCGATTGAGAAGCGCAAGCAAATGGAGTTAAATGATACCGATAATACTAAAAAACGTATGGATGAAACCAATCCAGATACCTATAAAGATGATGGAAGCAACCCAGATCAATATAAGTTGAAAGAACAGGATACAGATTATGAAATTGATGAAAATGGAAAGCGAATCAATAAAGCAAATAATAAATCGACGATAGAAGAACAACAACAAAAACAACGCGACCAAGAACAACTCAAGAATTTGTTTAAGTAAACGTGTTGTAGGTAATAGGATTATTTCGTTTGTTCCGTCAATCAATTAAATTATCTTTGCAGATTAATACCTATTTTCCTAAAGGATAATAGCAACGATGTTCTGCTTAATACCGTACTAATTAATATGAATACGAATATATTATATATCATTTTAGGTGCTTTTGTAGCCTATTTAATGGGCTCCTTCATTACTGCAATTTGGTATGGAAAACAATATCATAACATAGATATACGTACTGCAGGAAGTGGCAATGCAGGTGCCACCAATACTTTTCGGGTACTTGGTAAAAAGGCAGGTATTATTGTTATGGTGATTGATATATTTAAAGGATGGCTTGCAACGAGTTTGGCTGTGCTATTAATTCATTATTCTATTATAGATCCAAAACAATTAGATGTATATAAATTGATTTATGGATTGTGTGCTGTTGCTGGTCACATATTTCCAATTTTTGAACGATTCAAAGGAGGTAAAGGTATTGCGACATTATTAGGTATGGTATTAAGTATTCAATTTGAAGCGGCTTTACTTTGTTTAACCGTATTTCTAATTGTACTTATTGCTACAAAGTATGTTTCTATCGGTTCAATCTTATCTGCACTGTCGTTTCCACTGATGATAATCTTTATTCCACGATTTCATACCGAAACACCTATAGTTATTGTTTTTGGCTTTGCAATCTTCTTGATGGTTGTACTGACGCACAAAAAAAATATCAAACGTTTGTTTTTAGGGGAAGAGAATAAGACCTACCTCATTAAGAAAAAAGTGCAGTAGTGTTCCCATAAATTGCGCCGCCAATAGTATCACAAGAAGCACCCGTAACGGTGCTTTTTGCATTTGGAATATTTTTAATGCGTAATAAGCCCAAGAACCCGAAGATAATAGCTTCCTTAAATTGAATGGTTGTGGTATCGGGTATTACGAGCGTTATATTTTTGTCTGCATAGTAACGAACGGAGTCAATTAGAAACGTATTAAATGCTCCACCTCCAGTAATAAGTACCTCCTTACAATTATTTTTTAAGGGCAAAGCACCTAAGCTTCTTGCTATTTGTTCCGCAGCATGTAGTACAAGCGAATGCAAAATATTTTCAATTGGTTGGCTTGAATATTTTTCTATGATTGGGAATACGACAGAATCTACCCACTCCCTACCTATAGATTTTGGAGGAACTTGATTGTAAAAAGAGATTGCAGATAATTCTGTTAAAAGTGATTCGATAGGCTTTCCACTTTTTGCTATCTTCCCTTGGTCATCAAAGCTTTTGCCAATCTTAGCGGTATATGCATTCAATAATATGTTTACAGGACAAATATCATATGCCGTATTGATGTGGTTGGTAACGTAACTAATATTTGCAATGCCTCCCAAATTGAGACATCCACTATAAGCACCAAATAACAATTCATCACCAAGTGGCACCAATGGTGCACCTTGTCCGCCAAATGCAACATCAACAGACCGTAAATCTGTTACAGTAGGGATAGCGCATGCAGCGTATAAGGATGCGCCGCTGCCAATTTGTAAGGTATACCCCTTTTGTGGATTATGGAAAATGGTATGTCCGTGAGCAGAAACCAAATCAATAGATAGGTTCTGTTCTGTTAAGAACGTGTGTAAAGCAGTCCCTTGAAAGGTTCCGAAAGAACGGTCTAAAACAATCAGTTCTTCGCCAGACAAGCGCATTGCTTGGTTTAATTCAATTTTAAATGCTTCAGAATAATCAATCGTTGTTGCTGCAATTGTTTTATAGCTCCATTGATTATCTATGTTTTCAAATCTACAGATTGCTATGTCAAGACCATCCAATGACGTGCCAGACATGAGACCTGCAACTGTGTATGATTTATGTGTCATATTAAATCAATTTATGAATGTCGTTTATTTTAGCAATGTACTGAACGAATGCGTAAATTTTATGCAGTCGATCAAGCCACTTATTTTATTAGGGTGTAGATTTTATAAATTTCGGAGCACATAATTGGTCTGAAATCTACAAAAGTTGAAATATGAGCGTTTAAATCTTATAGCTAAATGACATTTTAATATAAACATGCAACATAATTTAGTTGCGAATACAATCAAATTTCATTCTCTCAATAATAGGCGTCTCTAGTCATTTGAAACTCCATTAGGTTTTCAATTTATCACTAAACTAAAACTAGTATGCCCAAAGTGATTAAACAAACATATAACTTTTTATATTTGAAAATAAATAAATGAATACATGAACATTGTCTTAGATGTAGGGAATACGTATATAAAAGTTGGCGCTTTTGAAGGCGAAGAATTGCTTTGGTCGCAGAGTTTTTCAGAAATGGCAGATGTTGTCTTGAAAATCGAAGCGCTTCAACCTACCTATATCCTTATTTCTAGTGTACGTTCTGATGATGCCTTGCATACATTAAGTAGGGTTTCAAAAGTTTTTTATGTAAGTTCTCAAACAAGATTACCCATTGATATAGTGTATAAAACACCGAATACCTTAGGCTCGGACAGGATAGCTGCTGCTGTAGGTAGTACCGTGTTATTTCCGAAGCAAAATAACCTTGTTTTTGATATCGGTACGTGTCTAACCCATGGCATTATTGATTCAGATCAGAAATATTATGGAGGCAGTATCAGTCCTGGTGTTGAAATGCGATTTAAATCACTTGCACATTTTACCCAAAAGTTGCCTCTTTTAGAAGTGCCAGAGAGTCTAGTTGAAATTACAGGAAAATCAACCGCTGAATCTATTTATAGCGGGATATTAAACGGAATGCAGTTTGAAATAGAAGGATTTATTGCTGCTTATCAAAATAAATACCCTGCTCTGAACGTATTATTGACTGGTGGGAGTGCGCCTCTTTTTGAAAAGAGGTTAAAAGAATACATCTTTGTAGTACCGGAGTTGAATTTAATAGGTTTAAATCGAATACTGAATTATAATGTTTAATGAATTTAAGGGATTTGCCCTACTAGTACTATTATTTTTTACGACACTTGTATCAATGGCTCAAGGCCTTGGAAATTCTCCTTATTCACGTGTTGGAATTGGCGATTTAATGCAGTATAGAGGCAATATCCGAAACATGGGAATGGGGTATACTGGATCTAGTTTATCGAGTAAAGAATACATGAATGTCTTGAACCCTGCAGGTTTAGGCAATTTTAGACGTGAGTATACGGATTCGCTAGTGAAGTTTGATGTTGGATTTACGATTCAATATAAAACATTCAAAACGGGCAACTCCCAATCTACATCAACCGGCGCAAACATTAATAATTTGGCATTTACATTTCCGGTAACCAAAACCTATACCACAGGTTTTATGCTAAGTCCATTATCCATTGTTCAAAATAAGTATAGCTATCAAGATTCGGTAGCGAATGATCCAAATCACTATAGTACAAAATATAAATATTTAGGAAATGGTGGGGTTTATCAATTTCAATGGATGAATGGAGTTGGTATTACAAAAAATTTGGCATTAGGATTAACAGTAGCCTATAATTTTGGGTCTATTACTCAAGAATCTACTTCTCAATTGATTATAAATCAATATGTGCCAGATTATGAAAACGAAGTAGGTTCTCAGAAGAAGTCAAATTATAGCGGATTGTCCTTTAAGCCTGGCTTTATTTATAAAAAACAGTTGTTAAAACGTATAAAATACACATATTATTCCGCAGACAGTTCATTTATTGATAGTGTTGTTAAAGTTAATAGACCAATATATTTTAAAATAGGAGGTAGCGTTGACTTGTATTCAGGAATGAAATCAACTGTCAAACAAAGTCTTTTTGTTCGAAACCCCAATAATTTATTAATTACAGATTCAACGTTTTCGACGTCATCAGGAAAAGTCAATTTCCCTAAAACATATAGACTTGGTGCAAGTTTTGAAAATCCGGGTTATTGGTTGGTAGCGGCCGACATTATTTATTCTGATTGGTCTAACTTCAATAAAAATGGAGTGAAGGATAACGAGTTAAACGCATCTTCTTACACCTTCGCCCTTGGAGGAGAAATTATACCTAGAAACTTTGTTAAAAATAGCTCTAAAATATATCGTGGCCATAGAGTTAAAACCTACCGTGCAGGTGTATCTTATACAGCAACTCCCGTTAATATTGGTGGCAGAAATTTATATGATTATTCATTTTCTATTGGTGCTTCTTTGCCAATTGGTCTGCGTTCCAAAGGAAGTGCAAATACCGCATACGTACCAATTTTACCTAAGGTTGGTGTTGCTTTTGTTGTTGGTCAACGATCTACATTCGCTGCGAACCAATTGTCGGAAACGTATTTTAGGTTGCAGTTGAGTATGACCTTATATGATAAGTGGTTTAATAAAAGACGTATTCAGTAATGTATCGTTTTATAGGGCTTGTTTGGGTGCTTTGTTTATTTGGTTGTATTGACAACGAGAAAGCAATTACTATTGAAGTCCCTTATGAAGGCGCTATGATGACTGCGAATAACATTAAAACGATTTATAGCGATTCGGGCGAAACAAAAATGATCTTAGAAGCTCCTGTTCAACTTTTATTACAAAACGATGATAGAGAGTTTCCTGAAGGTGTGCATGTTGAATTTTTCGATGAGAAAAAAGAACCCAAAGCAATTTTAACATCTAATTATGCCTTATTTGATAAGGATAAAAATTTATATCGAATTTTCGGAAAGGTAGTTATCGATAATAAACGCGATGGAAAAAAAATGTCTACCGAAGAATTATTTTGGTCTCCAGCTACAAAAAAGATTTATACCGATAAGTTTTTAATAATTGAGACTGGAAATGAAGTCATTAGAGGAATCGGAATGGATGCCACGCAAGATTTTTCTTCGTACAAGATTCATAAGCCTGTTGGAGAACTTTATGTAAAATAAACGTATGAAAAGTAAAAGCATCTTTACAGTAGTATTATTTTATGCCATGGCAGGCATGTTAATGATAGCAATTCATCAAAATATGACCAATGGATTTGCAGCAAGTTATATGTTTTACATGCTTACATTTATGTTGTTTTTAGGCTTTACCTATCGTAAAATGAGTGAACCTAAAGATAATGAGGAGGATGTAAAATCAAAAAGTTTAAAGTCACCAATAAAGTTCAATAAAAAAGGGAAATAATTAATTTTCAATTCGGCGTAAGACCTTTGTTTTTACGGTGCTTTGTCGTTATTTTGCAATTCTTTACAAACGTATAAAAATGGGTATTTTCAATTCAATCAATCAAAGATCCGGCCTTGTAGTAGGTACAATCGTAATCGGGTTACTATTATTTCTTTTAGGAGACGCTTTTACCTCTCCGAATTCAATCTTTTCTAGCTTCAATAATAAAGTAGGCGAAATAGATGGAACAAATATTACAATAGATGAATACCAGAGAAGTATTGTAAAAGCAGAAGCACTCTATGGTGGTTCTAACAATAACAATAACATGGAAGATTTGGCTTGGAATCAATTGGTATTTGACAATTTGAATAAGAATATTTACCAAAAAGATGGAATTGAAGTTTCTGCAGAAGAAAAGATTGACATCATTGAAGGTGATCACATGTCTGAAATCATCAAGCAACAATTTGGAAGTATTGAAGGCTTGGCTCAGTTTAAAAAATATCTTGAAAGCAATCAATTTCAATCTGAAGAAGAACGAATTGGCGTTAAAGGACGTTGGAATGCGTTGAGAGAGTATGTATACGACGAAAGAATGCGTAGCAAGTTTGATGCGCTTATTAAAAAGTCTGAATATGTTACCAAAGCAGAAGCTAAGCGTTATTACCATAGCATCAATGATAAAGTAGAAGCAGAATATGTATATGTTCCATTTTTCTCTATTAAAGATACAATAGCAGTTACAGATGCGATGATTGAAAAATACATCAAAGAACATGCAGCTGAATTTCAAGTGGAAGAAGGACGTTCTATTGAGTTTGCAGTATTTAACAATACCCCAACATCAGAAGATAGTGCTTATGTAAAGAAAGACTTAGCACAGATCGAAAACGATTTTAAATTTGCTAAAAACGATACTGCTTTTATTCGTGCAAATTCAGATGTTGTAGCTGATCCCGCTTTTGTACAAATAAGTCAATTGCCAACTCGCTTAGCGAATATGGCAAATACCTTACAAGTAGATAGCGTATATGGTCCATTTGCAACGAGCACTGGTTATTCATTAACTAAAATAATTAAAATTGAAAGTGATACAAATGTGATGGCAAAAGCAAGTCACATTTTATTCCGTACGAACGAAACAGATCCTGCTGAGAAAAAAGTAGAAGCAAAAAAACTTGCGCAACAAGTGTTATCAGAAATTCAAAATGGCGCTAGCTTTGAAAAAATGGCTGCTCAATATGGTGGTGATGGCACAGCAGCAAACGGCGGTGATTTAGGTTGGTTTGGAAAAGGACAAATGGTTAAGCCTTTTGAAAACGCAATTTTTAATGCAAATAAATCTGGAGTTTTACCAAGTATTGTTGAAACGCAATTTGGATACCACATTATTCGTGTGGATGTGCCTAAAATGGGTAAGAAATTCCTTGTAGCAACGGTACAAAATAATATAGAAGCATTTGATGCTACTGTAGATTCCGTATATAGAACGGCTGATGCATTTGCTGCGTCTGTTAAAGATACAGGTACCTTCAGAGCAGAATTGAAGAAATTCAAATCGGGTGTTTCGAAGTATGAACAACAAAACATAGATGGTGCATCTAAAAGTATAACAGGTGTTACAGAAGCTAGAGAAATTGTTAAATGGATCTATAATGAAGATAGAGATGTGAATGATGTGTCTGACGTATTCTCTATAGGCGACAAGCAAATTGTAGTTCTTGTTACACGTATTCGTGAGAAAGGTCTTGCTTCTGCTGAAGATGTAAAAGATCAAGTAAAACCAAAAATCGAAAACGAAGAAAAGGCTAAAAAGATAGCTGAAAAATTAAAAGCTACAGGCGGCGATTTCGCAGCAATTGCTAAAGCATATGGTTCCGATGCTACAACGGGCAAAGCTTCTGATATAACACTTTCATCTGGTATGATAACAGGTGTTGGTTATGAGCCAGAAGCAGTGGGTACACTATTTGGGCTTGCGAAGGATAAAACATCACAAGTATTAACAGGCGAAAATGGTATGTTGATTGTTAAAAATTTAAATTTTGCGAAATCAGAAGTAGCTGATTACAGTCAATTCGTTTCGCAATTGCAACAACAACGCAATAACCGTATTGCTTACGGAGTAATTGAAGCTGCAATAAAGAAAACAGCTACAATTGAAGATAAACGTTATAGATTTTAGTATTAAAAATATAATATGAAAAGAGTCACGCAAAACGTGACTCTTTTTTTTTGTCGAGAAAGTTTACTCTTGAAATTGTATATTTAATAAACACAGTATTTAAATAGAAGTATGGCTGCACAAACGTCAAAATACGACCTTCATTTTCAACAGCAACTAGCAAAGTTAAATATAGCTCAAACCCAGGCTGTTCATGCCATAGAAGGGCCTGTATTGGTAATTGCTGGTCCTGGTACAGGGAAAACACAAATACTTTCTGCACGCATTGGATACATTTTGGCAAGTGAAGATTTGCAGGTGCAACCACATAATATTTTGTGTTTAACTTTTACAGACGCAGGCACAGTTGCAATGCGCAAACGCTTGCTAGAGTTTATTGGTCCGGATGCATATCGCGTACACGTGTATACGTTTCATGGATTTTGCAATCAAGTTATTCAAGAAAACTTAGATTATTTTGGCATTCGAAATCTGCAACCTATTTCAGAATTAGAAACAATTGAGATATATCAAAAACTGATTGATAATTTTGATTCTAAAAGTAAGTTAAAGCGTTTTAAGGGTGATATCTATTATGACCAAATGGGTCTAAAAGATCTCTTTAAAAATATGAAACAGGAAGGATGGTCTGAACAAAATATGTACAGACTAATTGATCAATATGTAGATGAATTAAAAGACGATCCCGAATACCAATACAAGCGCAAATCAGGCAATAACAATAAAGGCGATTTAAAAGCGAGCTATTACAGCGAAATTGAAAAGATGGAAAAATTAAAAGCTGCAATAGCTGAGTTTTCTAATTTCAATAAAGCAATGGGAGATATTCGTAGGTATGACTACGACGATATGATATTGTGGGTGTTAAAAGCCTTTAAAGAAAATAATTTATTATTACGGAATTATCAGGAACGGTATCAATATATTTTGGTAGATGAATATCAAGATACCAGTGGTTCTCAAAATGAAATCGTTGATTTGTTAGCTTCGTATTGGGAGCGTCCAAACTTATTTGTGGTTGGGGATGATGATCAATCTGTGTATCGTTTTCAAGGAGCAAACATAAAAAACATTATTGATTTTAATGTAAAGTATACACCTGAACTCATTGTATTAAAAGAGAATTATCGTTCTACGCAAGCTGTCCTAGATGCATCTATGGCTGTTATAAAACATAATAAGGAGCGATTGGTTAACAGTGTTCAAGGCTTAGACAAAGAACTGCTTGCAAAGGGGCTTGTATCGAGTTCCGTTATTAAACCGCAAATCATAGAATATTATAATCGCTTACATGAGGAGGCTGCTATCGTAGAACACTTAGAACAATTGCATCAAGAGGGTATTGATTTGTCAGAAGTTGCAGTAATTTATCGCAAGCATTCAAACGTTGCAGATATAATTAAAGTCTTAGAAAAAAGAAAAATTCCTTTAAATATTAAGAAAAGTATCAATGTATTGGAATTGCCTTTTGTTCAAAATTTGATTGATATATTACGGTACATTCAAAAAGAAAATGATTATCCAGATTCAGGCGAAGAAGAATTGTTCCGTTTGATGCACTTTGAATATTTCAAAATTGACCCTAGAGATATTGCTAACATAGCTCGTAAAACTCGGCGTACAGCAGATAGTCCTTCTATTCGTTGGCGAGAATTGATGGCTAAGAAATCAGAATTAGAAAGTCTTAAATTACATTCCTTACAATCGATTCTGGATTTAGAAGCAAATCTTGTTTATTGGCAAAAGGAATTTCATAATATTACGCTGCAGGTATTGTTTGAAAAAATCACAACAAGAGGGGGTGTTCTTTCTTGGATTATGAACAACTCCGAGAAAACATGGTACATGCAAGTGTTGACTACATTCTTTGATTTCTTAAAAGAAGAAACCGCACGAAAGCCATTGCTACTGTTGAAAGAATTTCTTTTGACCTTGCAAAAAATGATGGATAACGACATCCGAATGAATTTGCAAAAAATCATTCATGCAGATAAAGGGGTTAATTTTGTTACCTCTCATTCATCAAAAGGCTTAGAGTTTAAGTATGTATTTTTGATAGGCTGTATCTCTAAAAACTGGGAAGGGCAATCTGCTCGTAGCTCAGGATTTAAAATACCGAGTACCATTACAGAGGTTGAAGACCATGATCAGGTAGAAGACGAAAGGCGTTTATTTTATGTTGCCTTAACACGAGCGAAAGAATTCCTATTTATTTCGTATCCGGCAAAAGATGAAAATGAAAAAGAGTTTGTTTGCAGTCGTTTTATTATAGAGTTAACAGAAGATGAATCGATTAAAATAGATAGCATTAGTGTTAGCGACGATACCATTGTGTCGTATAAATTAGATACAATGCAATTTACAGAGCCACCCATTATACCTTTAATTGACTCTGTTTACTTAGATGCGTTATTGGAAAAATATGCGTTAAGTGTTACGCATTTAAATAAATATTTAAAATGCCCCATAGCCTTTTATTTTGAGAATATGCTTATGGTACCAAGTGCACGTACTGCTTCATCAGGCTTTGGTACAGCTGTTCATGAAGCCTTAAAAGATTTCTTTGCAGCAATGGTATCAAATCCAGAGAAACAATTCCCCACGGTTGAATATTTATGTGAAACATTTAAAATGAAAATGAAAAATGTACATTCACATTTTACCTTGATTGAATATAAAAATTATGAAGAATATGGAGCAACGATCGTGCTTCCGGAGCTATATAATGCATACGTAGAGACATGGCATAAAGATGTTTTATTGGAACATAAGATAGATCATGTAGAGTATAAGGGTGTACCGATAAAGGGGAATGTCGATAAGATAGAGTTGTTTGGGAAAGATGTAAATGTGATCGATTATAAAACAGGAAAGTACACAACAAATAAAACCAAATTATTGCCACCAACAGAAAAGGAACCCAATGGGGGAGATTATTGGCGACAAATTGTTTTCTATAAATTATTAATTGAAAATGATCGCAAAACCAATTACAGCGTTATCTCGGGAGAGTTAGACTTTGTAGAACCAGATGCGACTACGAAACAACAAACCAAACATAAAGTTTTTATTTCACCTGAAGACGAACAAGTAGTGGGTGAACAAGTAGTTGAAACATATACTCGAATTATCAATCATAAATTTGACACGGGCTGTGGGAAAGAAGATTGCACCTGGTGTAATTTTGTGCGCTATAATTACACTCCAGTAGAGATGCAATTGTCGTCAGATGAGGAATAGTGGACTATATGGATTTTGAAGAAGATTCGATTCAATGTTCTGAATAGTAGCTCATTTTCTTATAATAGTATAATTGATTATTGGATAGATTAAATAATTTCGATAGATTTATATACATCTCTATGTATAGGTGTAAATCTGAACGTATATGTGCTTGATGAAAAAATATATAAAGTTATTTATAGCAATGTTTTTTTTGGTGAGTGTTCATTTTTCTTGTAAAAGAGAATTTGAAAAGCCAAGATGGAATACGGAGATTCTTGCACCACTTGTAAAAAGTAGGTTGACAATAAACAACATCATAAAAGATACGAGTCAAATAAAAAAGGAATCGGATAAAAGTATTTCGTTGGTGAGTCGTAAAGAAATATTTAATTACACCATAGATTCAATAGTATCGTTAGACGCTCCACAGTTTAAAAAAACTGTAAAGTTAGAGAGTTTAGTTTTGGCAGATCAAAGCGTAACAAGAAGAATCTCTTTGGGAGAAATTGCATTGCAATTATTAAAAGGTTCTCCGAGCGATAAAAATTTAGGTGCAGCTATCTTAGCGGCAAATGCCTTAGGAAAATTTGGCCAAAAATTTGATTTCTCTGGTGTGACAGGTGTAACAACTGGTCCAATAAGCGTTGATGTAAATAAATTTTTTAGAACTGCTGATTTGAAGACTGGACAACTACAAATAGCAATAAAGAATGAGTTGCCATTAACCGTTACCAATTTAGAGTTTAGCATTAATAATTTAATTCCTCCATCAAACATTATTACACAATCGTATTCCAATATTTTACCTAATGAGACTAGATCCACTTCAAAAGATTTGGCGGGATTAACAATTGGTTCTATGTTAGAAGCAACAATTCTAGATTTAGGGATTGGTTCAGGTAAAGTAATCATTGATACTTCTAACGCAATTTTAGTGACATTATCCATTAGTAATGTTACAGTGAATTCAGCAACGGCTATTTTCCCAGAACAAGAAGTTGTAAACGAAACATCAAATGTAGAATTGATGGGCTTGAATAATGTTGAATTAACACAAACAATTATTCGTACAGGAACAGTACGTGCCGATGTATATAGTACCGCAGAGGATACGGTTCGTTTTACATATGAAATACCTGCGGCACTAAAAAATGGACAGCCATTTGTGTTTGAAGCAGTCGTTCCTCCTGCTCCGCCCAATGGTACGTCTCATGCGGTGTTTAATAAAGATTTTTCTGGATATACCTTAGATCTAAGAGGTATTGATGGCTTGCAATACAATACCTTTTATAATGTATTAAAAGGAAAGATCAACTACACAGGTAGAGTAGTAAACTTATCACTAGAGGATAGTTTAGATATTACGCTCACGCTTGTTGATCCGAAGCCCAGCTATGCCAAAGGTTATTTAGGCCAAAGTGAATTGGTTGTTGGTCCGGGGGATGTAAGCGTAGGAATATTTGATAATATTTCTGCAGATATTTTGAATTTTTCGTCTGCTTCTATTGATGTTGTAATTGAAAATGCATTAGGAATACCAGGTGAAGGTTCTGTTGGACAAATAACTGCATCTAATACAAAAACGGGAGCTAGTTTAACTTTAACAGGTGCGCCGTTGAATCAAAACTTTCCAATAGCTCCTGCTACGGATGCAGGAGGATACCCGATTCCTGTTTCATCTACAATAGATTTATCAACTGGGTCGAACGCAACAGCGTTATTAAACCTGTTGCCTAATAAATTTTCATACGCAGGAGATTTTAAATTAAATCCAGCAGGTAATTCAGGTACGCACACGGATTTCGCATATTCTGGTGTAGACTTAAAAGCATATTTGGATATTAAAATACCCTTATCCATTATCGCTTCAAATTTAGTATTGTCGGATACAGCAAAATTTAATATTCCTGAATTAAAAACATCGGGATTACAAAAAGGAAAATTTAATTTATTAGTTTGGAATGGTTTTCCTTATGATGTAAAGGTGGACATGCGTTTTTTAGATAGAAGTGGCATTCAAGTGGATAGTATCATCACAACAACAATCATAAGCGCTGCAGCAATTAATGGCAGTGGAAGAGTTGTAGAAAGCAAATATTCTTCAGTAGAATTTCAGCTAAGTCCTGCAATGATTTATAAATTATCAAATCAAGTAACGGATGTAGTATTTACTGCACGCTTTGATACGCAACCAGCAAATACACATGTAAGCATATATGATGATTACGCGATTGATTTTAAATTAGTGGGTGATATGAATGTACAGGTGAATAGTGGAAAATGAGAAAGCTTAGTAGTGTAATCGTAATCATTGCATGTTCAATCGTAAATGTATTTGCTCAAGTAGATTTTGATCGACCTGAAGCATTTTTATTTGAACGCAAAAACCGTTTAGTTAAAGTTTTTGACTCCTTAAATACAGATTTGGAGCTTATAAAAACGAAGCATAAAACGTTTGGTGTTGAAAAAGAAGATTCGTATAAAGGCTATTTTTCTGTTACAGGAAGTGGTTACATCAATTCAACTGGATTAACAAACTCCTTTTTAAAATCATATTTATATACCAAATCGTTTATTGATGATGATTTAAAGCAACAACAAGTAGACCGTTTTAAAAAGTCGAATGCATTTGGGGCGGACATTAAAGTTGGGATATATGGACAATATTTAATTAAAAATATTCGAGTAGAAGCAGGATTAGCATACAGAGATTTTTATTCTTCTCAATTCTCATCCGATGCATTTAAATTAATTTTTTATGGCAATGCAATGTTTGCTGGTCAATCTGCAAACTTGAATCCGATGTATATGAATAACGTTAATTACCAATCGTTATATATGGGATTGAAAAAAACAGTAGGGAAGAAACAGAACATACAATTGGGGGCTCGTTTAGGTGTATTACGAGGAGGTCGTTTGCAAAAAATAAAGAGTAATAATCTATCTTTATTTACTGCTGCTGATGGAAGTTATTTAAGACTTAATGGAAAGTTTGATGTTACATATACAGATGACTCCTTATATTCAGCTGTGCCGCGTATGAATGGTTTGGGTTTGTCTACGGATTATTTCTTTTCAATAAAAGCAGCTCGCAGTGAATTAGCTATTGAATTATTAGATGTTGGTTTTATACATTGGAATGATGTCGTAAGCTATTCAGGAGATGGATCCTATACATATAATGGATTGCAGGTTGATAATATTTTAAGCGGCAATGGCGTATCATTAGACCCCATAAATTTGCAAACCTTATTCAAAAATATGGGTTTGAATAAAACGGTACAAGATGTAACCTATTGGCTGCCTTCAACCCTTCATCTATCATATTATAGACATTTGTCGCCCAAAATAACCCTAACAGGTGGTGTGCGTCAACAATTTGTGCATGGGTATAAGCCAAATGTTTATGGGAAATTAGCATATTATATGAACAAAAAATTTGTTCTAATTCCCATGCTTTCTTATGGCGGATTTGGCAGAGCCGATGTGCAGTTAGGGATAGCGAAGTCCTTTTCAAATCACCTACTCATTTCAACCAATTTACTTTGGTTTGAATATTTTGCAATGCCTAATAAAAGTTCTGGTCACGGAATGAGTGTTGCATTGAGTTATTATTTTTAACTTGTAGCATGATTGCTATTTGGGATGTAATAAACGTACTTTCTAAAACAACTTTTAAAAGAGTGTATACACTCTTTAAAGTTGTGGTAAGTTATCAGTATTCGAAAATTTCAGGAAATGTAATACACCCCTCAGTACCTTTTTCCATTGCTATTGAGCCAACTACATCCTGTAATTTACGGTGTCCAGAATGTCCTAGTGGTTTACGGTCGTTTACAAGACCAACTGGGATGTTAACTAATACAATGTTTTCAAAAATCATTGATGAAATACATAAAGAACTGAGTTATCTTATTTTTTATTTTCAAGGAGAACCGTATTTAAATACTTCATTTTTAGAAATGGTAAAATATGCTTCTGGTAAAGGCATTTATACTGCTACTTCCACAAACGCACATTATTTAAACGACGAAAATGCACGTAAGACGGTAGAGTCTGGTCTGGATCGATTGATCATATCCATTGACGGAACTACGCAAGAGGTCTATGAACAATATAGAATTGGCGGAAGTTTAGAGAAAGTGTTAGATGGTACAAAAAATATTTTGGCCTGGAAGAAAAAATTGAACTCTAAAACGCCACATGTAATTTTTCAATTTCTGGTTGTTAAGCCCAATCAGCATCAATTAAAAGAAGTTCGCAAAATTGCAAAAGAGTTGGGCGTTGGTGAAGTTCGATTTAAAACGGCACAAATTTACGATTACAAAAATGGTTCAGAACTGATTCCTGATATTGAAAAGTTTTCACGTTATAAAAAGAATGCGGATAATACCTATACTATTAAAAACAAATTATTAAATCATTGTTGGAAAATGTGGCATTCGTGTGTGATAACATGGGATGGGAAAATTATCCCTTGTTGTTTTGATAAAGATGCGCATTATGTAATGGGTGATTTGAATACACATTCTTTTAAAGCAATTTGGAATAGCGCACCCTATATAACGTTTCGAAAATCGTTATTAAAATCTAGAGGTGAAATAGAGATGTGCAAAAATTGCACGGAGGGAACAACCGTTTGGGCGTCATGAATTCAAAAACATTTTCCTCTACAGATATTGCGCAGTATTATGATGTGAGTGAAGATCATTACACGTTTTTTTGGGACTTGAATCAAAGTCATGCGCTTCATTATGGATATTGGGATGAGACCACCAGCACTTTTAGAGAGGCATTAGCAAATATCAATCAGATACTCGCAAATGAAGCCGAAATTAAAGCAGGCATGAATATCTTGGACGCTGGCTGTGGTATTGGAGGGTCTTCCATTTGGCTTGCACAACATAAAAACGCAACAGTTACGGGAATAACATTAAGTGCAAAACAAGCAGCACGAGGGAATGATATCGCTCAAAAAATCGGTTTAGAAAATCAGGTATCTTTTCAAGTTCAGGATTATACAAATACAAATTTTGAGAGTAATACATTCGATGTTGTTTGGGCCATAGAAAGTATTTGTCACGCAGAAGATAAAAAGAAATTTGTTGACGAAGCATTTCGTTTGCTTAAACCTGGAGGCACATTAATTATGGCCGATTTTTTTATTGTGAATGAAGGAACGCAAAAAGAACAAACAGAAATAAATAAATGGGCGCATGGTTGGGCAGTTCCTTTTTTTGAAAAGAAAAATGTATTCGAATCGTATTTGAAGGATCGCAACTTTGAGAAAATTGAAATGATTGATGCAACCAAAAATATTTTAAAGTCGGCTAAAAGACTCTATCTTGCTTTTTTCCCTGGTTGGCTTATATCAAAAGTATATAATTTTCTGAATAGAAATACAACAGAATTTTCGAAGAAAAATGTCTACACAGCATACTTCCAATATACAACCCTTAAAAAGGGCTTATGGAAGTACTATATTGTTAAAGCGGTAAAGTGATTTATTTGTTCAGTTTTTGTTGTGCTTCGTTTGATGAACATCCTCCGCAGCCTTCACTTTTAGAACTTGTTTGTTTGAAGAGTCTTCTCACAATATAAATCAATGCCCAACCTACAATAGTTGCAATAATAATATTTTGTATGTTCTCGCTCATATCTAATAATACGTTTTGTTCGTTTATTTGGTTCCATAGTACATGATAATTGACATGGTTTTTATAAATTGTAACTAATATCGTTTATACTAGAGTCTTAAAAATCAACTTTATAATTACTATTATTAGAGGGATATTTTTAAAATAATCGATATTGAATGGTACATTAAATGTTATTTTGATATTTATGAGATGTTTTTTTATTGGAATTATATGCATCTTTTTAGGTGTACTTTCAATTCAAGTGGATGGTCAAACCACTACGGAATATAAAAAGAAGTGGTTGTTTGGCATGAACTGGGGAGGTGCATGGGAAAATGCGGATGTGCACTCTAGGCTTGGCACAGGTTGGGGTTTGACTTTGGAAAAAGAGATCATAGCAGATAATACGAGTACATTTGGGTTTTCATTAAGAGGAAGATACTTACATACATGGATGTGGGGTCGCGAAATGACACCTTATTTTGGTGTTAATAATGATAACAATTTAAACGGAATTGCGAACCCTTCTATTAATTATACGAGTAATGGGTTTGTATATAGAAATTTTTTCACAAAGACAGATGAATTTTCTCTTGAAGGCTTATTAATACTGAATCGATTAAGAGCTCATAGCGGGTTTAAAATATATGGTTTTGGGGGTATCGGTGCTACAGGTTATGTATCTAAAATCAATCAGCTGGATGACAGAGGCACTATGTATAATTATTCATCTGTTTCAACAAGCGCAAGGTCTTTAACACGTAGTGATTTAAATACGTTATGGGATAAAAGCTATGAAACGAATGGTGTAGCTGGTCAAAGTAGAAATTCGTATGTATTGTCTGGGGCAATAGGTATTGGGATTGGGATAAAGTTGTCTCCCAATGTGTATTTAGGTTGGGAGCATAAATACACCTATACATCTACCGATCATCTGGATGCAAGTATCTATCGCAATAATGGTGCAAAGAGCATAAAAAACGACCGATATCATTACAGCGGTTTATTTTTAACAGTTGCTATAGGTTCAGGGTCTGCACATGTAGAAAACCCTCCAGATAATAGAACATATTATCCAACTGCAACACCTATTCAAAAGCCAGTTATTACATTACTATCTCCTCGGCAAAATCCAGTTCAATTAACAGACTGTTATGCATCCATTAAAGTTAGTATAACAAATATTTCTTCTGTAAATCAAATTAGTGTTTTGATAGATGGGAATACGCTGCCTTCAAATTATTATACATTTAATGCAGTTACTCAAATAGTAGAAATAAATGCTGCGATATCTGGCAATTCTGTTTTTTCCATTATTGCTCAAAATAATTCAGGAAAAGATACCAAGTATGTATATACAAATTGTTATCCTGTTCTGACCCCTTCTAGATCAAAAGTTCCTGAAATATCAATCGTAAATACTTCATCCAATAACTGCATTGCATATGTTGTGGCTTCCATTAAAAATGTTTCAGACCCTAAAAATGTTGTTGTTATAATGGATGGTGAAGTTTTAAATTCGAGACAATATACGTATAATCCGAATTCAGAAACATTGGTAATTAATAAACCCTTTAATCAACGTTCTTTAATTATAATACGTGCTGTAAGCAATGGATTTGCTACAGAACAAAAGGTGAATCTATCCTGTTCGCCTGCAAATACTCCTAAAACAATTTTAATTCCTGTCATAAAGATTACTAAATCTGAAATTGCAACGAGTTCAACCAATGCTTGTGTTTCAGATATTACGGCAACAATTGTAGGAATTGAAAATATAAATATGATTACCATTACTAGAAATGGCGCCTTGTTAAATGCAAGTAATTATATTTTTGACACAAATAATAATTTACTAACGATTACCGAGCCTATCGTTGGAATGAATACGTATTTAATACAAGCTTCTAATGCAGTTGGAACGGCGACCGCAACTGTTGCATTGGAATGTATAGATAAGCAAATTACTTTATCGCCGACGATTGTTTTAATTCAGCCAACAACATCGATATATTCCTCAACGTCATGTAATGAACATCTTATTTTAAAAATTGCAGGGATTAATACCATCGAACAAATTCATGTTTTGGTAGATGGTGTTCCCTTGAATGAAAAGAAAATGCAATTTGATAGGAGTACTGCATTACTTACATTTAATTCTGTTGTAGTTTCTAAAACAAATATCATTATTTCTGCATCAAATGATGGTGGAACTGCTGTAGAAAAAATAGTAATTACTTGTAATCCTTTATCGGATCCATCCATTGATAGTACGGAGATTGTTAAGGAAGAACAAGTAATCATTTGCCATCAATCGATAGATGGTTCCGGAATTGCTCAAACAATTTCAATTCCTAAAAGCACCTTGGCTGTGCACTTGTCCCATGGTGATCACGTTGGTTCCTGTATAAATGGGGATGATACTCCTATAGATGTACCAGTTTCGCCACCAGTAGATCCTGTTCCTCCAACACCAGAACAGACGATCGTTATATGTCATAAGAAATCAGATGGCACCGTAGCAACCATCACAATTGTGAAAAGTCAATTGGCGATGCATTTAAATCATGGAGATCATGTAGGTGCATGTACACAAGCAGACGTTCCTGTTAAGCCGGTGGATCCTGTTCCTCCAACACCAGAACAGACGATCGTTATATGTCATAAGAAATCAGATGGCACCATAGCAACCATCACAATTGTGAAAAGTCAATTGT
>NZ_CALMGQ010000028.1 GCF_937863595.1 uncultured Cytophaga sp.
TACTCTGTACTCTGTACTCTGTACTCTGTACTCTGTACTCTGTACTCTGTACTCTTCTATTCCTTCGCTGCTGCATACTGCAACGAACTCAACTTGCTATACAATCCTTCTTTTGTCAAAAGTTCTTCGTGGGACCCAGATTCTTTTATTTCACCTTTTTCTAATACAAAAATAACATCTGCATGTTGTATCGTAGATAAGCGATGTGCAATGATAATTGAAGTTCTACCTTTCATTATTTTTTCAGTCGCTTGTTGTATTAACTCTTCTGTTTCAGAGTCAATGGAAGATGTTGCTTCATCTAGAATTAATATTTTAGGATTGTAAACCATCACTCGAATGAATGAAATAATTTGTCGTTGGCCTGCTGATAATGTACTACCACGTTCCATTACTTCATAGTTTAATCCATTAGGTAAACGTTCGATAAATTTTTCAGCACCTACCAAGCGGATTGCTTCCCAAATTTTATCGTCAGTTATATCTGGGTTGTATAGCGTGATGTTATTTCGAATGCTTCCTGAAAACAGAAAAACGTCTTGCAATACCAAACCTATTTGTAAACGCAATTCATTCAAATTGTAATCTCGAATATCTGTTCCGTCAATTTTAATACTACCATCTTGAATATCGTAAAAACGATTTATTAAATTAATGATGGAAGACTTACCAGCACCTGTTGATCCTACAAACGCAATACTTTGACCTTGTTTTACTTCAAAGGTAATGTCTTTTAGTACAGGTTGATTTTCTATATAGCTAAAATGAACATGTTCAAAAGAAACGGCACCTTTAATTTCTGGCAATGCTTTTGTTCCCGAAGTCTGAATGGGTGTTTGATCGTCCAATAATTTTAGAATTCGATCAGAACTAACAACCGATAATTGTAAGGTGTTGAATCTATCTGCGATCATTCGTATTGGTCGAAAGAACATTGAAATATACATAATGAACGAAACCAATGTTCCGAATGAACTCGTTTCTCCCAACACTAATTTTGATCCAAACCATATAAGTAATACAATTCCTAAAGAACCAATAAATTCAGCGACAGGAAAATAAATAGAATATGCATTTACAGATTTTAAGTTTGAATCTCTGTGGTCAATATTAATCTGTTTAAATTTATCATACTCGCGTTTTTCACTGTTGAAAATTTGAACAATGCTCATGCCTGTTATATGCTCTTGCACAAAGGTATTTAAGTTTGAAACCGCAATACGAACTTCGTTGAAAGAATCCTTGATGCGTTCTTTAAAAACGTATGTGCTGAATAATAATATAGGTAAGGGACATAAACAAATGAGTGTTAATCTCCAATCTATATAAAGCATAAAGCCAAAAATGAAAATCAACTGTAGGAAATCGCCTAGAATGCCTGCCAAGCCATCTGAAGTGAAATTAGATAAGGTTTCAATGTCAGAGATGTTTCTAGTAACCAGTCTTCCAATAGGTGTTTTGTCAAAAAAGTTTAATTTAAATTTTAATAGATGATTGAATAATTTTATTCGGATATCACGAATGATTGTTTGACCTAATTTACCTGCAAGGTAGGTGTCAAAGTATTGCATGCATGCTTGAGCAACCAAGACAAATACCATCACACCAACGATTTGGTATAATCCGATTAAGTCATAATTAGCGATTTTTTCATCAATCGCAATTTTAACTAAATATGGTTTAATAGATGCCAATACCGCCCCCAATAAAGTTAAAGAGACTTGGGTATAGAATATTTTTTTATAAGGCTTTACAAATTCGAATAGCCTACCTAATATTTTTAAATCGAACAGATTTCCGCTTACGACGGCACTAACTTCTTTTTGCACAATTATTAAATTTCCTTGATAAACGAATTATATATTGGTTGACTTTTCAATAGCTTTATTTTTATCTCTTCTGTATAACAATACATGCAGCCCAATACCTAACAACATACCTATAATACCACCTACATATCCAAAATTATTAATTTGAACAACACGTTGAAATGCGATGGGATCTAATATATCTTCAGGCATACTTTGTCTAGCTATTGCAATATCTGTTGGAATAGGCATATAGGCTGCTATAATTGAAAACAGAGAAGCCATGGTGAAAGTTAATACAAACGTATAGAATGTATAAAATAATAGTTTGCGTGTATTGCGATGAATTCTGCCCACAGCAGTCAATACGATACCAAAGGGAATTCCCGTTTGCCATGCATTCAACATTCCAATCATTCCTGCACGCACTCTTGGATGCCAAGAGTGTGGAAATTCGTAATTGTTAAAACGGAATTTAGTAAAGAATTCTTCTGAAATACTGAACGTCATTTGGTCGTGTATAAAACCATAAAAGCTGGCCAATACAGGAGCAAGTATCAATAATGCAATGAAAATGAATGTACGCATAAGTAGTTTCTAGGTACTAGTTACTAGGTGCTAGACTGTATTACAATCCTGAAACGAATAACAAGTGTTTTATTTAAATGTTGTAATAGTAGTAGTACGGAAATTATTTTATCTAGTAACGGTAAACAAGGTACTAGTAGCTAGCAATTGTTACTTCATGTATCTGAAGTCATGGTCTGCAGGTAATTGAACCAAGAATTCGTAGATCATTTTAATCACTTGTTCCACGTCTGATTTGCTAACAATTTCGACAGTAGTATGCATGTATTTTAAAGGTAGTGAAATCAATGCAGACGCTACACCTGCGTTTGAATAAGCAAAGGCATCCGTATCTGTACCTGTAGCACGACTTGCCGAAGCACGTTGAAAAGGTATTTCTTTGCGATTTGCTGTATCGATAATCATGCGTAGTAAATTATTTTGAACAGCAGGTCCATAAGTTAATACTGGTCCTTTGCCACAAGATAAGTCACCACTTGTGATTTTATTGTACATAGGGGACTGCGTATCGTGACACACATCTGTTATGATCGCAACATCTGGTTTAATTCTATGTGCAATCATTTCAGCACCTCTCAAACCAATTTCTTCTTGTACTGAATTAACTATATAAAGTCCGAAGGGAAGCGTGTTGTTGTTTTCTTTTAATAAGCGTGCAACTTCAGCAATCATAAATCCGCCGATGCGATTATCCAATGCACGTCCGCAATAATAGCGTTCGTTCAAAATCATAAATTCATCTTCAAACGTAATGACACAACCAACGTGTACACCTTTTGCTTCCACCTCTTCTTTATTGCTGCAACCCAAATCAATAAAAATATTTTTTAACGTTGGTGCTTTATCATTTTCTTCATCGCGCACATGAATAGCAGGCCAGCCAAATACCCCTTTAACGATTCCCTTATCTGTATGAATGTTAACACGTTTTGAAGGTGCAATCATTGTATCCGAACCACCATTTCTACGAACATAGATATAGCCTTCTTTTGTAATGTAATTCACAAACCAAGATATTTCATCTGCATGCGCTTCAATGACAACTTTAAATGGAGCATCTGGATTGATAACACCTACAGTCGTACCATACGTATCTGTAAAATACGTGTCGATGTAAGGACGTAGGTAATCCAGCCAGATTTGTTGGCCTGATGACTCAAAACCAGTTGGTGCTGCGTTATTCAAATATTTATGTAGAAATTGTTCTCCGGATTCGTTGATAAGACTCATACTTGAAATGTTAAGAATAGATGTTACAACGAATATACGCAGACTGGGGTTAAAAATGCCATTTTAGTTCAAAAAAACTACTTATTTGCGAGCTTGTGAAGACGTCAACACCTTGATAGTTAACAGGTAAATATTGAAGTGGTATTATTTATAAAAAAGATGAGCACATTTACATATGTTCAGATAAAATATCCGTAAAACGTATAGGGTTAAGGAAACATTTTTAAAGGAGGAAGATTATGTCGCAACGCTTGGGAATTATAGATATGGGGACGAATACGTTTCATTTACTTATTTCAGAAATAGTAGATGGAAAGCCCCATACATTGGTAAATGAAAAATCAGCTGTTGGTTTAGGTAAAGGCGGGATTAATCAAGGAATTATTACCGATGATGCAATTGCACGTGCCTTAATAACCTTGAAAGAATTTCGAATAATTTTAGATGCACATAAAGTAAGTCATGTTATTGCTACTGGAACTAGTGCTGTTCGCACCGCTAAAAATAAAAACGTTTTAATAGATAAAGTTAAAACAGAAGTCAATATTCATGTTGAGGTGATTGATGGTCCGAGGGAAGCAGAATTAATTTTTAGAGCGGTACAAGAAGCCATAGCCATGGAGGATAAGCTACATCTTGCTATGGACATAGGTGGTGGAAGCGTTGAGTTTATAATTGGCGACAGTAAAAAAATAGTTTGGAGGCAAAGCTTTGAAATAGGCGGACAACGATTGATTGAGCGGTTTCATGTGCACGATCCAATTCGGGAAGAAGACCGTCTTGAAATGCATAATTATTTCGATTCAATTTTAAAATCCTTAGATGATGCTATTAAAAAATACAAACCCATTCAATTGATTGGTTGTTCGGGTACATTTGATACACTTGCAGAAATGAATATTCAACATCATAGAGAAAAAATACTATTAGAGAAGCAGACATGTTATTTAATGTCATTAAACGATTTTAAGCGTATACGCAACCAGATGGTACATAGTACGCGTGCAGAGAGATTGAAGTTTGCGGGTATGATTGAATTGCGTGTAGATATGGTAGTTGTTGCAATGTGTTTGATTGAACATGTACTCGTTTTTTTAAAAGCAAATTCAATTATGGTATCAACCTATGCGTTAAAAGAAGGAGTTTTGTACACCATGTTGGACGGAGAAAAAGTAGGTATTTAATTATGAAACTTTAAAGAGTTACATTGGGCTGTCTTTTCTAGCAGCTACCTGTTAAATAACGCTATTTAATACTTTCTCCACGAATACATACATACGATTTAATATGATAAAAAAAATAGTTCTATATGCAATTCTACTTCTTACGAGTGTTCTGCTGAGTCGTTATATCTACACAATCAGTGTTCAAAGAAACGAAGTAGAATATCATTTAAATTTTGTTAAGTCAATTTTTCTAGCATCAAATAGCTTTCCTTTAAATGGGCCTATCCCTATTGAATATACAGGAGAGGGACAAGAAATATCTCCAGAATTGCATTGGGATAATATACCAGAAGGAACTAAATCATTTGTAATTTTATGTACTGATTATGATGGTCCAGCGCCATGGTTGCCTTTATTAACGATTGATCATTGGGTAGTATATAATATTCCAGCAACGAAACATTCTTTATCAAAAGGAACAGCTGTTGTACAATTGCAAAATGAGGGTATACTATCTGGAAAGAATTTTAAAGAAACATATACATACATAGGACCAAAGCCTCCTATTGGAAAACATCGATATTTTTTCAGAGTCTATGCTTTGTCTGTTCCCGACTTACAATTAACTAATCCAACTAAACAAGAAGTAATGGATGCCATGAAAAATTATGTGTTGGCTTATGGCGAATTGGTAGGAGTGTATTGAACTTGTATTTGTCCGTAAAATTTATAATTTTAAAAATACAAATAACTGGATGGGATTCTCTATAGAAATTTTGAGAACCCCATCCAATTATTACATTCCACTTACTTTTTTATCTTTGGGATATTTCACAGAATATTTTAAAATTAATTTTTTTGTTTCTGCAGTAGCCATATTAATCTTCCACGTAATTTTTCCTATTGTTGCATCAATACTAGCTCCAGAAGATTCTAGAAGTTCAACTTCCAATGAACTGTTTTTAGAAATCGGATATTGATCTTCTACAACAATTACAATGGGTTCTTTCTTTGTATTGCGAATACTGATTTCATACGCATATTCTTCTTTGCGATTTGTGCCAATCATTTTTTTAGAAGTGTAATCCGTAATGATGTTACGCTCAACAACAATACGTGGATCACGTCCCAATGAAATATTTAAAGTGTCTGTTGTATTAGATGCATCAATATATGTTTTGCCAACAAAGGTGCCTTCAAAATAAATGTTTGCATTTCCAGACAAGATATTATACGTATCCCATTTTGTTATACGCGCTAATAAAAATGCAGACAAGTCTAATTTTGGAACCACTGCATATTGATAGTCTGCTGGCAAATCTATGTTCTTAATATCTACTTGCTGGCCTTTACCACCCGACAGTATGGAATAAGGCAGGCCAATAGCAAACTCAATTGATAAGGTCGTTTCTACTTCTGAAATATAATCGGCAACAGAAGATGCACGTGCACTTCCAGATGCAGAAGTTTTCGCATAATCTTTATCATCGGCACTGTAGCTTTCCATCTCCATTGCAGGCTGAATAGCTTTGTATTGTTTTTTGTAGCGCACAATTGTTGGATCGTAAATATCAACAAACCAATTTGTCAATTCTGGCTTATTGCCACCAACTGATGGGTTGCTCGTAGAAAGAACTATCTTAACATTTTTCCAATCGTACCCTGTTTTTTGAAATACCTGTGCTTTGTACGCTAATTGTACCGGTGATTTTGCATCTTTTGCACGAATGTCGTACAGTGGATACCACCCTGCATTGCTTGTAATATAGCTAGTTGTTAAAGATCCCGTTAATCCAGTTTTAGCAGACACGGTAACTATAATGGTACTACTTGGTTGATTTGCAATTTGATTGTATTCGGCTAATTGATTGTTAAAGCGCGTTAAACTAGATTGATATTTTTTAATTAGCATTTTATTATCAATCACTTCTTCTCTAATTTCTTCTAAATGTTCTCTGAAAAAATGTGCCATATCCGACAATTCTTTTGCTGTTAGATTGGTGTTTTGTCCTTTGATATTTTGATTGGATAAAATCAATTGTTCTTCTTTATTCAACACATCATTTATCTGCGTGTTGAAGTCAACCAACATGCTATAATGTGCGATAGAGTCTTCTAACATTTGGATTTTTACAGGCTTTGTTTCCTTTTTTAAATAATCCATTTCGTGCTCAACCGAAAGTATGGTGAAGTCTCCTTTGCCGCTTACTTGTATGCTTTCAGGATCTAGGAAAGTAGTTTGATTTTGCAAACGAATAACTGTTTTGCCATTTTCTATTGTGATAGGAGTCTGTGTTTCAACCTGTGCACGGTTTAAAAATACAGTAACCTGCTTAATCGTAGGGTTCGCCGTTATTATATTTTCTTGCGCATGTATATTAAAGCTGTTTGCCAGTATGACGATTAAAGAAATGAATAAAGACTTCTTCATAGAATAAGATGTTAAGGAATGGGCGTGGCTATTGTTTAAGCGTATAACGAATGTACTCAATTTTTATTGAATGAAGGCTGGACGGTAATAAAGCTAAAAGTACAAGGCATTATGCCTAAAGCTTATGGCCCGTAGCACATTATTTAAGTTTGTTTTGTTTATGATGCTAATAATTATAATTATTGTTTTAATCTATTGGTTATCTATTAGTTAAAATATTTTAACATCTGTAAATGTAACGATCAGAAGCTTAAAGCTTAGGTACTCAAGCCTTCAGCTTTCCGCCTTAGGCCTTCCGCTTTAGGCAACAAGCAATTCAACCGTCAGCTTTTAGGCTTTCCCAACAGAAACCTATATTTTTACATATTAAATTGAAATTCTATGTATTCATATAAAGACTTATTCGCTTTTACCAAAAATGTATTTTTAGCAATGGGCTGTCCGGAGGCTGATGCGCAATTAGCAACAACCGTATTATTGTCTGCGGATCTACGTGGTGTAGATTCTCACGGCGTTGCTCGCTTAACGGGATATGTACGTTTATGGGAAGCCGGTCGCATTAATGCAACACCCAATGTGCGTATTGTGCATGAAACACCAAGTACCGCTACTGTAGATGGTGACGGTGGTTTGGGTTTGGTTGTGGCGCCAAAAGCCATGCAAATTGCAATTGATAAAGCAACGTTGGTAGGTACAGGCTGGGTAAGTGTAAAGA
This sequence comes from uncultured Cytophaga sp., assembly GCF_937863595.1. GTDB lineage: Bacteria > Bacteroidota > Bacteroidia > Cytophagales > Cytophagaceae > Cytophaga. Next base: position 7,939 of record NZ_CALMGQ010000028.1, read on the forward strand.
ATTCCAATCATTATGGCATCGCTGGTTATCATGCTATGATGGCTTTAGAGCATGATATGATTGGTATATCAATGACAAATGCGAGTCCGCTTGTTGCACCTACGCATTCTTTAAAACGTTTATTGGGCACCAATCCAATTGCAGTAGCTATTCCTGCGAAAGATCAACCACCGATGGTTGCTGATTTTGCAACCACTACAGCAGCAAATGGAAAATTAGAAATATTGCAACGTAAAAATTTAGAAGCTCCCCTTGGTTGGATTCAAGATAAAAATGGCGTAACAACTCCCAATGCACATGAATTAAAAGAGGGGGGGGCGCTACTCCCTTTGGGCGGTGATTTGGAACATGGTAGCCATAAAGGATATTGCTTGGGTTCTATTGTAGATATATTCTCTGCAGTATTATCGGGCGCTAATTATGGTCCGTGGGTGCCGCCATTTGTAAGTTTCTTGCCGATGCCTTCTGATCCAGTAGGAGAAGGGATAGGGCACTTTTTTGGTGCAATGCGTGTTGATGCATTCAGACCTGCAGACGATTTTAAATCACATATGGATAATTGGATTACAACTTTCCGAAATGCTCCAGCGGTAGAAGGAAAGAGCGTATTAATCCCTGGTGATCCTGAAAGAGAAATTCAAGCATCTCGTTTAAGTGTAGGTGTTCCATTGTTAGGGCCTGTGATTAAAGATTTAAAAGATGTTGCAGATAAGTTGGGGGTTGCATTTATTGAAGAGCTTAAAGCGTAAAGCTAAAGCCGAATGCTAAAGGCTTAAAGCCCAAAGCTACATTCGTTTAAATTTAATAATTTGAATGCTTATTATTTTAAAATAAGTATACAAAGCATATTTAAATGGGTTGAATGAAATGAAGTATATACCTTTTCTTTTTACGTTCGTATATATTTATAAACAAAGTATGTTCATGCGCTAAAAAGCATTAGGCCATAAGCCTTCCGCTTTAAGCCTTAAAAAAATGGCCAAAAAAAGAATCATACCGAAACCTAAAGTTGCAAAGCGCGCATCTTCCAAAAGAAGCAGTTCGTTTGCGATTTCAGGGAAAAGTTGGGCATACATCTTTGGCGGCTTTGTAATTGTTACATTGTGGTTTGTGTCGTTTTCTTCCAATACGTCTTTTCGTTCTTCGGCTTATTATGTATATGTTAGCAGAGGTACAGACATAGATGAATTAGCAGATACATTATCAAAAAAACGTGTTATTAAATCTGCCTTCACATTTAAATGGATGGCATCTCTTTTGAATGTTGAAACATTACGACCAGGGATGTATCGAATTGAAAAGAGTTGGGGAAATTATAGGATGGTTTCATTTTTAGACGATGCAGAAATCCGCATGTCACAATTGATTGATTTAGGAACCTACCGTTCACGAAAGCGCACGATACATCAACTGTGTCAACTAAGCAATATTGATGAAAAAGAATTTTTAGCACTTTTAGCAGATTCCGATGAAATGGATGATTTGGGTGGATTTACAATTGAATCTGTCTATTGTATTTTTAGACCTGGCAGATATCGAATTTATAAAAATACCAATCCAAAAGAAGTGTTAGAGTATTTGGCCTGCAACTACGTTCAATTGTGGAACGACGAACGTAGAGCTGCATGCAAGAAATTAGATCTGAGTGAAGATGAAGTTGTGATCTTATCATCCATCGTGTTTTCTGAAACCAAACAACGCAGCGAAATGGCTACAATTGCTGGCGTTTATATTAATAGACTTCGGAATAATATGAAATTACAATCCGACCCTACCGTATTGTTTGCACATACAAGTATGAATTCCAGAAGAGTTTCAAACAAGCAATTAAAAATTGATTCAGATTATAACACCTATGTTAAAAAGGGCTTACCACCTGGGCCAATTTGCATTGTACCTACTTTTGTAATCGATGAAGTTTTGAAATACGACGAACATGCCTATTACTATTTTTGCGCGAAAGGAGATAATTCTGGCTGCCATAATTTCTCTTGTACCTATGATGATCACATCACAAATGCTAAAAAGTACAGAGAAGGTTTGAATAAGAAGAAAATATATAAGTGAAAGATAGTGGTCAGTAGTTGGTGCAGGTGCTAATAAGGTATATGATAGTATTTAGAAGCGTTTGCGCTTTGATAGAAACGTGTAGAGTGTAAAAAAAGTGTAGAGTGTAAAGTGAAAAGTGTAGAGTACGCTCATTAAATGAGCGGTCCTGTAACTTTATCGAAAACCGAATTGTATTCCGAACTCCTTATAACGCCCAAGCTTACACTTTCTACTTTACACACGCTTGTTAATCCTCTATTCACAAAACGAACATATATCAATCCAAAATACATCTCTTTTAAATGTTAAAAATTGCTTTCCATCCAGCCTACAACCATCCTGTTCCTGAAGGGCATCGTTTTCCGATGTTGAAGTATGATTTAATAGCAGAGCAGTTGGTGTATGAAGGCACGATTGCGGAAAGTCAATTATTTTCTCCTGAGCGAATTTTAAAATCAGATTTACTACGTTCACATGATTCAAATTATGTGCAGGCCTTAGATACACTGAGTTTGTCTCCTTCAGATATTCGCAAGACAGGATTTGCGTTAACGCATGAGCTGGTGATGCGAGAAGAAATAATCATGCAAGGCACCATAGATGCAGCTATACATGCAGCTGCTTTTGGTATTGGAATGAATATCGCTGGTGGTACGCACCATGCTTATAAAGAACACGGAGAAGGTTTTTGTTTGTATAACGATATTATATTGGCTGCCGATTATTTATTGGCGAATACCTTAGCTCAGAAAATTCTGGTTGTAGATTTAGATGTACATCAAGGAAATGGTACTGCAAAAATGGCTCAGGGTAATGATGCTATTTTTACTTTTAGTATGCATGGAGCTAACAATTATCCTGCACGTAAAGAACAATCTAATTTAGATATTGCATTGCTCGATAACACAAGAGATGAAGCATATTTGAAGGCTCTTTCAGAAATACTTCCTAAATTAATAGATGAAGTACAACCCGACCATCTGTTTTTTCAATCTGGTGTAGATGTGTTGGCAACTGACAAACTGGGTAAATTGTCTCTTACTCGAAATGGATGTAAAGAACGGGATTCTATTGTATTGCAAGCCTGTAAATTGAATAAAATACCTGTAACAATCTCACTGGGTGGTGGTTATTCTGAAAACATCATAGATATTGTGGAGGCACATTGCAATACATTTCGTTTGGCGCAGGAACTTTATTATTAATTTTTCAGTCTTTAAGCTAGTTGTAGGCCATTGCTACGTTACCTTTTACTAAGAACTTCTTATATTTACTTGATTGTACATATACTCATGAAGCAACTCATTTTAATAATTTTACTTGCTATTTCTTCTGTTGCTTTTGCAAGCAATGCACACATAGAATACGACTCTTTGGTTAATGTCTATTTTGCATCTGCAAAAAAAAATATGGAAGCTAAAAAATATGATTCAGCGCATGCAGATTTTAAAAATCTGTTTAAACTGAAAAGTACCATTCCCGATGATGCTGCATATTATTATGGTTTAAATCAATTTTACAGAACCAAGTACAAACAAGCTCAACAAGGCTTTGAAAAGTATGTTCGATTACTTGGAGATAAAGGAACATTGTTTGATAGTTCTATCTATTACATTGCACGTGCCCAGTGTTTTGAAAAAGGCTATGTAGAAGAAAAAGAAGAATGTAATCTCTGTCACGGTACAAGCCATTCTAAAATTAAGTGTTTGAAATGCAAAGGTGTCGGTAAAGAGTATTGTTCTTTGTGTTCGGGATCTGGTGTTATTATTTCTAGAAATAATTTTGGCGATAGTTATCAGAAGTGTTATAAATGCGAGGGTACAGGCATTACCCTTTGTAGTGTATGTCATGGCACAACGTTTCAGGATGGTGATTGTCCGCAATGCAATGGTAAGGGGTATGTAATAAAGCGTAAAGATTGTAAATAAAATATATGCAGGTTATTTCTAAAAAGAATCATAATATTAGTGAAGGCTTACTAATCGCCATGTTGGTAGCCGTAAATTTCACACACATAATGGATTTTGTAATCATGGCTCCCCTTAGTCCATTTTTAAAAGAATCCTTATCTATTTCAACCGAACAATTTGGCTCCTTAGTTTCAGTCTACACATTTGCAGCCGCCGCCGGAGCAATTTTTGCGTTCTTTAACATTGATAATTACGATAGGCGTACGGCTTTATTATTTTTATATAGTGGTTTTATTATTGCAAATGTATTGTGTGCAATGGCACCCCAGTATAAATTTTTTATGCTAGCACGCTTGGTTGCAGGCTTATTTGGAGGTGTATTGAATGTGCTTATTATGACTGTAGTCGGTGATGCAGTGCCGCTTGAACGAAGAGGTAAAGCTACTGGCTTAGTAATGTCTGCTTTTTCAGGAGCTTCTATAATTGGTATTCCTTGCGGATTAATTCTTGCAGAGCGGTTTGATTATCATGCACCCTTTTGGTTGCTTTCTATTTTAAGCTTAATTGTGGGTATTGTATTGTTTGTGTTTTTCCCTTCTATAAAAACGCATTTAGAATATACTGGAGTTAAAACCAAGCCACTAGAAATTGTTAAAGAATTCTTAAAAAATAAGAACATCATTCGTGCCTTGATTTTTATTTTCTTATTAATGGTTGGCGGTTTCACAGTGGTGCCGTTCATAAGCGATTATCTGGTGTACAACGTTGGTCTAAACACAAACGAATTGAAGTATGTGTATTTAGTAGGCGGCGGCGCTACGATTGCGAGTAGTATTTTAGTTGGTAAGTTGTCGGACAAATACGGTAAAGTAAAAACATTTATTGTAGCTGCAACTATTTCTATGATACCTATATTTGTAGTTACGATTTTGCCACCAATGCCATTAGGATATGTGTTGTTGTTTAATATGGCTTTCTTTATCTCGTTCGGAGCCCGTTTTGTACCTGCTATGACCTTAATGACATCTTGTGTGCAGCCTCAGCGCAGGGGTAATTTCCTTAGTATAAGCTCTGCTATACAATCTTTAGGTTCAGGCGTTGCGATTACAATTGCTTCGTTTATTATTACAAATGATGCGACAAAGAAATTACATCACTTCGGTTGGGTAGGTGTTGTTGCTTGTGTGGCAACTGCAATTTGTATTTTTGTTTCGTTACGGATTAAAGAAATTTCGTAAGCATTCATGGCAGCACTTTCTCATTGGATCAGCGCATTTCGATTGCGCACCTTGCCTTTAGCCTTATCAAGTATCTGTATGGCTGGCTTTCTCGCATACCAGCACCAAGCGTACAATGGATATGTATTTGTGACGTGTATTGTTACAACCTTATTTCTTCAAATATTATCCAATCTAGCGAACGACTACGGTGATTTTATGAACGGTGCGGATGGCGAACATCGTGTTGGTCCCCAACGTGCAGTACAAAGCGGAGTGATCCGTATTTCAGAAATGCGTATAGCAATTGCTCTTTTTTCATTACTGAGTTTCATTGCTGGTATATATTTATTGTATCAAGTACGCAGTTTGTTGAGTTGGCACGTATTGGTAGGTTTCTTGTCTGTTGGCATCTTAGCAATCGTCGCTGCATTAACGTATACAGCTGGTAAAAAACCCTACGGATATGCAGGTTTGGGAGATATATCTGTATTTCTTTTCTTTGGCTTTGTAGCAGTCGGCGGAACCTATTTTCTTCAAGTAGGCATCCTTACTAGCGATGTGCTTTTGCCCGCATTCAGTTGCGGATTGTTATCTACAGCAGTACTTAATGTAAACAACCTACGCGATATTGATGCCGATGCATTGGCTGGGAAAAAATCCATTCCCGTTCGTATTGGGCCTATTTGGGGCCGCTATTATCATGTGATCCTAATTGCTAGCGCATGGGTTTGTGCTACAATATACGTGTATGTACATTATACATCCCCATTCAATTTGCTGTATTTGTGTTTGCTTCCTTTATTTATACGTCATATATACATGGTATTTAAAACCAAAGAACCTCGGTTGTTGGATCCATTTTTAAAACAATTGGCTTTGAGTACATTGGTTTTTGTTTTAACTTACGGGATAGGAATTGTCTATTTTTAATTATGATAGAATCAAAAGTTGTTGTACTAGTTCGCACTACACATTCCATTGCGAAAGCCGCTGCAGAAAAATTTTGCAACCAAGGTTTTCGTGTGGTATTATGGGAAGATAGTTCTACTATTATTGATCCTACAATATTAGAATCGTGTAAGTTGCGTAAAGGATCTTGCGAAATAGACAGCTTTGATTTTAGTCAAGCACAAAATTTCGAAAAAGCAGCCGTACAAGTAATTAAAAAATTTGGTAGAATTGACATATTGGTGAACAATCCAAAACTTTCACCTGTTTCCAAGGTCCCTAATTTATCGACCGAAGCATGGCACGAAACCATTGATGCCAATCTTTCTGTCTTCTTGCATTCCATAAGTGTTGTTGCGCCTTTTATGCAGCAACAAAAAATGGGCAGCATCATTAATTGTTGTTTGCCTTTGCGAATTCACGATAGTTTAACAGATAGGCACTATGACGGCATACGCGAAGGTGTTAAAGGTATTACGCAACTGTGGGCTAGAGAGCTGGGTCAAAGTGGTATCAATGTCAATACAATCATACCTGGTTATATAGAAGAAGATAATTTACCTTTAGCAGATTCAGCAGAACTTACACAATTCAGATTGAAAATTCCAGTCCGCCGTTTTGCGCAAGCAATCGATATTGTAAATGCCTATTCATTTTTAGTAACCGACGAAGCATCGTACATCACAGGTACAGAGTTGGTGATAGATGGTGGCGTGAGGATTTAGTTCTAAGTGCTAGGTACTAGTTGCTATACGTGGGTGTGAACAGCATTTATTTTCTATCCGAAATTTCCCCCACTTAATTTAACAGATTTCTTTGCTATATACGAAATCGTCAGACACTTTTTTCGATACGTTCGAGGTTTGTATGATTAAACAATACGCATATACTTTTTATCTATCCAAGTAAACATATTGCAACTTTACGTATCTACGACCAAATAATATATCTAAGTGTAATAGTATGAAAAACATTCTTCATAAATTTAAATTTAAAACAGATTCAATTGTTTTGAATGCGACTTCTGAATTTACTAAGGACTGTCTTGATTTGGGATTTTTAACTCGTATAGATTTAAAAAATAAAAGTGCAAATGCTCTTGTGTTTGTTCAAGACAAAAAGATGTTTATTCATTTTTTGAAAATGCATTTGAATGAAATAGAATACGATGCTGTTCTTTGGTTTGCTTACACTAAAGGAACATCAGGAATTAAGACAGACATACACCAAGATATTTAGAGTGAATTTGGAGCAAAATACAGAACCACCACAGTAGCTACAATTTCTATTTCGGATGTGTGGAGCGGCTTGCGCTTTAGGCCGATTGGTCGGGTAGGGATTAAGTATTTTTAAATGAGTATGTTACATCTTATTGTGAAAGAATTCTTGTTCTGATAATATTCAAAGCTGCATTATCAAAATCTGAGTCCTAAACCGTATCTTGCTTAACAAAGCAACACAAATTACGTACAACATCAGGATTGCTACTAACATATATTTCCAATGAAGAAAATTTGCATTTTATTCCTTTTGTTGAATAGTATATTTCTGGTTTCGGCACAGGATAAAAATGATGTATTATACAATGCAATTATCAAAAATGATAAGGCAACGGTAGAGAAGCAATTGGCTGCAGGTGCAAATGCAAATTATGTAAAGGAACTCTCTCCTTGGCTACGTGTAAGTATGTTGATTGCTGCGGTTGATAATAGCAATTTAGAAATCGTGAAATTACTGTTAGCCAACAAAGCCGATGTGAACTATCGGGATGGGTTTTATACAACAGCCATCATGTATGCGGCATCAAGTGGGGAATTGGATATCGCCAAGGTATTATTTGATGCAGGTGCTAAAGCAAACGATAACGATGGCAAAGGAACCAGTGTTTTGTCTTCAGCTAAAGAAAGTGAAAATGCAGAACTGATTGCTTTAGTGGAAGCGAAGTTAAAAGCAGCAGGGCAGTGATGCAGGTTTGAAGAGGAAATTTCAATTACGCTATTTTACCGTCACAAAATCTACCTCGCCATTTTCAGCGGTTAAAAATTCTTTTGTCTTTTTATTATAAAATATCTCATGATATTTAATATGCAATACAATGTTGCGATTTGCATCAATCACACCGTGCAAATCATTTTCAGTAACATGAAACAAGGAAGGCGACAACTCAATTATTTTCTGATAACGCGGTGAAATGATTTCTTTACCCCAAGCATCAGCGATTCCTTTAAATGTATTTTTTGATAATAAATAATTTCCACCCTTCGTTAATTTTATAGATGCATAACCATCGGGGGTTAATATTTTACCCGAGACATCCATTAAATAATGCGTTCCTTTTTCACTTACAATACAAACCTTATTTCTGAATACACCAATAGAATCGTAATAGGGTTGCGCTACAAAACTTTCGTTTTTGTCAACGATACCCCATTTGCCATTTAACTTTACTACTGCCACCTCATTTTCGAAGGGACGAATTATTTCATACTGTGGAGCTATACGTATCTTACCTAGATTGTCAATGCAACCAAATCTGCCGTTTATATATTTCATTACAGCAAAGTCATTATAGAAACCATCTACAGAATTAATTTTTCGATCAATGGAATATGTCCCTTTGTTCAATTGAATGATTTTAGTAATGCGATCTTTTGTAGTTACGAATGTTGTTAAGCTTGAACCTACTTGTATCTCCGAATATATAGTCGGTAAAATTGTTTCGCCTTTGGTATTGATCAATCCATATTTGCCTGCACGTTTTATTTTTACAAAATCTGCATTGATGGGAATAATTTCTGTGTTCGAATCTATATTATAAGTATAGGTTTTCTTTTGAAGCGCATTCAATTTGAGTAAGCCGATGGAGTATAAATACACATCTTGTTGATTGAAAACAACCTCGTTTGATTTGTTGATAACAAGTTGTGTTCCATTTTTTTCTACTTCACACAACCCATTTTCAAAATCGTTAACTTTGGAGTATTCAAAAGGAATAATGAGCATTCCTTTTTCATTTATAAAGCCCCATAAGTTTGATGTCGCTTGTACAGCTATTAAGCCATTTAAGAGAGGATGATAATCAATAAATACACTTGGGTAGAGGAGGGTGCCACTGTGGTTATATAACTTCCAGTGCATGGATTTGCCCGTTCCAATTTTTAATCCTGCATGTATGCATACAGAATCTATTTCTATCATATCATACGCAGGTTCAATTAGCCAAGCAGGATCTTCAATTTTCTTAACCCCCCATTTACCATCCTTTTTTATCGCCAAGGTATGCGCATAAATATCTTGTATGTCTTCGTAGATACTTGACAGAAGTATTGTTCCAGTTTTGGTAAGCAAGCCTTCCCAACCATTCAATCGAAAACTTAAAAGAGAGTCGGACATGGTAAATTGTACAGAGTCGTATGCATATTGATACCTCTTTGTGCCAGCACTAGTGTGTAAAGACCAGTTATTATAACGTGTGCCTTTAATTTGTTTTGGACTTGCCGACTCAATGTGTTTGAACTCAAATGCAACCAAGCTTATATTACTATGGTTGATCATACCCCACTTACCGTTTTTTTGTACAAAGATGTTCTTACCTTTATTCGTAAATTTAAAATTATTGTATAAGCACGGGATTGGCAATTTTAAATCACTAGTATAGAAACCCCATAAGCCTGCTGTATTTTGTACAGGTAGTAATCCAAACGACGACTCCAATATTTTTTTATAAATGGCAGAGATACGCACTTTGCCTTTATTGTCAATGGTGCCGTATAAATTATTGATGATAATGATTGCTTGTCCGCCGTTAAACGGATTTGCTACGCCATCAAAACGTGCAGGTATAACAACTTTTCCAGATTTATCCTTGAAGCCGTATTGGATTTTGCCATTTTTTGTTTCGCTATACGTTGTGAGTCCCTCAAAGTACTGAACAGTCTGTGCTTGAGAAGTAATAACGAACGAAAATAAAAGTGCGGATAAAATAAAACGAAACATCATTATCTAGTAGGAAGAATAAAGAGCAAACTGGATTGTGAAATGTGTTTTAATAGATAACACGCGTTTGCTGTATCATAAATAAATTGATCGTATGTTGGTTTGCAACGTATGGTTCTGTCTTTTTCGATAAGACCATATAAAGAATCTTTTCTAAAAACAAACAGATCTGAATTGCCATCCAATAAATATTCATAAATAGGTGGTATAAGCTCTCTGCCATTGGTTTCGCAAAGTCCGTATAAGCCTTTGTTAAATATATACCATCTTCCGCTGCTTGTTTGTTGTATGCTATCAAAGGTAATGGAGTTTATATTTTTACCATCTTTAGAAATAAACATCCATCTTTTACCATCAAATACAGCCGCAGCTCCATTGTAAAACGGAAGTGCTATTTTATAGTAAGGCTGTACGGTCATTTCTTCACGCTTATTAATATAGCCCCATTTATTTTTAAAGCGGATAGCTGCCATATTGTTATGCCATGCAGTGATTGTATCGTATTGATGTGAAATTTTAACATTCCCAATCGTATCGCAGTAGCCGTAAGCTCCAGCTTTTTTATACATCAACCAATTGTCGCTTTGATAATATGCACTATCAAATTTCAGTGTCAATTTTATTGTGTCGTATGAGAATTTCGAAATATTAAATTGGGTACTGAAGTTTTTTGTGGCGCTGTGTATTTTTTGCGTTGTATCTTCAATTGTTAAATCCCATCGATAATAGCTGTTGCCATTCCGAAACAGATTCCAGCGACTAAATCGTTTAGAGGGTTTAATTGAATCACAGCGTAGGTTTGAGAGAATTTTTTCTCCGGTATTTTTATAAATATCCCATTCGTTAAATAAGACTGCATTATAAACCGAATCGTTGGAATGGAAAAGTTCTTTATATGGAGAAGATATAAAAGGTTTAGCAGCTCGGTCTAGTAGAATAGATTCGTCTGCTGTTGTTAATTGATAAAATAACGTATCTATCTTTTGTATGTGGTCAAAAGTGGGAGAACTTTGTTTCGTGGAACTGTTATATATATACTTAGAGGTTGCTGACTGAACGATGTATAAATTATTTTCTAGATAGTCTATATGGTTCGCTTTAAATTGCGTTCGATAGGCAGAGGTCGATTGATAGATGGAATAAAGTACGGTGTATTTTTTGCGCGCAAAAAAGGATGTGCGACAAATAAATTCATCTTTAAAGGTATGTTGTATGGAATCGGATTCGAAAGGGAGTATGAGTTTATTTGCTTGTACAAGTCCTGTTCTTTTTCTAGGTACTCCTGCTAAGGTATCTAAGATAGATACAACCGAATACGTACGTGTAAACAGCTTATTTTGTAAAACACGATTAAAAACAGAATCAGAATTGAAATGAAGATATGAAACAGTTGGAGAAGTGTTTGCTGCAATCGGATTCTTAGTTGCGCTTACTGTTGTTGAGGTGTCTTGGGCAGATGTTACAAGTAAAGTGGCAATGCAAAAAAATAAGGTGAATATGAGTTTCTTGCTCTTAATCACGCAGGTGTTCAGGTTGCTTGTCCAAATTAAACATATCATTTAACACATCAATTAATGTGTCTGCTTCTCCACGTTTGCAAGCCGCCTTTAATTGCAAAACGGGCAACTTGATAATTTTTTGCATGATGCTTTTGGTTATTTCATCAATTTTTTTCGTTTCTTCATCGTTCAGCTGTTTTACAAAACGCGACAACTCTTCCTTGCGGATTTGTTCCAATGCATTTTTAAGCTTGTTGATAGTTGGTGAAACTTCCATTTCTTTAGACCATTCATTAAATTCAACAATAGAATCTAGAATAATTTTTCGAACGTGGGGTATTGCATTTAATCTATTTGCCAGCGCTTCATTTGAGCGATTTTGAATATGGTCAATATCATATACAATAATACCGGGTAATTCTTCTGCTTTCGGGTCTACACTTCTAGGGACAGATAAATCGATGAAGTATTTATGCGATAGAATAGATAATTTTTGTATTTCTTCTTTAGAAAACAAAGGTTGGTCCATAGCAACAGAACTGATAACCAAATCTGCATTGCTTACAGCATCCCATAGTGTTTCAAAAGGGACGTATTCTATATTACATTCTAAGGCTAAAGCTTCTGATTTTTCAATACTGCGATTTATAAGCGTAATGTTTTTGAACGCCGTATTTGATTTGAAGTTTCTACAAACGTCTGCACCAATTTCTCCTAAGCCAACAAGTAATATGTTTGCATTGGGTTGTATGCTTAGTAACTCTTCGGCCAATTCAACCGTTGCATACGAAACAGACGCTGCGCCATCTCTGAAAGCAGTCTCTTGTACAACACGTTTATTAGTAAAGAAAATGGTATGCATTAAACGGTGTAAAAATGGACCAGATAGATTTAGGTCAGCACTCCATTGATATGCATATTTTACTTGATTGACAATTTGCATGTCACCCACCACTTGCGAATCTAAACCAATACCTACCTCAAATAAATGAAGTACTGCATCTGATTGCTGGTTATATATTTCAAAATAATCTATTTGATCAATTAATGCAGGTATGTTTTTTTCTATACCCAGCAATTTTATAAGAACCGAACTTAAATCTTCGTTAGAAGTATAGTATATTTCGGTACGGTTGCAGGTAGAAAGTATTAACAATTCTGAAATCTCAGTGAAATCCCGAATCTTTTGCAAAAGGCTTTTACACTCAGTTTCTTTTAGAGCAACGCGCTCACGAATCTCAAGCGGTGCTTTTCTATATGTTAAACTAATGGATTTGAAATTCGAAATCATATCTATCTGCTTCCTCAAAGGACTATAAATTTACGCCTAAACCTCAATTCTTCGAGTTTTCTTGTAATAAAATAGCTAATTTATAATCGTTACAAATAAAATACAATTTTCGTTCTTATGGACATATATAAATTAAACGTTCGGATTAAATTCGTCATTGTTTTATTGGGCTTAATTGTTATCGTCGGGTCTTTGTTTTACACGGATTATTTGGCTAAACGCTTGGTTGAACGTGAAAAAAAACTTATTGATTTGTATGCCAAAGCCTTAGAGACAGTTGCGACGCAAGAAACAAATGCGAATATGGCATTCCTTACAGAAACCATTATTAATGCGAATACTTCTGTACCTGTAGTATTAGCAGATGGGCAAGGTGAACCATTAAGCTCAAAAAATGTAGATATACCATCTGGGCTTTCTGAAAATGAAACGAATGTATTTTTGAAGAAAGAAATAGCAATCATGAAAGGCCAATACGAGCCGATTGTTATAGAATTTTATGGAATGAAGAATATTATTTATTATAAAGATTCGCAGATTTTAATCATGCTGCGGTATTACCCATACATTCAATTATCTGCCATTTTATTTTTAAGCTTGGCGGGGTATGTGGCATTTAATTATAGTAAGAAAGCAGAACAAAGTAAAGTTTGGGTGGGCCTAGCGAAAGAGACGGCGCATCAATTGGGTACACCGTTATCGTCGTTATTTGCAATTCGGGATTATTTTAAAGAAATAGAGCCCTTTAAAGACGATCCTATGACCGAGGAGTTGGCAAAAGATGTGGATCGATTAAATGTGATTACGGCTCGTTTTTCTCAAATTGGTTTGGAAGGGAAGTTGAATAATGAAATCGTTTCCAATGTAGTGGAAGAGAATATTGATTATTTAAAATCACGCACCTCAAGTTATATAACCTACTCCATGATAGACCATACAAATGGAGCAGAGGCAAAAATGAATATATCGCTTATGGGTTGGGTGATAGAAAACATTTGCAAAAATGCGATTGATGCGATGGATGGCAGAGGTGCCATTGAAATAAATATCTCATCCATAAAAAAAGTGATTTGTATCGATATTAAAGATACAGGTAAAGGGATTCCCAAAAATAAATTTACGTCAATTTTTAAACCTGGGTTTACAACCAAAAAACGCGGCTGGGGACTTGGTTTAACCCTTGTTAAACGTATCGTAGAAGAATATCATGGAGGTAAGGTATTTGTATTGAATAGTGGAGCGGATAAGGGAACGACGTTTCGGATTGAATTGAAAGAGGCATTTCTTAAGGAAGTATAAAGTATTAAGTACAGAGTATACTGTATAGAAAATGGCTTCGAATATTCGAAGCCTTTTTTATTCATAATTGTACCTTATGAACGTAGTATTTTAATTTAGACTACTATAGCACTAAGTAAGAAAGCATTGCTGTTTTAAAAGTATGTTAATTTCTATAAAAAAGTATTAAAAAAATAATGGCTTCGAATAGTTCGAAGCCATTATTTTTTAATACTTAGTACTAAGTACTCAATACTAAGTACTTTTTATTACAACGAATTTGGATCAAACTTACCAACCCACAATCCTTTTTCACTTTTTGTTTCCCCAATGAAAATAATTTTCGAATCGTTTTCAATATACAACATTGGAAAATCTTCGTTTAAGTAATATTCTCCATTACCATACTGTACAATTTTTTCAAAAGTTCCTTTTGTAACATCTAACTTAATTACACGTGGGTATCTAAGTGGTCTACATTCTGTTTTCTTTGTTGTTGAAGAAAAGCCATAAGAAGTTTCGGTTTCACATTTTGTTCTATGAGGGATAAACTGCATCCAATATAAATGATTTGGGTCTTTGCCTTCATACAACCAAGAGTTTGATGGATAGAAACGAGCATCTGCAACACCACCACCTAAAATTGCTCCTTTACGAGAATCGTCGTCAATTCCATACGCATTTTGCAATTGACCTTTTTGGTCAAATTGGAACAAATACAAATCGGTATAAATAGTACCTGTAACGTCACCTTGGTTGTCTACTTTATAATCTTGCGCTATAATGTATATCTGTCCTTCAGAACCGACGGTTAGGTTTCGAATTTCTACTCTTTTGCCATTGTAAACAGATGGTTTCTTTTGATCATCTGGTTTGCGCGTTTTTGTTTCGAATTCAGTTAATGAAGTAACACCAACAAAACCAGTTCCTTTAGAATTTACTTTCACCAATTGGAAGTCACTAAATTTAGCTTGTTCGTTCGGCACATCCGCCAATCCATAGAATTTTTTCTCCATATCTTTAGCATAACCCGGTCCATACAGATATATATTCTCTCCATCAATCAAAGCCCCACGAACGGTCCACGTATGTGCTTTTGAATTGAATTTCATATTGCTTACTAATTTACCATCTGGAGAAATGCGTAATACAGTATAAAGTGTAGGGTCTGCAGCTTCATATTTCCCCATTCCTTGGCCACCCATTGGAGCTAGAACAACAACCCAATCTTGACTTTCTGCATTTGGATTTTTTGAATCTGCTACAGGTGCAGAGAATAATAATTTATGCGGATTTACTAAATCTACAGTAATATCTGAAAGTATTTCCAATCCGTAGTTTACGCGGAAAATATGATATTTTTGATATTGTTGATAAGGAGCTTTTGAAGTACCTTTTTCGCCAGCCAATGCTATGATTTCACCTGTTTCATCATTTTCATAGTGGCTGATGTAGAACATGTTTTTACCATTTTCACCTTCAAATTTTAATTTGTCTAGTGTTTTAGTAAATTTTACATATTTCAATAAAAACCAATTCCATGTGTAGGTAATCTGTTTTTTCTTAATTACGAACGTGCCAGTTAAGTTAGGTGCAGCGGTAACACCTTCAACAACATATGAATCACCTTTGAAGCTGAACCAAGTATACTTAGCACGAGCTCTAGATAATTCAATTTCGTCCACAACGTCCGATTTTAAATTCAAATCGTAATCAAACGTATATATTTCAAATTTTACTTTTGCATTGGTAGATTTTGTAACATAAGTCACAACAATTTCTTTTTTTGCATCATCGCGTTCTACATTTCCTATATAACCTCGATTGGCTTTCCCTGAAATGTCAACCGTTTTTTCTGCGGCTAGCTGTTGCGCATTTACCTGCATATTGCCTAAAGCAAATAAACAGATAACTAAATAAATTAATTGTTTTTTCATAATTCTAAAATATTGTTAAAGTGATATTGTTTTTTATTGGAGTGAACACATATTCATACTCCAAAAAGTTAAAAATAATGTAAAAGTAGTTATTATGCCAAATATTTTACCGTTTTACGTATTTTCATCTTTTTTTTAACCTGTTTTAACGGGCTACTAATAAATATTGTTTCAATTCTGTTTATTCTTTGAAAAATTCAAAAAATGATATTTGTTAGTAAAAAGATATAAAGTTTTTCACCATTTCATAATATTATCTTACGCTTCTTGGGTTTGAAAGAATAATAGCCTATTTTTGCAGTCGCAAATTTTGAGATAATATCGTTTCTATAATACCGCAATTCATGGCAAATATTGGTAAAATCACTCAGATTATTGGTCCAGTTGTAGACGTTGGATTTGAAGGAGAGGGCTCTCTTCCACAAATTTTAGATGCATTGGAAGTAACTCGTCCAGATGGACAAAAAATCATCCTAGAATGTCAACAGCATTTAGGACAAGATCGTGTACGTACAATCGCGATGGATTCAACAGATGGTCTGATGAGAGGCATGGAAGTGAAAACTTACGGTTTGCCAATTTCTATGCCTGTTGGTGAAGACATTCGTGGTCGTTTATATAACGTTGTTGGTGATGCAATTGATGGTATCCCATCAAATACTACCGATAAACGTATGTCTATTCACCGTCAAGCTCCTAAATTTGAAGATTTATCTACAAGTACAGAAGTGTTATTTACGGGGATCAAAGTAATCGATTTATTAGAACCTTATGTAAAGGGTGGTAAAATTGGTTTGTTTGGTGGTGCAGGTGTAGGTAAAACCGTATTGATTATGGAATTAATCAATAATATCGCAAAAGCATATGCAGGTCTTTCTGTATTTGCTGGTGTGGGTGAGCGTACACGTGAAGGAAACGATTTACTTCGTGAAATGATTGAATCAAACGTAATTCGTTACGGTGATGAATTCAAGCATGCCATGGAAAATGGCGAGTGGGATTTAACTAAAGTTGATTCTACTGAATTATTGAAGTCTCAAGCTACGTTGGTTTTCGGTCAAATGAACGAACCACCAGGAGCAAGAGCAAGAGTTGCCTTAGCTGGTCTTACAGTTGCGGAATATTTCCGTGATGGAGATGGCCAAGGACAAGGTCGCGATATTTTATTCTTTATTGATAATATTTTCCGCTTTACACAAGCAGGTTCTGAAGTATCTGCTTTATTAGGTCGTATGCCATCTGCAGTAGGTTACCAACCAACATTGGCAACTGAAATGGGTGCAATGCAAGAGCGTATTACTTCAACAAAAAGAGGTTCTATTACATCTGTACAAGCAGTGTATGTTCCTGCAGATGATTTAACAGATCCAGCACCAGCAACAACATTTGCCCACTTAGATGCAACTACGGTATTGAACCGTAAAATTTCTGAATTAGGTATTTATCCTGCTGTAGATCCATTGGATTCTACATCACGTATTCTTAGCCCAGAAATTTTAGGTGACGAACACTACGATTGTGCTCAACGCGTAAAAGAAATTTTACAACGCTATAAAGAACTTCAAGATATCATCGCTATCCTTGGTATGGATGAACTTTCTGAAGAAGATAAGCAAGCTGTTCACCGTGCACGTAGAGTACAACGTTTCTTGTCTCAGCCATTCCACGTGGCAGAACAATTTACAGGTCTTAAAGGTGAATTAGTACATATTAA
Organism: uncultured Cytophaga sp.; assembly: GCF_937863595.1. Classification (GTDB taxonomy): domain Bacteria; phylum Bacteroidota; class Bacteroidia; order Cytophagales; family Cytophagaceae; genus Cytophaga. The sequence goes on from NZ_CALMGQ010000028.1 coordinate 25,781, forward strand.
AGATACGATTAAAGGGTTCAATATGATTATGGATGGTGCGTTAGATCACTTACCAGAAGCAGCATTCAACCTTGTAGGTGGTATCGAACAAGTAATCGCTAAAGGCGAAAAACTTGTTGCTGATTCTAAAAAATAATAATACGTATCCCTCATAAAAAATCAGCTTGCTACAATTATGTAGCAAGCTATTTTAACCAATTAGATACATGTATTTAGATATACTAACACCCGATCAAACTGTATTTAGCGGAGAAATTACTTCTGTTCAAGTTCCAGGAACTGCTGGTCGTTTTGAAGTTTTAATCAATCACGCACCTATCATATCTACTCTTGAAAAAGGGGACGTTGTGATCCGTATAGCTAAAGAAGAAAAGATCTTTGTTATTGATGGCGGAGTTGTGGAAGTATTACACGATAAAGTGATCGTGCTTGCAGAAGCAATATTATAAAAGAAATTTAATCCAATAAAAAAATCCCGTTCCACTAATTTGAGTAGAACGGGATTTTTTATTTCTTAGATTCAATTAATAAACGCAACGGCTAGCCGTTGCGTTTATCGCGGT
>NZ_CALMGQ010000029.1 GCF_937863595.1 uncultured Cytophaga sp.
ACCTACATTGAAACGCTTTGCGATTTCTTCTTTACTTTTTGCTATTGAAAAACGACCACACATATAGATGCAAGTTAGAGATATTGTTGAATAAATTCAATGCATCTGTCTTCCGACCAATAAAAACCTGTAGAATTAAATTGTGAAAATCCACAATGACCTCCATGGCTTGGAATTTCTAGAAAGAAGTTTGTCATCGATTTACCCGCTGCTATCGGATAACACGCAGGAGTGAGAAAAGGATCGTTTGCAGCGGAAATGAATAGCGTAGGCAATGTTATAGCGGGTATAAAAGACAAACTACTATTTAAACGCCAATATTCTTTTGCACTTGCAAAGCCATGTAATGGAGCGGTATAGACTTCATCGAAGGTTTTGAATGTGTGGATATCTCCGAGTTCTTTGGTGGATAACTGTGGATAACGTGTGGACTTCTCTCGTATTTTTTCTTTCAACGATTTCATGAATCGGCGCATGTAAACGCTGCTTTGCCATTCTGCTAACAATTCGGCACCGCTTGCCAAGTCACAGGGCACCGAATAAGTAACCGCACAACGCAGTCGCGCATCCAAGTCTTTTTCTTGTTCCCCCAAATACTTTAAGGTAATATTTCCACCCATACTGAAGCCAATTAGGAAGAACTGTTGATAACTTGTTGGGTAAACAGCCAAATTCAACAGCAATCTCAAATCGTTGGATTCACCGCTGTGATAAAAACGCATTAAACGATTTGGTGTATCGCTACAGCCTCTGAAGTTCCAGGCCAGCACGTCCCAACCCTCAGCCAGCAAGCGTTTGCACATCCAACGGATGTAGGTACTTTGAGAACTTCCTTCAAGACCATGAGAAAGAATAAATAGTTTGTCTGATCCTTGTCTGTACCAATCCAAATCCAAAAAATCACCATCGGGTAATTCTAGTCGTTCTTTTTCTGCGACTACCTGAGCGTCAGGTCTGAATAAAGCTGGGTAGATGGTTTCAAGGTGTTTATTGAATAAAAACACCGGACGTTTATACGTTGATTGAAGTAGAGGCAAGGGATTAAGTGCTTTTTTACTTTATTAATAAACAGAATTATGCGATATTTGTTCGTATTTCAAAGATAATCAAAAACTATGTCAACTGTTTTACGTCTGGCAATCCAGAAGTCGGGAAGATTGAGTGAAGAATCAATCAAATTAATCAAAGAGTGTGGTATCGAATTCAGTAGCGGTGGAGGCACCCTTAAATCAGTTGCACATAATTTTCCATTAGAAGTTTTATTTTTAAGAGACGATGATATTCCGGGCTACGTTGCCGATGGAGTAGCAGATATTGGTATCGTGGGCGAAAACGTTGCGGTTGAAACACGCAAAAAGTTAACGGTTGTTCGTCAATTGGGTTTCTCTACCTGTCGTTTGTCTATTGGTGTTCCCAAAGCAATGGAATTTACGAGTAAAGAAGCCTTGAACGGTATGCGTATTGCAACATCGTATCCAAACATTTTGTCGGATTATTTGTTTGAAAATAACATCAAAGCAAGTATTCACGAAATTTCTGGATCGGTTGAAATTGCACCAGGCATTGGCTTGGCAGATGCCATTTGCGATATCGTAAGTTCAGGCAGTACATTAATCAGTAATGGTTTAAAGGAAACGGAAATTGTATTCCGCTCTCAAGCAATATTGGCGGCTTGTCCGCAGTTAAGCCCAGAGAAACAAGCGATCTTAGATGAATTGATGTTCCGTATCTCTGCTGTTAAAAATGCAGAGAAAACAAAATACATCATGTTGAACGTGCCAGACCATGCAATTAAAACGGTTACGAATTTATTGCCTGGTGTTAAAAGTCCAACAGTTATGCCACTCGCAGAAAAAGGCTGGAGCTCATTACACTCTGTCGTGAAAGAAAGTGATTTCTGGGAGATATTAAGCAAGTTGAAAGAAGCAGGAGCAGAAGGTATTGTGGTGCTGCCGATTGAGAAAATAGTGAAATAAGTTTTAAGTGGTCAGTGGTCAGTGGTCAGTAAAAAATAAAAAGTACTAAGTATAGAGTACGAAGTACAAAGTAAGTGAAGACTTTATACTTTGTACTCTGAACACAACTGGTACAAAACTAGCGCCAGTCTTCAGACGGGTGTCTATCATTCCGTAGTCTTTGACTACATTTTATTTGCAAAAAAAAGCAGTCAAAGACTGCAAAAATAACATACATCAGTCCCGCTTCGCTAAGACTGGCGCCAGAGAGGAAATAAGTATAAAGTACTAAGTACGGAGTACAAAGTATATGAAGACTTTATACTCCGTACTCTTTGTTTACAGACCATTGTAAAAATAAATAACAAATCATCATCAAGCATTTTAGTACTAAGTACTCTGTACTTAGTACTCTATACTCAGTACTAAAAACATGAACGTCTACAAATACCCCGCAACATCCGATTGGTCAAGCCTTCTCAAACGCCCTGTAATGGAAGCGGTGGAGTTGGAGGGACGTGTGCTTGCTATTTTGAAAGAAGTGCAAGAGCGTGGTGATGCTGCCTTGATGGATTTTGCATTCAAGTTTGATGGTGCTGCGCCTGATTCTTTGTTAGCGACGGATGCGGAAATTGCTGAAGCGCAGGGTTTGGTTTCGGAGGAATTGAAAGCGGCTATTTTAGTTGCGAAAAATAATATTGAGAAATTTCATACGGCACAGAAAGAAACAGAGATTCATGTGGAGACCATGCCGGGTGTGCATTGTTGGAGAAAAAGCTTGCCGATTGAAAAAGTAGGTTTGTATATTCCGGGTGGAACGGCTCCTTTGTTTTCTACCATTTTGATGTTGGGTGTACCTGCTACCATTGCGGGTTGCAGCCAATTGGTCTTGTGTACGCCCCCAAATAAAGAAGGAAAGATTCATCCTGCCATTTTATATACAGCCAATTTATTAGGCATCAAAACCATTGTGAAAGCGGGTGGTGCGCAAGGCATCGCGGCCATGGCATTTGGTACCGCTTCGGTGCCGAAAGTATATAAAATATTTGGTCCAGGGAATCAATATGTAACGACTGCCAAACAATTGGTTACAAAATATGGCGTGGCAATTGATATGCCTGCTGGTCCGTCGGAGGTTGCTGTGGTAGCAGATAAACATGCGAATGCAGCATTTGTTGCAGCTGACTTATTATCGCAAGCAGAACACGGTATCGACAGTCAAGTGGTGTTGATGAGTGATAGTGCAGACTTAATCAATCGGGTACAAGTAGAAGTGACGGCTCAATTAGCGAAATTATCTCGTAAAGATTTTGCCGAAAAAGCACTCGATAACAGCAAAGCATTTTTAGTAAAAGACATGAACGAAGCCATGGAGATGATCAATCTGTATGCGCCCGAACATTTGATTTTACAAGTAGAAGATTTAGATAGCTTAGTAGCGAAAGTTATAAATGCAGGTTCTGTGTTTATTGGCCCCTACACGCCCGAATCAGCTGGCGATTACGCATCGGGTACCAATCACACGCTACCTACAAATGGATACGCTACAGCTTACGCAGGCGTGTCTTTAGACTCCTTTGTACGCAAGGTAACGTTCCAAAAAATAAGCAAAGAAGGCTTGCAAGCTATTGGTCCTGTGATCGAAGTGATGGCAGCAGCCGAGATGTTGGATGCACATAAGAATGCAGTTAGCATTCGTCTTAATGCGATAGATTCCAGTAGAAATTCCAAATAACAAAAAACAAATTCCAAACGGAGGGAATATCCTATCCTCTACGCTTTTGTTGGTGTTTCGGCCAGTGAAACTATTAAAATAGAAAACGAATATTTACGCCGTCCACCAACAAATGGTTTCCGCTACCATTTAATGGGTTCTCTGGCGCATACTTGGCGCAGCGGGACTTGTGTCTTTTATTTTTGCAGTCTTTGAAGCTTTTTTCAGTAGAAATTCCAAATAACAAATAACTACGCTTTTGTTGGTGTTTCGGCCAGAGGAACTATTAAAATAGAAAACGAAAGTTTACGCCGTCCACCAACAAATGATTTACGCTACCATTTAATGGTCTAAGCATTCTTCTTAATGCGATTGTTTCAGTAGAAATTACAAATACCAAAAAACAAATTCCAAACGGAGTGAATATTCTCCTACGCTTTTGTTGGTGTTTCGGCCAGAGGAACTATTAAAATAGAAAACGAATATGTACGCCGACCACCAACAACTGGTTTACACTACCATTTAATGGGCTTAGCATTCGACTTAATGCGATAGATCCTGCTAGAAATTCCAAATAACAAATTCCAAACGGAAGAAATATTCCGTAAAATTTTAACATTCGTCAGACCAATTTTTTGTGGTGCGACGACTGTTTGTTTGTGAGGGGAGTTTGTTCATGTAGAACGAATGATAAAAGAAAACCTCCTCAATGCATCTTTCATACGTGACTGGTACGTATCCCATACGAATGTCTGCCTAATACCATGCTATATGCATACATGGTTGATACTATGTTCATACTATCCTCATACCACCTTCATACTTCCCTCATATTATATCCATACTACCCCCATACTTAAAATGGAAATTTAGGGTGGGAGTGTACTGAACGAATTGTGGATGATTTGTATGTTAACCCGTATCGGTAGAATTACCTAGCGGCGTTTTTTTGTTTTAAACATCGCTTGTTTATTGGCCGAAAGTTCAGATATTTAGGCCTTAGCTCGTTTTTTTGAATGTTTTTAATTTTTTTATAATTATAAAATTCAAAATTCCGTATCCGATTATAACCGGATATATCTGGATAATGAAACGGATAAGTACAAAGTAAATGAAATATACAAGCAATAGACTTGCTGGTATCATGCCAATTTGGGTGGATACAAGTAATAGGGTGCTTGTATGAACTAGTTACCTACCATTTTAAGACAATACACAATCAAAGACAATGACTGAACAACAAAAAGACTTTTTGAATCTCTGTATTGTAGAGCAATTAACTTTTAAAGAAATATCTGAAAAACTGAAATTGCCTAAAGAAACTTTAACAATTTGGTATGACGAATTAAAAGCAGATAGAATTGCAATTGCAACTATAAGAACTTTATGGACAAGGAAAAAAATAACAATGCCATTTTCCGAATTTTATACTTGGTATTTATCACATGAACCTAAGTGCTATTATTGTGATATTACAGAAACACAGATAAAACTACTTATTGATAGCGAACGATTGACTACAAAAAGACTTTCAACAAGAGGTAGAAAACTAGAACTTGATAGAAAAGAGCCTAACATGGAATATGATAATTTCAAAAATATTGTATTCGCTTGTTATTGGTGCAATAATGCAAAGACTGATACATTTACCGAAGAAGAGTTTTTGGAAGTTGGTAAAGTATTCAAAACGATTTGGAAGCAAAGGTTAAATAATGATAGAAGACAATCAAACTAATTTCCTATATCTGGCTGATACTTTACCACAAAAGTATCCAGACTTTTATAAGCGTTTTGAAAATCTATTAGCAGAATGCAAAATAGATTTTGCATTGCTACCAAATACAAAGGATGTTTGGGCGGTTGATTATATGCCTATTCAAACAGAGCTAAATAAGTTTATTCGCTTCTTATATCAACCTCCATATTTAACTAAATACAAATCACATATCAAAACAATCTCTGATGTTGATGCAATTTGTTCGGACATTAATATAGATACGTTTAAGTCCAATATTATTATTGACGGAGGTAACATCGTAAGAACGACTAATAAGGTTATAATGACTGATCGTATTTTTATTGATAATCCTACCTATGAACGCAAACAATTGATAAAAGAATTGTACGAACTTTTGGAGATTGATAAACTGTATTTTGTTCCTGAACAACCAAATGACTTTACAGGCCATTCAGATGGTATGGTTCGATTTATAGATGACAATACAATTGTAATTAATGATTATCGACTAGAGAAAGAATGGTTTCAGAGAGCTTTTGAAGCAGCAATTCACAATACTGGACTTGATTATATCAAAATACCTTATACTGTTCATCATAACAAAAGTAATATTCAAGCAAATGGTGATTACATAAACTATTTACAAATGGAGGAAAATATAATTGTTCCAACATTTGGCTTCAAAGACGATGATATAGTTCTGCGACAGTTTGAACAATTATTTTCTGGGCAAAAAATCAGTCCGATTAATAGTAATGCAATAGCTAATAATGGCGGAGTGCTAAATTGTATTTCGTGGAATATCAAACAATATAAACGGTAGGTAACAATAGCTTACATTTATTGTTGGCTCCTTTGATAATTTTAAGATTGGCGCATT
>NZ_CALMGQ010000030.1 GCF_937863595.1 uncultured Cytophaga sp.
GCATTATTAATTAAAAAATTGAAAATAGTTATTTGGAAATTCTAATATATGATAATTAAAGATTTTAAATACATTCCCAAATTAGACACCATTCGTTTTTTTGCTGCCCTGTCAGTAATAGTGCACCATTTAGAAAATGGAAAAAACATTTCCGGCTTGTCAAATATTTTCGGTTTCAATACAATTCGAAATTTAGGCGGTCATGCAGTAACAATTTTTTTCATGTTGAGTGGTTTTTTGATTACCCTCTTATTATTAAAAGAATATCAAAAAACAGGTAAGATTGAAATGAAGAAATTCTTTTTAAGAAGGATATTTAGAATTTGGCCTTTATATTATTTTTTAGTAGTGCTTTCTTTTTTCGTACTTCCATATTTTTTTTCAGATCAATCCTTATTTGGCAACAAAGAGGATTGGGCAATGACATTGATTTTATATATTTGTTTTTTGCCGGTAATTGCTAATAAAATATTTTTAGGGAATCGATTTAGCACACAATTGTGGTCTATCAGTATTGAAGAGCAATTTTATTTGATTTGGCCTTTGATTGTTAAAAAATGGATCGGTAATTTAGGGAAAGCCATTATTTGGTTCGTAGCTATAAAAATAGCTTTTCAATTGCTGGTATATGCAATCTGCTTTTTGATGTTGAAATACGTTCCAAACCATCCATGGATTGAGGGTTTACTTGTATTTAAAGTGTTCATAAAAGTATTGTATGTTGAAACGATGGCAATTGGAGCTTATGGAGCATATTTAATTTTCAATAAGAAAGAGAATGTATTGAAATGGATCTTTAATCCAGCAGTAGAAATTGCAACCTTGATTTTCTTTGTAGCATTGTTTTTTGTGAATGCAATGTGGCCATTTGTGCATCCATTGGTTGGGATGTCTGGCATGATTTTGATATTGAACATTGTTTATAATGAGAAAAGTATATTAAGTTTTAATACGAAGCTAACAGATAAGCTAGGAAAGTATTCTTATGGCATGTATATGTATCACAATATTATAATTTTTTTATGTATCAATAATATTATAAAGCTTGATTTGGATAACAGCATTCTATTTAATGTGTTGTTATATGTAACTGTGATCGTTATTACCATTTTAATTTCTATGTTATCCTATAAGATTTTAGAAACACCATTTTTAAAATTAAAAGATAAATTTGCAAATGTTTAAAAAAAACGGTTGGTATTTTAATAAATATGTATGTTGCTTATTTTAATGAACGTACATATTTATTGTGCTGTAATCCGTTCTTTGTATTGGTTAATATCCTTTTCTATGCCCACACAAAAGCACAGCGATTAAATCCATGAATTCCTTTGCACGAAAAATTATTTCACTGTGTTTTAGTACACTACTCCTTATCGTTTTTTTAGAGTTTATTTTTATACAAGCAAAGCTTTTTAAATATGTACCGCATATAGGTATTGGCTTCCATTTTGTTGGTGGGATGGCAATCGCAGGTATTTCCTTATATCTATTTCGCTCAGCGATGCTGCTGCAAAAAAGATACATACAATCTATTTTCATGTTGGGCTGCGTTGCTTTATCCGCAGTAGGCTGGGAGGGTTTCGAATGGGTCATTTCCAACTATTTTTATAACAATAATTTACAAGGCTCTCTCAACAATACCATGGGAGATTTGTATGTAGGCCTAGCAGGTGGCGTTGCTGTTTGTGTGGTGAACTATTGGAAACCGATTAGGTAATTGTGAATTATGAGTTATGAATTATGAATGAAAAAAAAGTGTTCAGTGCTTGTCCCGCTTTTGGGCGGGAGTCAGTGGACAACGAAATGAGTTGCCAGTTTCTAGGTTCTAGACGAGTACAGAGTTAGAATTAGGAGTTGTGAGTTATGAATGATCAATAAGTAGCGGTAAATTTTAGATTTTTAAATCATTTTTAATCAAAATAATCACACGAATCATTGTTCAGACAAATGCGTTGCCAGTTGTTAGTTTCTAGGAGCTAGAAGAATGGAGAAAAAAAGTGTAAAAGTGTAACGTGTAAAAAAATAGTGATCCTTGACCACTTATTTCCTTTCAACTGACTACTTTTTCTTTCCATTAAAATTCATAATTCATAACTCATAACTCATAATTATGATTTAACTTGCGCTAGAAATCAAAAACGAACAACCATGCATCAAGACCTATCAAAATTTACCATGCCTGCAAAGTTTAGAGGCAAACCTGGTTGGTATGTACAATTGTGGTGGGTGGTTCAGGTACTTTTGTTCAATCCTTCCCCGCAAATACTTTATGGCTGGAGACGGTTTTTGTTGCGTTTATTTGGAGCCAAGATTGGGAGAAATGTAATACTAAGACCATCTGTAAAAATTACCTATCCATGGAAATTAACAATTGGAGATTATTCTTGGATAGGTGACAATGTGGTATTATATACCTTAGGCGAAATTAGTATTGGAAAGAATACGGTAATTTCCCAAAGAGGATATATCTGCACAGGGAGCCACGATTATAAACAAAAAACATTCGATGTATATACAAAGCCAGTTATTATCAAAGACGAGTGCTGGTTAGCCACAGACGTGTTTGTTGCACCAGGTGTTACAATTGATAAAGGTATGGTAATTGGAGCACGCAGCAGCGTTTATAAAGACGTATTGGGAGAAGCAGGAGTGTATACTGGGAGTCCTGCGAAGTTTGTGGGTGCGAGATAGTAGTCAGTGGTCAGTGAACAGGAAAAAAAGTATTAAGTATTAAGTATTAAGTATTAAGTATTGCTCAATTTTTAATTGGAGCGTAGAATTAAAATAGCGTATTTTTAATCATTTTTAATCACAATAATCACAATAATCACACGAATCATAGTTCAGACAAATGGAGCTAGATGCATCGCCCTTTGTAGAAGAGAATGCTTCGCTGAGATGGCAGAGATTTGCAGGTTGTTGGCCGCTGGCACAACAACGAGTTGGGTAGTAACACGAGCGCCAGAAAACAGCGTATTAAAAATCATTTTAATCAAATTAATCACACGAATCATAGTTCAGACAAATGGAGCTAGATGTAACACCCTTTGTAAAAGAGCATGCTTCGTTGAGATGACAGAGATTTGCAGGTTGTTGGCCGCTGGCAAAGGGAATAAAATGGGGACTTATTTGATTATGCTGTTTCGCAACTATCGGCGTAGCGTTAAGGCTGAAAGCCTTACATGTCATAGCTAGGGGCATCGCCCCTAGTGGAAGTAATACGGCAGAGATTTGCAGGTTGTTGGCCGCTGGCACAACTACGAGTTGGGTAGCAATACGAGAGCCAATGATGTGAGCTTACTCTACACTCTATACTTTTTTACTTACTACTTTTTTCTGACTGACTACTGTCCACTGTTCACTGACCACTGTTTATTAACTCAAACGTCAACACCTCTGGAGTAAAACATAAAATAAAAATTGCTAATGCAATCCAGCCCAATACTTTTCGTTTGGTATCTAATGGGCGTTCATCCAGTGATGGCGGATGATGCACACCTAAAAACCGTCCGATTAGGAAGGTGTATAAGAGCCAGCCTGGGTAGCCAATGATGGTAGGGAAACTAAATTCAACCACCAATTGAAATGTAAATACACTCAATGCGGCTACAATGGTATTCATGTAATTCGAATACATTCTAGAAAAGACGAGGTATAAGAACCCAGCATACACCAATACAAATTGTATTTTTTCGTAGGCATTCGAATCAAAGAAATTTATATCAAGCGGATTCGATCGAAAGATGCCTATCCCAGCAAGGCATACAAATGCGGTGAAGAAGGTGCTTGCGATTTTTTTATGCATGCTGAGTCCAAACAAACCGTAGATTACATGTCCGCCGTCTAATTGCCCTACCGGAATTAAATTAAGTGCGGTAAAAAACAAGGCTAGATATGCTGCAAATAAAAACGGGTAATGAAAGAACTCATACTTGTTGGGGATTTTATCTCCTTGATAAGCAAATAGTTTTTTGAAAATGCCAATCAATAAATTATCTCCAACGGCCAATACAGAGAATTCTGTTTCGTATGTTTTTGTAGGCTTTACTAAATCTGCATCCGTGTTTTTGTGTTCCAAATAATGTATGGAATCTGCTGTAAATTTTTGATCGATGTGGGTATCGCTATACGCCTTTAGGTAGTCATAGGTATACACATGCGATTCGTAGTTGGCGCCAAACTGTTCGTAGTCGGGGTGAATGGTGTAGATGTATTCTTTTTCAGGGAGCGTTGCAAAGGCATAGATCAATAAACCCAGCGCTGCAACAAACCCTGCAAGCGGACCGGCGATACCGATATCAAAAATACTGGTACGTGATTGTATTTGCCCTTTCATACGAATGAACGCCCCGAAGGTACCTATCGACGGGCTACCTGGTAGGTAAAACGGAATGTAGTAGGGGAGTGATACATCGAGTTTGTATTTTTTTGCAAAGTAATAATGTCCAAATTCGTGTATGGTTAGAATGCCTAAGAAGGTAAGAGAGAAGCTTAAGCCACTTGCAACATAGTCCCAGAAAGTATCGACCTGTAAGCCCTTCCAATCGGCACCTGCAAAAGTAGTAGTTGCAAGTGTAATTGCGAATAATAAAATATGAATGGCAATCTGTTTGTATTTCTTAAGCATGTTTCAAGATTTCAAATAAAGAGTGTTGTTCTGTTACCAATGCCGTATGTATACCTACGGATTGTGCACCTGCGATATTGTCTGCATTGTCATCTAAAAAAAATGTTTCATCTGCAATCAATCCAAACTGTGCAAGCGCTGTAGTATAGATATTGGGATCTGGTTTTATCATGCCCATATCATAGGAATAGAACGCATGCTCTACAACCTCTTCAAGCGTAGGTGATCCTGTGAAATCATATAGGATTTGGTTTACGGCTTTAATGTGAATGGGATTTGTATTGCTTAAAATAAATATGCGATACGTATCCGTTAATTCAAGAATGCGGTTGATGCGTTCCTCTGGAATATCTAGCAGTAATGCATTCCACGCATTCCTCAATTCATGATCGCTGATAGTCTGGTCCATGTTCAACAACAATCGAAGGCCTTGTAAAAAAGCAAAGTTTCCGATCAAGCCTGTTTCAAAATCAACAAAGAGCGTAGCGTTTAGATACCGTGTTTTAATTTCATCAACCGGAATGCCACTTAGGTTTGAAAAAGCACAAAATGTTTTTTCAAAATCAATGGGAATGATAACTGCTCCCAAATCGAAAATGATATTTTTAATGTGTTTGAATTCGTCCATTCGTCTTTAGGGTTTGGAATGTAAAGGTAGGGAAAAAAGTTTCTAGGTGCTAGTTACTAGTTGCTAGAAGTGAAAAGTAGAAAGTGCAAAATAAATTAACGTATATCTCCTCCAAGGGTTTTTTCTCCTTGGAGGTTTTGAAAAAAGTAGAATTGCTATAAATACCTATCAAGGTCACTGCCCACTAATTTGACTGCTGTTGGCGGAGTACCAAGGCTGGAAGCCTTAC
>NZ_CALMGQ010000031.1 GCF_937863595.1 uncultured Cytophaga sp.
GACTACTGTGGTTTTAAGAGCCGCAATCTCAATGAACAAAACCTTATAGGTTTCGATATCCTATTAAGCAAATTCTAATTACGAAAACTCGTCCAAACCTTTTATAAAATTCCTTTAAGAAGTATTTATCCTTCCTTCAAAAAAACCTATAAGGTTTTATATCTTTAACCTATTCTGCAACCAATAAGACTACTGTGGTTTTAAGAGCCGCAATCTCAATGAACAAAACCTTATAGGTTTCGTAATACGATTAAGCAAATTCTAATCACGAGATTCCGTCCCCTACAAACACTTCGCCAATATCTCCTCCACATACTCACGTGTATTGCTCAAGCGCGGAACTTTGTGTTGACCACCCAGCTTGCCTTTCAGCTTAAGCCAGGTATAAAAAGTGCCTTCTTTTACATAATGTACTGTGGGCAATAACAAGGCCATGTCTTTGTAGCGTTTAGCTTCGTAATCGGAATTGAGCTCTTGTAAAAATCGATCTAACAAAACCGTAAATTGATTTTGATCGGATGGTTGTGTAATGAATTCAATAATCCATTCATGCCCCCCTTTGTTCTGCTCATTAAAAAAGATGGGTGCAGCAGTAAAGTTGGCCAATACTGCTCCTGTTTGTTCGCAGGCTTTTGCAATTGCCATTTCAGCATTTTCTACCACTAGCTCTTCGCCAAACACATTGATGTAATGCTTCGTGCGACCTGTTATTTTTATACGATACGGAACCACCGATGTAATACGTACCACATCACCTACATTGTATCTCCACAAGCCGCTATTGGTAGATATTACCAAGGCATAGGATTCATTCAATTGTACTTCTGATAAAGGAATGGCTTTAGGGAATTCTGCATCCAGTTCATTAATAGGAATAAATTCATAATAAATACCATGGTCTAACAACAACAACATATCATCGCGTGATAAATCGTCTTGTACGCCAAAAAATCCTTCAGATGCATTGTAGGTTTCCATATAATGGACCTGATCGGAAGGGAAGAATTTTTTAAAAACACATTTATACGGATGAAAAGATACTGCACCATGAAAAAAGCATTCGAAATTTGGCCAAATTTCAAGCATGTCTTTTTTGCCATTCTTTTCAAGTATGTATTCTAACAGCAATACCGCCCAAGTGGGTACTCCCGATAAGTTGCTTACATTTTCGATTGCAGTCTCTGTTGCGAGTTTGTCAATTTTTGCTTCCCACTCATTCATCAACGCTGTTTGAATGGATGGTGTACGCGCATACTGTGCCCATGTAGGCAAGTTCGCCATGATTACTGCAGAGATGTCGCCTATTTGAGAGTCATTTCTAAAAGGATTGGGTGAACAGGATCCACCAACAGCCAATGACTTTCCTTCAAACAATTTACTTGTCGGCACATTATCAAAATACATGGTCAACAAGTCTTTGCCGCCTTTATAATGACATTCTTTTAAAGATTCTGCAGAGACAGGAATAAATTTACTTTTAGCATTTGTTGTTCCCGAAGATTTAGAAAACCAATCGATATTAGAATGCCACAATATTTGTTGTTCGCCTTTTAGGCAACGTTCAATCCAGGGATAAAAAGTTTCGTAGGTAGAAACTGGAACGTTTGTGCGATACTGATTTGATGAAAGAATATTTTTATAATCGTACTTTTCTCCCCAAGTTGTTTTGGCAGCGTCTTTTAATAATTGCTTTAAAAGTGTTTCTTGTATTTCTATAGGATTTGCCATAAACGCATGGATGGTATCCATACGTTGATTCATAAATTTTTTTATAGCAAAATTAAAAACAGGTAACATCCAGACTAGGTTAATATTTTTCTGCGGAACTGGAAATGTTGGCCCAAATATACACGACGTACCGTTTCGTCTTCAGCCAATTCTTCTGCAGTACCCGAACGTAAAATTTTTCCTTCGAATAATAAGTATGCTCTATCTGTGATAGATAATGTTTCGTTTACGTTGTGGTCGGTTATTAAAATGCCGATATTTTTATTTTTTAAGCGGGCCACAATTGTTTGGATCTCTTCAACAGCAATCGGATCTACCCCTGCAAAAGGTTCGTCCAATAATACGAATTTTGGATCTACAGCCAAGGCACGCGCAATCTCTGTTCTTCTTCGTTCGCCACCTGACAATACTTTACCTAAGTTCTTGCGCACATGTGTCAAGGAGAATTCTTCCATTAAGGATTCTACTTTATCTTTTTGTTCCGCCTTCGGCATGTTACTCATTTCAAGCACTGCACCGATGTTATCTTCTACACTTAATTCTCTAAAAACAGAAGCTTCTTGTGCTAAATATCCTAAGCCTTTTCGTGCACGTTGATACATGGGTAAATCTGTGATGTCTTCATCGTCCAAATAAACTCTGCCCGTATTTGGCTTTATTAAGCCTACAATCATATAAAAGCTGGTTGTTTTACCTGCACCATTCGGACCAAGTAAACCAACAATTTCTCCTTGTTTTACATTTACCGATACGTCGTTTACAACCAATCGATTTTTATATTTTTTTATTAGATTATCTGCTCCAAGTATCATATCTGTGGGTTCCTATCTTTTACAAATTGAATGTCGCGAATCAAGAGTTGAATTGATTTCTTGCCATTAAATTCATTTTCTTCTAATGTGTAACAAATATCAAACGGTTCTTTCTTATGGATGCGGTCGAAAAAGGAATGCATCTGCCAACCGATTGCAGAGTAAGTTACAGAATCTTCTTGACGAATGTTCAATTTTAAGTGCTTGTCTTTCAAAATTCTTGCTGTGCCATCATCATATACATTTCGTGATACAAAAATAGGTTGCATATTTTGTGGGCCGAATGGACCCATTTGCCGAACGATATTATAAAATTGTGTTGAAATTTGATTTAAGGGCAAATCTAAATCTATGGAAATCATTGGTATAAGTTGCTCTTTACGAATACTCGCAGAAACAACTTCTTCAAATTTTATTCTAAATGCGTCTATATTTTTTTCTTCCATAGTCAAACCTGCTGCGTATTTATGTCCGCCAAACTGAATCAATAAGTCCGAGCACTTATCTATGGCTTCATATAAATCATAATCTGGCACAGAACGCGCAGAACCTGCAACTTTCCCATTTGATTTTGTAAGAATAATGGTTGGCCTGTGATAGTGCTCAATGCAACGCGAAGCTACAATGCCAATAACGCCTTTATGCCAATCATTTTTATATAGTACAGTAGAACATGCTGTATCAACATGTACACTGTTTTGAATCATTGTTAAGGCTTCGCCTGTAATGGTTTCGTCAAACTCTCTGCGTACTAAATTATGATCGTTTATGGTACCTGCAAAATTTGCAGCATCAAGTTTGTTGGATGCCAATAATAAATCTACCGCTGCAAATGCATGATCAATTCGTCCAGCAGCATTAATACGCGGACCAATCGTAAACACAATACTATTTACATCGATTGCCTTTTTTAAACCCGATACATCTATGATTGCTTGAATTCCAGGTCGCGGCGCTTGATTTAACTTTTGAATTCCGTAATAGGTAAAAACTCGATTTTCTCCTGTAATAGGTACTATGTCTGAACAAATGCTAATTGCAAGTAAATCTATTTCCTCAAATAATACATCTGAAGAATAACCTGCCCGCATGCATAAGGCTTGTAGCAATTTAAAACCAACCCCGCAGCCCGACAATTCTTTATATGGATAGGGGCAGTTTTTTTGTTTGGGATCTAATATTGCAACTGCAGGCGGCAATTCTTCTCCCGGATTGTGGTGATCACAAATAATAAAATCGATACCAAACGATTGCGCCAATTGCACCATCTCAACTGAGCGGATACCACAATCTAAGCTCACAATGAGTTTTGCGTGTGTGTCACGTGCGTGCTCCATGCCTGCTTTAGATACGCCATATCCTTCTTTGTAGCGATCTGGTATATAATATTCAATATTGGTGTAGTACTTTTTTAAAAACCCATAAAATACCGATACGGATGTAGTGCCGTCTACATCGTAATCGCCATAAATTAAAATGCGTTCATTTTTTTCTATCGCTTGTATCAACCGCACAACAGCTTTGTCCATGTCGCGCATTAAAAATGGATCGTGTAATTCTGTAAGCGAAGGTCTAAAAAAAGATTTTGCCTCCTCAAATGTTTGCATACCACGCTGTGCCAACAATACAGCAACGTATGGATTTACATTTAATGCTGTAGCAAGTGCCTTTGCCGTTTCTTGTGCAGGCAACGCTTTTGTAATCCAACGTTTGGTTTGTGTATTCAATGATATAAGCTTAATGCTAAAAGCCTAACGCCTAAAGCTTGTGTTAACTAAGTTCTAGCTGCAATATTTAACGGTTGTCCTTGCATGGATTTCTTGTTACGATGCTCCAAGCTAGAATATGAAAGTCTTTCAGACTTTGTGTACTATATAAATTATTGATTTGGTTTCCATATGTCAAGAACCCATTATAGGTTTTCTTTAATGGTCTGTGTGTCAAAGACCATGGTGATGTGGCATTTATTTAGTAAATAAATCAACCGAATCATTTACATCAACTTCGTGAGCGGTTCAGACACTTTGTGCAATTATTCCAACAGCAACTCTTCATCGCTATCCAACTCCAATGCTTTGATATCTATTACAGCGCTACCTGCTATTCCTTTAATGGAACCATACAAGCCTGTAGTGCTTTCTATTACTTTGTCAATTTGTTTTTCGCGTTCTTTCCAAATTTTACTCATTGCAATTTTCTCTTTATTCAAGGCAGATTGCATGCTAGAGAATGCTTCAACAATAGCTTCGATTTGTTGCCGGAATTCATTGCCTGTTAAATAGGAGTACAGCAATTGCATTTTTTCGCCTCTATTTACTTCAGCGCCTTTTGCTTCGGTCACTTTAATGAGTCCGTCTCGAAGTACCACAGACAATCCTTTGATTTGCTCAAAAGTGCAAATCCAAATACCATCTTTCATACCAAACGTAGTCATGTCTTTAGGCATCGTGCTTGTAACTAAAACGGCAAGGTCTGCTTTCTGACTACGTAAATCAACTTTCAATTTGTCAATCCAGCCATCGCTAAATGCTTTGGTATTCTTTGCTTCATAAATAATCGATCCGCAATCTCTGCCTTGGTTGTTGCGAACTGTTTGTATTACATCCGCACCTCTTATACCCTTGCCAACTTCTTCAATCAAATCAAATGGAAAAGATGACTTCAATAATTCTTCTAAAAATAATTCTTGCGCTTCGCCTTGTAATTGCATAGAGCCTTGTTCGGCTTTACGTTTCATTTCATCAATCTGCCTGCGCAATTGTTCTAATTGTGTATCCTTCTCTCTGTTTTTGGCTTGATTTTGTTCGTCTGCTACTTTTTGAATTTCTTCCGCCATCAATTTCTTTTGCTCCAACAACTGTTTGTCGAATGCAACCTTCATGTCTTGCTCTACATCTTTAAGTTTTTGCTCTGCACGCATCAACTCAACTTCTTTCAATTTTAGAA
>NZ_CALMGQ010000032.1 GCF_937863595.1 uncultured Cytophaga sp.
TTGTCTAAATTATTCGCCTAAACCAGTTGCTCCCCAGAAAATGGATGTGACCCCAATTAAGCCCTGTAAGGCTTATAGCGAATTTGCTTACGCCAGAACAAACAGCAACAAGACTGAAGAGTAAGTCTTCAAATAGGAAATTAGGAACAGATACACTTGAAAGTATTGGATTGAATTTATTTGTTACAAATGTAGAAGCAGAAAAATGTGATGCAGAAGCAATATATGAATTATATACACTGCGTTGGCAAGTAGAGCTTATTTTCAAAACATGGAAAAGTGTCATGCAACTACATAAAATACAAGCTATGAATGCCGTGAGATTAGAATGTGTGATTTTAGTTAAGCTTTTATGGGTAATGTTAAACTGGTCAATTTTAAATCAGTTAAAAGAATTTACGAATGCAGATATAAGTTTTCATAAACTCTCACATACCTTACAAAGTCGATCACAAAAAATAACATTATCTATACTTGAACATGAAGAGATACTCTATGAATGGCTTTTAAAGTTGGCAAAGATAAGCTTGATACACCATCAAAAAGAATATAAAAATGGTGGAAATAAAATGAATGAAATAATAAAACATGCATATTATAAAACAACCTAAATGCCGTATATTTGTCTCAACAAAAGCGGATTGCCGTTCGCTAAAACGGCAATAAAAAATGGAAAATAAAACTTGGCCATGCACAATGGCCTGTGCTTATTTTCTTAGGTTGACGGCTATGGTGTGCCACAGACCACGGTGAGAGCGGGGCGAATATGAGAGCCTTATTAGATTATTTAAATGTAGGTAATAGCTTAACAACTTCTTTTGTGGCTTTTTGTGGTTTTTTAGATGGAGTTATACCTAATGGATTTGGTAGTGTAAATTCATTTACACCACTTGATACAGAAAATTATCATTTGTTTAGCCCTGATTCCTTGTATGATAAAAGCACAGGTGATACATCCTATTACCATATGAGAGGCGGTAGTATGTTATGGGATCCAAAATAGTTGTTACTTTATATATTCCAAAGAAATATTAATAAGAAATAATATATGAGAATTTCGATCATTCTGTTAGTAATAATATTTACTAACTGCAGTCAAAAGAAAAAGGTAGTGGGCTCTACTGAAAATGGAGGAACTTATATTGGTGAAAAAAATGAATTTGGTTTAAATAATACATGTTATTATTATGATTCATTAGGTATTCTGTGTGGTAGAGTAGAATTTAAAAATGGGCTCAGACAAGGCGATTTTAAACATTATTATTCTGATGGGAAAATAAAGGTTGATGGTGTATATTCAAATGGTAAATTATTTTATTCGAAAACATATGGCAAAAATGGAGATTTGGTAAGGCAGGTCTTACCAAACGGCCAATTTATTGACTACTATTATTATAAAGATAAAAAAATATTTGTGAAATCATATGAGCATTATGGAAGTGGCGGCGATACTGTAGTTGATAGTGTGATTTACAATACATACACAGGTAGCATAAAATATAAGTATATTTTATCAGAAAAAAAATTAAGTAAAAGTGTAAATAATAGTCAGTATGCTAAAATTAAGGGCATTGGGGAAACTGAGGAAGAATTTATAAAAATAATTCTAGGTAAAGATACAACGAAATTATAACTTCTCAAGTCTTGGTAATTGTGTTACAACATAAATTAGAACAGATGATTCTAATTTATGTTGTATAAAAGATGGTTTAGGTCTACCGCATAGGCTTTACAGAAAGTGTTTGCAAACCAGCTGAAGGTGCTGTATTGAAAGATATGGGTGCTGAACGTTCAGTGAAAAGGTGACTTAAAAGTCATCAGGTGCGTGTAAAGGTTTGAATCCCGAAAGATTTAGGGATGAACCGTTCGAAGACGTGTCGAAACGGCTCTTTGTTGTTAAACGTATCGATCTCCAACTGTTGATACGAAGACTGTAGCGGATATCTGTTTACTGGCTACAGAACAACCGGCATTAAGGCGGCAAAGCCTGCCCCGCCTTAGCGGAGAACTATACATAGGCTTTCTACGAAACGTGAGAGGCTTCCTTGTTGATGTGCTAAAAGCTTTGTTGGAAGTATTGAAAAAAATACGACTCCTGTTTTCGTCACTGGGACACCCAAACTGGTTGTCTAAACCGAAGCGAAATAATAGACTTGATTGGCGATGGAGAAGATAGTGTCAAGTATAAATAGCTATAAATATTTATTTCCAATAAACACTGCGAGCATTCTATGTTGAGTTACATTAAAATCCTACCTTTACATCATTAAATCGAACGAGCTAATAGGTACATTGAATGTTTAAATGATACAGTTCAAACATTCAGTAACAAACAACCTACATTCGAAATAAAATTATGTAAATAGAAATTTACGCCAGCTATGCTTAAAAAAATACTGCTTTTTATTTTCTGGGTTCTTGTAATCAACAACTCCCTTGCACAAATAAGTTTTACCTGGGATACCATTTTTTTAAAAGATACTTATTGCAGAAGGCTATCCCTCTCACCAAATAACCATTGTTGGGCAATAGCCAATAAAGATAGTTCGGCTGTATATGAAATTGACAATACAGATCAAACAATCAATCGTACGGCAGGTGTACGATCTGTCAGCTCAGCCAAATATTCAGATATTGTGGCGATGGCAAATAATGTGTCCTTTGTTGCAACGCCCAATGATTATTTAATAAAATACGATGCGGGTACGTATTCAAAACTGGGAGAGGCAGCAGGCCTTCATGTAAACAACATTAATACACTAGAACGAGTTGGGATAAACACATCCTTTATAACCCGACAAAGACCTGGTCTTGCCTTGGGTACTGCCAGAGGCTTGTATATGACCTATGACAATACCACTTTTTCAAGCTATGGCAATTATACTACTATCCCAAATTATAACACCTGTGTTGTTCACTATACAAATGGTGTAACCATAAATGTGAACATCTTTTCAAGACCATCAGTTTGTCCTATAGGGGGCGATTCTGTATTTACCGATATTGCATACTCAAGTGGAGGTATTGTGGAACTGCCCAACAGTTCACAGCAAGGGTATAAAGAAAAAGATTCTATAAATACGTTTGTAGATATCATGGCAAATTACAATTTTGGACAACCCATGTTTGCGGGCAAACACATTTGGGGTACGAAGAGTGGCTTGTATTATAGAATATTTGAATGTTATCAAGACCCTTTCAAATACTTGGTAGGGAATTCTGTAAATAAAATCTATGAGATGCGTTATTTTCCGTATGAACAATATTTAGGCAGTCCTCGGGAGGTACTTAAACTATTAATTGGTTCGGATAGTGGTTTGTTTTACGACCCTATGACTTGGAAAGGAGTAGATTATACTGCAAAACCCGATTCAATATTTTTAGTGCAGGCAACTAAAGGGTATAAGATTAATGATATTGAAGTAGATGGCTGCAACTCTTATGTATGGTTGGCTACAGATAAAGGCATTGTTCGGTTAAAAATAAACTATGATAGTCAAAATTTAGTTTTGAAAACACGGATAGAGCATCCCAATAATGATAAACCAATATGTGCTTCAAATCCGGTTACATTATCAGCCAGCAGATCTTCTTTTTATTCCTATCAATGGCAAAGAGATAGTATAGATATAATAAATACAAACACTTCTGACTATACAACAGGAGTGCCAGGAGATTATAGATATATATACACCTATTCAGACGGGTGCAGAACTTACAAAGACACCAGCGAATCGGTTACCATTGTGTTGGATACGTTATTATGCACTCCACCTGCTTTCCCAGACACCGTAACGGTTTGCAAAGGCGGTAGTTATCTAATCAGTACCGATTGTTCTATACCTTCTAATGTGTATCAGTGGTATCGCAATGGCGTAGTAATACCAAATGCAAGGGATAATAAATACGAAGCCAATGTTGGAGGGTATTATAAAATGAAAATCTCAAACTGCAATCGATCTACATTTTCCGATTCTATATTTATTAATATGCCTGTATTTCCAGAGCCTGTATTTCCAGAGCCTGTTATTACGGTATTGCCTAATAAAACATTATGTATGGGTGATACTGCTAAGCTCTCTATACCTTCTGGGAATTATGATGTATTGTGGTTTAAAAACTCCGTTGAAGACTTCTCTGTAAAAAACAACAACCCGTATTTTATAACCAGCGATGGAGCATATTCGGTACGACTAGAAAAAGACAAGTGTTTCGTAAACTCCATACCTGTACAAGTGAAGTTTAACCCCATTTCTAAGGTAAAGATTAAAGCGAATAAAAATTTGCCTTTATGTAAAGGAGATGAAGTCATTCTTACAGCAAATAACAAAAGTGCTAGTTATAAATGGTCAACTGGAGAAACAGATCAGAGCATTGGTGTTAAAACAGCAGGTCTGTATAAAGTTGTTTCCTATGATGCAAATGCATGTAAGAGTGAAGACAGTTTGGATGTCAAGGTAGTGCCAATCCCTGTATTTAGTTTGGGCAATGACACCACGTTCTGCGAAGGGGAAAGAATACCCATACATCTTGAAATACAAGGTGCCTATAAAACATATTTCATAAATGGGGTATCACAAGTAACAAACAGTTTTGATGTATATACCGCAGGCGCATACATCGTTTCGGTGTCAGATAAAAACACCTGTAAAAATTCAGATACATTGCTTGTTTTCAATTCGTGCCCAGATGTTTTTATTCCTAATTTAATAACGCCCAACGGAGACAATAAAAACGACTTTTTTGTTATTAACGGATTGTTGCCCGAGTCTACTTTGATTATTTATAACAGATGGGGCAATCAGGTTTACCTGAATATGAATTACATGAACGACTGGAATGCAGACGGCTTAAACGATGGTGTGTATTATTATGAATTAAGCAATACCTATTATTTCAAAACGATGAAAGGCTGGATTGATGTGGTGCGCTAATGAATTTAATTGGATGTATGTGTTGACCAAAAGAAGTAGCACGAGTATAACAGTCGTTAGGACAATTTAAAATGTACTCCATCATCTTAGATCAAGTTGAAAACGGCGTTGCAGTACGTATGGCTGTGATGTATTTATTGTCAGGGAATAAATAAGTCTTAGATTCAATTAATAAACGCAACGGCTA
>NZ_CALMGQ010000033.1 GCF_937863595.1 uncultured Cytophaga sp.
TTCGTATAAAGTAGCGGTAACTTCAACGGGATGCACAACAGCAGCAGTTTCAAATATTATTGCAATCACTGTTAACCCTGCCCCTACAGCAGTAATCACTTCACCAAGTACATCGTTTTGTGCAGGAGGTTCTGTTCTTCTATCTGCAAACATAGGTGCTGGATTAACGTATCAATGGTCAAATGCGACAGGCACTATCGCAAATGCAACAAATGCAACATACTCCGCTGCAAGCGCGGGAGCTTATAAAGTAGCGGTAACTTCAACGGGATGTACAACAGCTGCAATCTCTAACATCATTGCAATCTCTGTCAATACTGCTCCTACAGCAGCAATCACTTCACCAAGCACATCGTTTTGTGCAGGAGGTTCTGTTCTTCTATCTGCAAATACAGGTGCTGGATTAACGTATCAATGGTCAAACGCTTCGGGAAATATATCAACTGCTACAAATGCAACATATTCCGCTGTAAGCGCTGGCTCGTATAAAGTAGCGGTAACTTCAACGGGATGTACAACATCTGCAACCTCTAACATTATTGCAATCACTGTTAACCCTGCCCCTACAGCAGTAATCACTTCACCAAGCACATCGTTTTGTGCAGGAGGTTCTGTTCTTCTATCTGCAAATACAGGTGCTGGATTAACGTATCAATGGTCAAACGCTTCGGGAAATATATCAACTGCTACAAATGCAACATATTCCGCTGCAAGTGCTGGCTCGTATAAAGTAGCGGTAACTTCAACGGGATGCACAACAGCAGCGACTTCAAACGTTATTGCAATCACTGTGAATCCTGCTCCAACAGCAGTAATTACTTCCCCAAGCAATGCATTCTGTGCAGGTGGTTCCGTTCTTCTATCTGCTAACACAGGTGCAGGATTAACTTACCAATGGTCGAATGCGGCTGGTATAATCTCTGGTGCTACAAATGCAACATACTCCGCTGTAATTCCAGATTCGTATTTGGTAAAAGTGAGTAATGCAAATTGCAAAACAAGCTCCCTAGTAAAAGTCATTATAACGACTCCAAGCATAACGTGGTTCGAAGATACAGATGGAGATGGAATCGGTGACGCCTCATCAATAATTGCTTCGTGCACGCAACCAGCAGGATATGTATCTACAGCTGGAGATGCTTGTCCATCAGACCCATCAAAAATAGCAGCTGGTAATTGTGGCTGTGGAAAAACAGAATTAAGTTGCCAAGATTGTGCTGGTGTAGCAAATGGAAATGCCGTTTTAGATAATTGTAATATTTGTGTGGGTGGTACAACAGGAAATACAGCTTGTTTACCAACAGCAACTAGAAATGGGACAAGTACAAGTATTTCAGTTGCTCCTCAACCGTTCCTAACAACAACAACCATTACCTTAGAAAACAGCAATCGAATACAATCAGTTACTGTAATGAATGCTTCTGGAGCTTTGGTATTTCAACAAAACAACATCAATTCAGAAACGTTTATTGTTGGCGAATCATTGGCATCGGGTATGTTCTCTGTTATTTTACAAACGATAGATGGTACATTTATTACAAAAATTGTGAAGTATTAGTACCTCTGTAACACAACTTCAATACCACAGATTATAATTTAAAAATGCTGCTTGCTAATAAATAGTAAGCAGCATTTTATTTGATATAAAAATAACTGAAACTAGTTCGTCTTAAATGGCAATAAAAACCATTATATTAGTTCTCATAAAAGAAAGTAGCATTTGTTTCTCGATATTTACCGCTCGTTCTGTTCATTAAATGATTTTCAATTCTTTCACTTTTTTCTGTTTTTTTTTAATTGTATTTCCATCCTATTGGATAATCAATAACAATATATCTACAAATAGCAGGAACGTTTTTATAATACTAATAAGCTATGTGTTTTATGGCTGGGCAGAATGGAAGTTTCTAGGGTTAATTATAGTATCATCTACAATTAATTATCTAGCTGGATATTTATTATATTATTCAACCACTAAAATTCAACGGAAAAACATTCTTATTTCAACCATATTAATGAATATAGTAATATTGCTTATTTTTAAATATTTCAACTTTTTCATAAAGTCTTTTGTCGACTTAACGAACATTAACGGAAGTTTCGAAACAATAAAAATAATACTACCCATTGGGATTTCCTTTTATACATTCCAAGCTTTAAGCTATGTAGTAGATGCACATAAAGACAAATCAAATATTACACTAAATGTATTTTCATTTTTCGCTTTCATATCTTTTTTCCCTCAATTAGTCGCTGGCCCTATTGAAAAGTCAAAGCATTTAATTCCACAATTTGAAACAAAAAAAACATTCAACTATGCCTATTGTGTCCAAGGATTAAGATTGGTACTATGGGGATTATTCAAAAAAATAGTTATAGCAGATAATTTTGGTGTTTTATCGGATACAATTTTCAATACAGATTCAATTCTAAATGGTAGTTCTATTATTATAGGGTCTATATTTTTTGGTTTACAAATCTATTGTGATTTTTCTGGATATTCAGACATCGCAATAGGAATTGGGAGATTATTAGGATTTGACTTGATAAAAAATTTTCAAACACCATATTTTTCAAGTTCGTTTTTTGATTTTTGGAGAAGATGGCATATCTCCCTTTCATCTTGGTTTAAAGAATATGTATATATTCCATTGGGTGGAAATCGAAAATCTACATTAAGAAATCATTTTAATGTTTTCATTACATTTCTATTGTCTGGCATATGGCATGGATCCAATATTACATTCGCGATTTGGGGTACATGTCATGGAATCGTATTAATCATTGAAAAACAAATCAATATAAAAAAATACTCATTTATATATTCATTAATTGTTTTGCTTATTATCACAATCCTATGGATCCCATTTAGAGTAAATAATTGGTCAGATCTTAAAATAATATTTTCGACATTGTGTAATATAAAATCGTTTCATTTTAATAACATCACTGAAATTATTACTACTTATTCACCAGTAAGATTTATATCATTAATTTCAATTACGTTATTATTTTTCTCAATTGAAAAAAGTCTCAATTTAAAAGATTTCAATGAATGGATTTCACTAAAACATAAAACTATCAGAATTATGATTTATTACATTTTACTCCTTCTCATTTTTTTCTTAGGTAATTTCAGTGTTAAACCTAATTTTATATATTTTCAATTCTAATGAGAAAACTTTACATAAATTGGGCACTCTTCATTATTCCCATTTTAGCATTATTAACATTATTCCCTATAGACCAAAGAAGTAAATTTCGAGAATTGAGTAATGATTGTTTCCATCAAAGCTCATGGCTATATGATAGAATTGTACATAATAAAAAACCAGTAGATGTAGTGTTCATTGGGTCATCACACACACTAAACAGCATTAATGATGAATTAATAACTTCAAAATTAAAAAATTTAATTTGCACCAATATTGGGTACTGCAGGTTAGGAATAGACTTAAATTATAGTTTTGCAAAACTAATAATTCAACACAAAAAACCAAAACACATTGTTTTAGAGATTCGAGAATCAGAAGACAGATATAGCCATCCAACATTTCCTCATCTAGCAGAAAACAAAGACGTATTATTGCCAAGTATTTTTTTCAATAAAGATATCATTTCAAATATATGGACACATTACTCGTATAATCTTGAGGTTTCTCAGAGTAGAATATTTAAGAATACAACTATATCTCCATTCTGGGAAACCAATTTTGGATTTGCATCGCAAAACGATACGATTACAAAAGAAATAATTTCAAAATTAAAAATACAAGAAAAAGTAGAACCAAATAATATTTTTTCATTTGAAGAAAAATTCCACTTAACATTTCATCGATCTTATGTTAAAAAAATAGCAGAATTATGTAAACACAACAACATACAATTACATTTCTTATATATCCCTACTTATGGAAATATTGACAATATGCCAAATGATTATTTTAATTATTTAAAATATGGTGAAGTTATCTTACCGCCGAATTCAATATTTAAAAATAGCAATAATTGGCATGATGAAAGTCATTTAAATACTACTGGTGCTAACCAGTTATCATTATGGTTAAGTACTTATATGAGAACTTGGGTTAAATAGTAAAACAAACCTTACTACAAACGTTTTTTTTTAACATTTGTATATTTTTATTTCATTTGTATTGGTGTAATTTGATGCCAAACAAAATACATAATATGGCCATTACACTAAAACAAATAACATCCTATCAGCAAGCAGACTTGGAAGAATTATATAGTATGATTTTTCATTTTTATAAAGAATACGATTCACTACATTCTATTTCGAAAACATCCATTGGCGCTACCATAAAACAGTTGATTAAACATCCAGACAATGGCTCTATTCAATACGTATACAATGAGAAAAATGAAATTATTGGGTATACAATTCTTATAAAATATTGGAGCAATGAATACAAGGGGTATATACTGTTTATCGATGAATTATACATCAAACCAACAATGAGATCCCTGGGCTATGGACAAGCAACTTTAAAGCTTATTGAAAAAACATTCAGTAATGTAACAGCATTCGCACTAGAAGTTTCTCCCAAAAACAACAAAGCTCAAAACTTATATGAGAAACTGGGTTTCAAACTCAATAAAAATAAAACACTCCTAAAAACGAACCTTACTCATCCATAAAGATGAAGGAAATATGTTCACTTTATGGATGCACACACATCGCATACGTTACACTTTAGAATTTTCACTTTACACTTTTTCCCTGACCGCTAGTTTTATGGAACCCTACACACTCTTACCCAATCGCATCCTTTCTTGGGCCGAAGAAGACCGACCAAGAGAGAAACTACTTTTAAAAGGTATTGCCGCATTGAGCGATGCCGAATTGATTGCCATTTTATTAGGCTCTGGCACCACCAATATATCTGCCGTAGATCTTGCAAAACAAATCATGCAAGACAACAATAACAATTTACATACCCTTGCAAAACAAAGTGTTAAGGATCTACAAAAATTTAAAGGAATAGGCGAAGCAAAGGCAATTACACTTGTTAGTGCCTTAGAATTAGGCCGAAGAAGAAAATCTGCTGAGATTGAAATAAAACCCACAGTACGGTCTTCAGAAGACATTTTTGAATATATGCGCGGGGAATTAGCTGATTTACAGTATGAAGAATTCTGGATATTATTATTGAATAGAGCGAACCGAATTGAGAAAAAGATACGTATTAGTACAGGAGGTGTTTCGGGAACGGTAGCCGATCCCAAATTGATTTACAAATATGCATTGGAAAATCTAGCCTCATCTATTATCTTAGTACACAACCATCCATCAGGGAATAACAAACCAAGTGAATCGGATTGCATGCTAACGAAAAAATTATCTGAAGCGGGCAAGTTCTTAGAAACGCCTGTCTTAGATCATGTAATAATTTGTAATCATACCTGGTACAGCTTTGCAGATGAAGGAAAAATATTATAGCATAAAACGAAAACAAATATTACGCATCGTATTTGTTCTGGGCGCACTTATTATTGTTGCGAGTTTAATTCTATCGAGTATTAAGGTAGATTCTAAATCAGACATCAATACCAAGTACAGAGAACAAAAAGATGAAAATTTTAGAAAGTCGATTAAATCGCCCATCAAAGACAAAGAAGCCTTTACAGGTCTATCCTATTTTGATTATTCTGAAAAATATCGAGTAAATGCATTTATTACGTTTACAAATGATACACAATTAATAAGTATGCCACGCACAGACGGCAAACGCTCGTTCTATATACCTTTTGCAAAAGCAAGTTTTAAGATTAACGACACATTACAAACACTTATGATGTATCGCTTACCCGACGACATTCAAAATAAGCCTGTTCTGTTTATCCCCTTTACAGATGCATCAAATGAAAACGAAACCTACAAAGGTGGTCGATATTTAGATGTAGAATTAAAAAACAATAAGGCTATTGTGATTGATTTTAATTATGCTTACAATCCATTTTGCGTATACAATTACCAATACACGTGCCCAATACCACCTGCAGAAAATAAATTGGATGTGCCTATTTATGCAGGAGAAAAGAAATATACTCAAGCCCATTAATCATGATGTTTCCGCCCAGATATAGCAACCCCGATTATTGGAAAGAATCCGGCATTATTCAAGAAGCACGTTTTCAAATGTCATTATCTGGTGGCAGCGGCGGACAGAATGTAAACAAAGTCAGTACGAAAGCAGAGATATACTGGTCTCCCGAGAAGTCCACCGTAATCTCAGACGATGCACGTGCACGCATATTAGAAAAGATCCCAACGAAGATTGATAAAGACGGAGAGATTCGTGTAACCTGTGATACGAGTAGAAGTCAGCTGCAAAACAAAAAAACAGCGATTGATAAATTAGCAATTCTGATTGCATTTTGTTTTAAAGAGAATAAACCTCGCAAAGCATCGAAGCCTACGTTTTCTTCGGTGAATAAACGATTGGAAGGCAAGAAGATTCAGAAAGATTTGAAGGCGAATCGAAGGAAAGGCAATTATGATTTGTGAGTTATGAATCATTTCGATCCTTTACTCATGTATCAAGAATATCAAAGTGATATTAATTTATTGTATCGTTGCATCCAAGTTTTAGGTGAATGAATATTCAAATATCTATTCTAGTAAGTACTTGATTATACATAGGAACCAACCCTAACAATTAATCCTGCGAGATCCTGTTTAATTTTAAGAAACTCACTGATATATATATCAGTAACCAAAATTATAATTTTATAATCTTGGACCTGCCTACAACTCCTTGATTCTTGTCGTATATAATAATTTGATACATACCAGGAGCTTGGTCGCACAAGGTATTTATGGTTTCAGTCGGAGTGGTCATTTCCTTTTGTAAAATTATACTCCCCATTACATCAATTAATACAATTGAGACATCTGCATTTCCAGTATAATGTATTGTAAAATTGTTTTGTGTTGGATTGGGATATATAACGATATTATGTATTTCGTTCAACATTTTATCTTTTGTTGAAGTTACAACGATGCTTGGATATGATGTGACATAAACATTACTAACTTTATTTGTATATATGGGTGGATTAAAATCAAAATAAATTTCTGCAGAATTACTAACTGTTTCTTTTTCTTCAATTTCAGAAGATAACGGATTTATCACAAAACTCACAAAACCATTGCTTGCAGAATCGTTCATTGTTTGGTGTGGAAGATTGATGTTTTCAAATATAAAGCTTACCATATTCTTACCATATACTTTAAGCTTACATGCATGACTAGACCCAACTATGCTTAAACTTGTTAGATCAAGATTAGCATCAATCATATCTTTTATAACAACATTATAAGCAGTATCAGTACCTGTATTTTGGAAACGAATTGTATATTTTAATTGCGTCCCCATCAACACATAATTTTCATTACCAAATCCCTCTCTCACCTGTTTGTCGTTGGGATCAAACGAATTTGTAAGAATTTGGCGAAGTGTATCTTTAGCAATATGTAGATCATCAAACATCGAAGCGTAACTTAAGAGTGTATCACCTGCAAAATTAAAATCAGGCATCATCGCTGAAATATGAAACTGGCCTGTTTCATAAGGTTTCATTGAAAACGAGTTCCAAGTAATTACGTTTTTATCTATAGATGAGGGTGTGGGTGTGATATTTTTAATATCAACTAAGGTGTCTACTTTAAATTTCACCGTAACTGTTTGTTCTTGTATACTGAAGTTATAATAATCAATCCAATAATGAGAATCAAAACTCGTTCGTGAGCGTGATGCCATGATATCTATGCCATATTCTACGACATTTTCATCCTGTTCTATGCCAAAATAAATTGTATCCACTACATCATCTTGGCTATACGCAAATGACTTTATAGTATCTGTAGTTGCAATCCAATTCCGTGGTGTTCTATAAACAAAGGAATTTGTGCCTAAATTGGCATACGTTATAAATTGTCCATTCTTATCTGTTGCTACAAAATTATTGGGGGTTAATTGTATAATCTGATTACGGATTCCTTTTTCTCCTGTATCTTTAATTCCGTTATTATTAATATCATTAAATACATAACCGAACACTTTATTTTTTGTGGCTTTAGATCCAGGTCCATTATCATTGAATTTTACAATCGAATTTCCATCCAAACAAAGCCATTTATTCCCTTTTTGATCAATAGCCATTTCATAAATATTCGATGAGAAATCTAAGAAATCTTTAAAGATTTCCCATACTTCACCATCAAATTTATAAATAGCGTCGTATGCACAAACCCAAATTACATTTTCAGCATCCACTTTAATATCATTAATTCCAACAAATGCTGGAAAATTATATACAGTCCATTTTACACCATCAAAAAATTGAAGGCCTTGGGGTGATGAGCACCAGACATTGTTGTTTTTATCTATACATATATTTAATACATAATTTGAATACAGCTCAGTAGTACTGCCAGGGTTATAATAATACCATGTATTATCGGGGGATAAACGTGCAAGACCATTATCTGTCCCAATCCAAACATTGTCATTTTTGTCAATAGCCAAACTGCGAACACGGTTATGCGGCAATCCATCAGCTGTTGTATAAGATGTCCAATTATTCAAATCATAATGAGACAAACCATCATCAGAAGCAACCCAAACATGATCTGTAGAACTTATTTTTATTTCATTAACTGTACTACTTTTAAGAGGTGGGCCGTAGAAACCCCAAATGCTAGCTATAGAAGTATCGGCATCATTAAATTCCCATGCACCATATTGTCCAGCTAGCCACTTCTGATTTTTTGAATCGATAGCAAAATTGTAAGTACTTTCTAAAACACCATGATACCTATTATAATTTGACCAAGTAGAACCGTCATATTTTGATATGCCTAAGTAATGTCCGATCCATACATTATCTTGTTTATCTATTTGTATTGAAAATGCATTGGTTGCTTCATAACCATCCGTCACAGTCCTTTTAACAAATGCATCTGAATATTCAACAATACCATAATCTGTACCGAGCCATTTAGTACCAGTATCATCAATTTGAATGGATTGGATTTTATTAAATGTATATGTATTAGAAACAATATCTGGAAAAATCTTTGACTCCCAAACATCATTTTTCAATGTATACAATCCATAATTTGAACCCGCCCAAACAACATTCTCCGAATCAATATTTATACTATAAATCATAAAGGGGCCGTAAACAATTTGATTTATCGGCCATGATTTTTTCCATTGTGTTCCATCAAAAGAAACAAGTCCAAAATCAGTCGCCACCCAAAATGTATTTGCATCTTGTATTATTTGATTTATACGATTAGCTCTTAAAGAGCTTGACTCGTTTTTAAATATATCAATATAATGCGTCCAATTTAAACCATCAAATTTATATAAGCCGTCCGATTGTGTTCCGACCCACATGTTGTCCTGCAAATCCTTATAGATTGTACTAATCTCATTCGTTCCAATTGGTGAAGTATTATTGAAAAAATCGTAGGTATACTGAACCACTAAGCTGTCTTTATTAACTATTGATAAGCCTTGGTATTGGGTTCCGACCCAAAAATTTCCATCACCATCCATTTCAATACATGAAGGCCCTATTATATTTAGGTACTTTTCAATTGCATGGGTCGAATCTCTCTTAATCGTATTTGTTGCATAATTATATTTAGCAACAATCATTTTAGAACTTTCCTGTCCATTCATAAGTAACAAAATCGTATCTCCATCAATTTCATAAAAATCTTCAACCTGAAAAATAAAATCATTTAACGATGAAGTCGTTTTCCAGACATTATTGTAGTTAGATGATATACCACCGTCGGTAATTAAAAACAAACTTCCGCTTTTAGTTTGATGCAAAGATTTTATATTATTCCCTTTAAAAGTATTTGTTGCAGTATTATAAAGTGTATAGTTTGTGAATTCTTGCGCCAAAATTAATTGACATAGCAACAATGCCAATAATAAAAATAAGAAAGTCTTTTTCATAAATCTAATTCAATAAATTACCAAAAAACGTTAGATTAATTCCAACGTTAAATTATTGCCAAAGATACAAAATTGAATTGGTACGATACTTTTAAAATCTTACAAACAAATTAATCGCCGTTGGAAAATAAACCTTATTTTTTACACGATGAATATAAGTAAAGGTGTAAACCTCATATAGATGTACAAGATATATATAATCTATACAGTAATAATTCATAACTATCGATCATACTTGTCGCATGCCAACCCTTTGGTAATGGTATACTCATCCTATCGGCATACTTAAACCATGCCTCATGGTACATGAACCAATAATAATACACATGTAGATTTGTATATTTATTATTGACTATCTGACACTTACGATTTATCCACTAAAAACAAATATAAACAAACCATAAATTGTACCTAAAAAAGAACAAAACAACCATGTTTTTAAAGGAATTTTATGCAATTTTGATTTCTCAACTTGTAATTACATAAACAGATACATAATCAAATGGCAAATTATTTCAACACACTTTCTCTTAGAGACAAGCTAGATCAATTAGGTGTTTGCGAATTCATGGATAGAAGTGAATTCTCTGACGGTGTTACTGCGTTAAAAGGTAAAAAAATTGTAATCGTAGGTTGTGGTGCACAAGGCTTGAACCAAGGCTTAAACCTTCGTGATTCAGGATTGGATGTTTCGTACACATTACGTAAAGAAGCAATCGATTCTAAAAGACAATCATTTTTGAATGCTTCTGAAAATGGTTTCAAAGTTGGTACGTACGAAGAATTAATTCCTACGGCTGATTTAGTAATCAACTTAACTCCAGATAAACAACACACGGCTGTTGTAACTGCTGTTATGCCATTAATGAAAAAAGGTTCTACATTATCGTATTCTCACGGTTTCAACATCGTTGAAGAAGGTATGCAGATTCGTAAGGACATCACAGTAATCATGGTTGCTCCTAAGTCTCCAGGTTCTGAAGTTCGCGAAGAATATAAAAGAGGTTTCGGCGTTCCTACATTAATCGCTGTTCACCCTGAAAATGATCCAGAAGGAAAAGGTTGGGCATATGCAATGGCATACTGCGTAGGTACAGGTGGCGATAGAGCTGGTGTATTGAAATCTTCTTTCGTTGCTGAAGTGAAGTCTGATTTAATGGGTGAGCAAACAATCCTTTGTGGTTTGTTGCAAACGGGTTCTATCCTTTGCTTCGACAAAATGGTTGAAAAAGGTATTGATAAAGGATATGCTTCTAAATTGATCCAGTACGGATGGGAAGTTATCACAGAATCATTGAAACATGGTGGCATCAGCGGTATGATGGATCGTCTATCAAACCCTGCTAAAATCAAGGCGTTCCAAGTATCTGAAGAATTAAAAGATATCATGCGTCCATTGTTCCAAAAGCATCAAGATGATATTATGAGCGGAGAATTTTCTCGCATCATGATGGAAGATTGGGCTGCTGGCGATAAAAACTTATTGACATGGAGAGCTGCAACAGGCGAAACGGCGTTTGAAAAAACTCCAGCTGGTGATGTTAAAATCTCTGAACAAGAATATTATGACAACGGTTTGTTGATGGTTGCTATGGTTCGTGCGGGTGTTGAATTGGCATTCGAAACAATGACTGAATCAGGTATCATTGATGAATCTGCATACTACGAATCATTACACGAAACGCCACTTATCGCGAATACAATCGCTCGTAAGAAATTATTCGAAATGAACCGTGTAATTTCTGATACTGCTGAGTACGGTTGTTATTTATTCGATCACGCGTGTAAGCCTTTATTGGCGAACTTCATGAAAACGGTAGAAACTGACATTATTGGTAAACCATACAACGCTGGTAAAGACAACGGTGTTGACAACCAAATGTTAATCGCGGTTAACGAAGTATTGCGTTCGCACCCAATTGAATTGGTTGGTGCTGAATTGCGTGAAGCAATGACTGAAATGAAAGCAATTGTTGCTTAATTTGAATGGACTAATTAGAAGTTTAGTATAAATAGAAAATGGCCGACAGTGCAATGCTGATCGGCCATTTTTTTTGTTTTTATTAAAGTGATGGGCACCAGTCACCGCTTATCGCTAAAGACTGGAGCTTGGTTGAATTAGGATTTGTTAGATTAGAGAATTTAGAATCGTCACTTAAAATATTCTTGTAACATATTTTTTTCTGAATGATACCATTTGCCTTTGTATGGGCCAAATGAAATACCATTTGTATCTATACTATCTTTACTTCCGTCCATTCTAGTAAAAATAATTCGCCCTTTATGTACAAACTTAAGTGGCCCATCTACTTCAACCTGCTTCAGCCGTTTAATAAATTCTTCTTTATTTTCTATATGCATGGTATCCGTCTCCTTCCATTGAACAATTTCAATATCATCAATTGTTTCCTGTCCAAGATCATTGGCAAGATTATCCTCTTCTGAAGGTTTCATTCTCAATACATAAACTAAGCTTACAATTCCAATTGCTGCCAATACAAATCCAGCTAGAATTTGTATTACCCAAAATCTAATTTTCGTAAATGGATTCTCTTTCCGATTACTAATTTTAAATACTATTAGTATTAGAAAAAACAAAACTATATTGGGAGAGGCTAGTAAAAAATTAAGACTATAAATCATAGAAACATTCTATTTCGTTTTAATTGAAAATCATTAATATTCTTTTACTGACCGTTTTAATACTTCACCACATACCCCGTACTTCTCCCGCCCGCTTCTTCTTTCGCTAACACATCTTTGGCCATCAAATCTTGTATATCACGCAGGGCAGTATCTTGAGAGCACTTTGCTATCTTCGCCCATTTTGTAGTCGTTAATTTTCCATCAAACTGATTGAAGAGTTTATTCAACATCATTTTTTGTCGCTCGTTGAAAACCGTGTCGCTATGTTTCTTCCAAAATGTGGCTTTAGACAATACTTCAGAAAGCATCGCATCCGTTGCGAGCAATGCATGTTTTAAACAGTTTAGAAACCACTCAAGCCAGTCAGTTATATCTAAACTACCTTGCTGCGTTTTTTCTAAGACATCATAATAGCCTTTACGTTCCACACGTATTTGAGCAGACATACTATAAAACCGCTGTGGACTTCCATCGGAGCGTGCCAACAACATATCGGTTACTGCACGGGCAATGCGACCATTTCCATCGTCAAACGGGTGTACGGTTACAAACCAAAGATGCGCTACCGCAGCTTTCAATACAGGGTCTAAGGAATGCTCTTTATTAAACCAATCTATAAACTGTTTCATTTCGGCTTTTAGGATTTTGGCAGCAGGCGCTTCAAAATGCACCCGTTCTTTTCCCATAGCACCTGACACGACTTGCATCGGCCCAGTTGAATCTGTACGCCACTGCCCTACTTCTATAGTATACATAGTGTTTTTACTTTTTGGATATAGTGATGTATGCCAAGCAAACAGACGAGCAGTATTCAGAGGCTTTTGATACTGCTGTGTAGCATCCAACAACATTTCTACCACACCATCTACATTTCTATCAGAAGGAACCAACCCAACGATATCCATACCGAGTTTACGAGCTATAGAAGAACGCACTTGTTCGGGTTGTAATACTTCACCTTCTATCTCACTAGATTTTAATACATCCATTGTAAGAGTAGATAAGGTTGCTTCATCGCGCAAATCAAAACCTATTGCTTCCATCCTACCCAATAATCGACCTTGCATGTGACGCACCTCTGCGAGCAAACCAAGCAAACGCTCGTTATCCCATGCAAATAAAGGCCAATTTGTTTTTTGATAGATATACCCTCTCATTATTCTCCGCATATTATGCATCTAATATATGGGTTAATCTCCGCATATACAAGAATAATATACGCAATATATGCGGATATTAAGAAGATTATTCTCCGCATAAAACTAGCGACCACAATGTCTTTGATTATCGACTGAATAATCCAAAGACTAAATCATAGCAAATTTAAGTTTTGACTATATAAGAAAGATTATTGCTTCAAATAAAAATAACTGAAACTGTATTTTATTTTAATATTGAAAATTTATGTTTCAAACGAATAAAATAGGACTCATAATAATCATAACTTATTTTACTGACTATAAATGTCAATACAATGGCTAATACTCCCCATATAAATGTATTTATAAAATTAACCATTGGAATATTAAACACTCTAGAACATACATCTGAAAAGGTTAAACATATTGGATGCAACAAATAAATGCTATAGGTATATTTACCCCAATATGTCCCTAACTTGAAATTTTTAAGATTTAAAAAAGTATTTGAAGTTGTCATTGCTTGCGCTGTTATAATAAGTGCAATGGAGAATGAAATAAATACCCTACCTATTGCTAGCCCATATTTAAAGTCAAACAATTCTTGATTATAAAAAATCAAGCCAAAAAAAAGAACAAAAAATAAACAATGAGTACGTGTGGAAATATTTTTAAAAAATTCTTCAGCTTGTTTTTTTTGTGTAACAAGAAAAGCAAAAAGTCCACCAATCCCTAAATCTAATAATACGGACAAGGTATGAAAGTATAAAATATCTTTATTTTCATAATTTTGCATTCTAAAAAGTATTGAAATTGCGATTACAGACAGTATGCTAAACAACCACATTTTTTTAGGTAAAAAAGCGAATATAAGCGGCCAAAATAAATAAAATTGTTCTTCGATTGACACAGACCAATTAATCGCTTGAGAAGTAGGAATAGCATCAATATTTGTCTGTTTCATATGGATCAAATCAAAATTACTCAAAAACACCATGTGATACATAATATTTGCAAACCCTTCTCCTTTTATTCCAATAAATGATTTAGCTAAGGGGTATGCTACAAATGCGAAAATAATTACCGCAAAATAAAGTGGCCAAATTCTTAAGATTCTTCTCATATAAAAATTACCTAAAGAAATTTTAGATTTAGTTTCTCTTTCAACAATTAACAAATAGGTAATTAGAAAACCACTTAAAACAAAGAATATCGAAACTCCTAAACCACCATTGCTTACTAAATTTAAGAAGGTTGTAACAACTGAATATTCTATAGGAATGAAAACATATGATTCACTTAATGCATGGGAAAATAAAACCATTAATGCAGCAATAAAACGAATGGAATCTAAATTCTCAAAATAGACATGTTGTTTTAACTCGATATACTTTGACATGTGCTACGTATTGAATGGTTATAAAAACGTTAATATTATGAATATATGCTAGTTGATCAAAATGATACTAAACTAAAAACTTTTTAACAGTCGAGCCCTATAAACATATTTCGAGGATATTTACTGTTCTACG